>DHOG01000087.1:353-3153 GCA_002410715.1 Ruminococcaceae bacterium UBA5396 | reverse complement strand
ACCGCAACTTCTGATTCCACATCGGTGGTAAGCGGACTAATCCGCTGCTTGTAAATACCGTAGTTTTCATTATAAACACCGTAGCGTTTAATGTTATAGCCCTCCGGGGTGTCGATGCTGTCGCCTTGCAGATCAATTTTCTGATGAAAGACCGAATCGAAAACATCGGTAATTATATTGTCAAGTCGCTCGTTTTCATTGTGAGCAATCCAAAGCAAATCTTTAGGATGAATGCCCCTTGTGATTTCGGAAATACGCAAAATATCATAGTGAGACAGTCCTAATCGGAACAGTATTTTTTCAATATCCCGACGGTCACGGCTGACAATTCGCTGAGATAAAAACTCCGCAAACTGCTCCGATGTCCAAGTTTTTGACCCGCGTGTGTAGAGGGAAACCACCTCGTTATAATTGGGTTTTATAAAAGCAACCGCATTGGTGCTATCGATCTTTGCGACCACATCGTTATCCCATTTGAGAAAGCGAACAGCATTATCATCGATTGATTTACGCTCACGGCCATCGACAGGCTTTACAGCATCGGCTGGAATTTTGTACGCTTTGCCTTCTTTTAGCGTTCCGGGAATTTTCCCCTCGCTGCACAGAATGCGCACGCGTCGGTCAGATATATTCCATTTTTCCGCTGCTTGTCTTGTGGTTATATATTTATTTTTCATTGTGGTCACATCCTCTCTNNCAGGAATATTCACGGGGCTGTATGCAAAAGCGCAACCGCCATTTGGTCGATTACAGCAGCGTTTGTGTATGCTATTTGACTGAACAAAGCGGCGGTACTGCCTATACAGTAAACTATGCAAAATCCAAAGGCTTGCGAATTGTAAATGTAGCGGACTAATTTTTTATACGATATTGTGCTGCATACGAAATAATATCAATATGTATTATTCCGAGCGAAAAATTTATTCCGCACATTTGCGGCCCGTCTTATCCTCATATACAATGAAAGGCGAAAGGGGCGTGACGCATATGAATAACTTAAAAAAATATTTTACTAACGAACAGACCGGAATTTCGTATACCCTTGTGGGGGATTATTATCTGCCTGACCTCACATTGCCGGAGGAAAAACAGTGCGAAATTGGACGGTTCGGACTCATGCGGCGGCATTATTTGAAAGAGCATCGCAAGGGGTTGTTCGCCTCATTGCTTACCAGCGGAAAGCTGAATGAGCATTTATATGAGATTGACCAAACCGCCAATCAGCGCATGGAGAGTCTTTCACAGCAGATGGCAAAATCCGAGGGTGTGACTGAGCAGCTTAAATTCGAAAATCAAATGATGTGGATTCAGAAAATGACCAATATCCGAAGCCGTGTAGAAGAGATAATTCGGGAGGAGCTGATATATTCTTGAAGATAAAATCACACAAAATTACAATTGACGAATATGAGCGTGGAGCGATTATTACCGCACTGGTTGAACTCCGAAACAAATATATATCTGAAGAAAGGTCTATTGCTTTTTTGAACGAGGTCATTCTCAAGGTTTGCGGAGAATGATAAAAATTACATAGCGCAAGAAATTTATGAGCCGCTCTTTTGAAAGGAAGGGCGGTTTTTTGCGCTCAAAATTGTAAACAAAGGAGTTATTGTTATGAACAAGTTTAAGATTACAACGGTAAACAAGGGTGGAGTTGTCGAGGAAGTAATTGAATATGGCGGCAGAACTTTTGTAAAACCGGGGTTCAGCGGGCAAGCCGTGGGTTGGGTACGGGAAAGGTTTATGGATACTGAGAATCGCCTTATTCATATATTGCTTATCACGCCGGAGGACTGGAATCTATGGTATACACTAAAATTTTCCGAATCCGACCTCACGGGAATTGGATATCCGGATATCGGCGCTCCACTCTATTTTTTCATCTTTGAGAAGAGATGGCACAAACCCAAAAACCTCCCATATAAGATCATAGAGGGATTCTATTGTCATGAATATTTAGCTAAACGTGAACTGCCTGATTTCATGAGAGAGAAAGACTGTCTTATACCGTAACGAGCAGGGAGTTTGTATTGCAAACTCCAATCAGAACCGGTATTTCGCCGGTTCTTTCTTTAGGGGCGTTGCCCCTAACACCCCATTTGAAAGGAATGATTATTTATGGAGGAGCGAAATAAAGGCATCTTCGTTCGAGTGACAGAACAAGAGAAAAAGCGTATTGACTGCAGTGCTAAAAGCTGCGGTCTTTCCATGTCTGAATACCTACGAAAGCGGGCACTGGGGTATTCGCCGCGGGAGATACCGCCGGATGAATTTTATCCGTTCCATGCAAAGCTGTGTGAGCTATGTAATACCATTGATGGCAAAGTTAGCACAGAAACGGAAGACGAGCTTTTACGATTGGTTGACGACATAAGATCGGTATTGCTGCTTCCCGAAAAGGGAGAGTGATACGGCATGGCGACTACTGGATTCTGGCCGGTCAAAGGGAACCTGAAAGATGTGATCGAATACGCCCAAAATCCAGACAAAACTACCGAGCAAAAATATCTGGATGACGATTTGTACAAGGCACTTCGGTATGTCGGGGATGATGAGAAAACCGACAAGGCGATGTATGTTGATTCTATTAACTGCCCAAAGAAACGTGCGTATGAGCAGATGATGGCGACAAAGCGCCGGTTCGGTAAAATAGGCGGCAATATGGCGTATCACGGATTTCAGAGTTTTAAAAATGGTGAGGTGACTGCGGAGGAAGCACACCGCATAGGAATGGAAACTGCACGACGGATGTGGGGCAACGAATATGAAATCGTTGTCACCACGCATCTCAACACCAAAA
>DHOG01000087.1:0-181 GCA_002410715.1 Ruminococcaceae bacterium UBA5396 | reverse complement strand
TCACATGGTCGTGAACTCCGTTTCGTTTAAAACGGGGCGGAAGTTCGAAAACCATATTTCGGATCATTACCGCTTGCGTGAAATATCCGATGCAGTTTGTTTGGAACAGGGTAAATCTGTGCTGAAAGATGCGCCATTTTATGGCGGTGAAAAAGGTGCTTATTGGATTCACAAAAACGGC
>DHOG01000040.1:12722-14521 GCA_002410715.1 Ruminococcaceae bacterium UBA5396 | reverse complement strand
CACAGCCTGCACTTGTCCAGCTTTTGTCCGCACCCCCGTCTCAAAAGTTATGTACGTTTTCTTTTCATCATTTACCGCTTAGCGCACGATATTCTGCCTGTAATAGTTCATATACTTGTGTCGCACTTTCTTTTGCGATGACTTTCTCATAAACTTGCCGAGCGCGCTCCACATGCAAAACCGATAGCATCTGTTTTATCCTCCCCACGGCGGAAAGACTCATGCTAAATTTGCGCACACCGGCCCCTAGCAGGGCGATGACAGCCAGGGGATCGCCCGCGCTTTCACCGCAGACGGAGAGTGGCTTACCCGCCTTCTCGAATTCCCGTGCCGCAAAGCCTACCAACCGGAACATTGCTGGATGATATAACTGGTAATAGGCAGATACATCCGGGTTCATTCTATCCGCTGCCATCAGGTACTGACACAAATCGTTGGTGCCTATACTCGCAAAATCTACTTCCTTCGCTGCTATGTCGGCAATTAGTGCGATAGAGGGGATCTCTACCATGATGCCTACCTTTACATCCGATGCAAAGTGTAAGCCACCCCGGGTAAGGCTCTGGCGCGCTTCTTCAATATAGGTTTTTGCCTTGCGGATATCTTCTACCGAGCCCACCATTGGCAGCATGATCTGCAAATTCCCAAAGATCGAGGCACGTAAGGCAGCGCGAAGTTGCGCTAAAAACAATTCCGGCTCATTGAAGCACAGCCGCAACGCACGCTTTCCTAAAAAAGGATTTTGTTCTTTAGGTAGCGCCATATAGCTAAGGGTCTTATCCCCGCCGATATCTAGTGTGCGCAATGTGACCGGGCGTTCCCCAAATGCGGTCACCACCGATCTATAGGCTTCATACTGTTCCTCTTCCGTGGGAACCGCATCACGTTCCATGTATAGAAATTCCGTTCGGAACAAGCCCACGCCGTCGCATGCTACCTGTGCCTGTTGCTGCGCATCTTTATCCGATGCAATGTTCAAGAGCACATCCACGCGAGTACTATCGGCGGTCAGCGGCGTTTTATCCTGGTAGGCCCGCGCATTAGCCTGCCGCTCAAGGTATTCCGTCTGCATGACTTCATAGTGCGTACGGCTAAACTCATCTGGATCCACAATTAGCACACCATCTAGGGCGTCCACTGCCACGAATTGTCCGTCGCGCAGTAAGCCGGTGGCGTTACGCACGCCGGAAAGGGCGGGTATGCCATAGCTGCGTGCTATGATGGCGCTATGAGAGGTTGCGCCACCCTCTTCGGTTACAATGGCCAATACATTTTGTTTATCCAACGTAGCGGTGTCCGACGGCAATAGATCCCGCGCCACCACAACTACCGGCTTTGCCAACCGGGACAAGTTTGCTTCAGGCAGACCAGCGGCGCAGCGCAGCAGCCGGGCATGCACATCCATCAGGTCTGCTGCACGCTCTTTGATGATGTCCCCTGGTAGAGCTGCCAATATTGCGGCGTTTCGGCGGTAAACGGTATCTACGGCACGCTCCGCCGTGAAAAGAGTCTTTTCGATAGCTTCGTGGATTTCGACGATGAGTTCTTCATCCTCCATGATTTCGCTCTGGGCCTCAAATATAGAAGCTTGGGCAGGATCTTGCGCCGCAAGCGCCGTTATGATCTGTTCCAATTCACGCTTTGCCCTTGCGGCAAAATCACGAAAACGCTCTCTTTCGTGTTGGATTTCTTCCCGGGCGATGAGCCGTTCCTCCACCGTGGGCGTAAACGGGCGGTACAGAAATGTGTTCCCGAGCACCACACCGGCGGATACGGCGTTCCCGTACAGTTTGGTGTCC
>DHOG01000040.1:10449-12568 GCA_002410715.1 Ruminococcaceae bacterium UBA5396 | reverse complement strand
GGTGTCCATGTTTTATTCCTCCAGGTTGGAGATAAAGGCAGCGAGCGCCTCAAGGGCCTGCTCTTCGTCCGGTCCGTCCGCGCGCAGCACCACTTCATCACCCTGCATCACGTTGCAGGAAAGCACCTTTACTATGCTGCTGCAATTTGCTGTAATATTGGCCTTGACTAGTTGCACGGTGGATTGATATTGCCTTGCCAGGGTAACCAGCTGCGATGCCGGGCGAGCGTGCAGTCCGGTTTTATTGGTCACCCGTATTGTTACTTCTCTCATCGGTCTTCTCTCCATATATCTGTGTTTGGAACGGCAAGGCTCCTGTCGCAGGCCTCCTTGCCGTTCCTCTTTTTTCCCCAACCAAACTAAAGGGTGGAAGGTTTTAGCAAGGGATCTCTATGACGGGCTCCCCTGGGCCGGTGATCCATTCCGCGCCGCTTTCGGTCACTAGCACTTCATCCTCCATCCGGAATGACAGATAGATGGATTCTACACCTTTATCCAGGTCGTAGGGGTACACCCCGTTCTCCACGGCAAATACCATACCGGGCTGTAACACTTCCGTAGCATCATCGCTGATAATTGGGTACTCTACCACGTTCAGGCCGATAGAATGACCACTGGAGTGCAGCAGGTAGTCCCGAAAGCGGGAATTTCGGATAAACCCTTCGCAGATACGGTTGATCTCGGATACCGGTACTCCGGGCTTCATGGCCTCTTTAGCGGCCACCACGCAACCGCTGGCCACTTCGGCCATCTCTCGTTCCAAAGGCGATATCTCGCCTAGGTAGAACACTCTGGTTAGATCCGAAGCATAGCCATCTATGTGACAGCTAATGTCCACTAGCACGTATTCACCCTTTTGAACCACCCGATCGGTCGCGTAGGAGTTGAAGGTGCAATACTTGTCGACGCCACTGGTCACGGTCAGATAAGAGATCTTATCCGCCCCCTTTTCGGCCATACGCCGGGCGATGCCGGTAGATATATCCTTTTCAGTGGTCACCCCGGCGCGGATGGTCTTTCCTGTCTCCAAGATAGCCTCTTCGGTAATGCCGCACACATAGCGGATTTTCTCGATCTCCCACGCGGTCTTGATCATCCGGGCGCGCTGTATAGCCAATGCGCCGTCTACGAACTCGATACCGGGTAGGGATTTGATCATGCTGTTTAACAGCGATAACGACCAGAAATGCTGCTGACCATCACCGGCCTCAAGACCGATGGTTCTAGTATCCGGCTGGATCTCCAGCAGCACGGTAGTCAATAGCTCGATTGGGTCTTTTCCTTCCAGCTGACCTAGGTTGCGGCTGCTTGTACCCCAGCAGTAGACGCGCTCGGTCCAGCTGGTGAAGTGTACAGTGGTCTTTTCCAAGAGCCGTAGGATGATGGCTGGATCCCCTTCGCGCGGCACCAGTACATATACTGGCCGAAACAGGCTTGAGGTGTACCAGGAGCGATAGCCGGTGGAATAATAGATATTTTCAGGAGTGGATAGCATCAGCATATCAATGCCTGCACGAGCCATTTCCTTTTGCAGCGATTCGTTGTGACGTCGGAATTCCTCCAACGGGTAGGATTTATATTGATTTTTCATATATCAGCCTTTCTGTATTATGCGAGAATCCCTAGCAAACCTCCCGCCAGGCCGAGAGCGACAATCAGCAGGATGACCTTGACCGAGGACCAGCCTTTTTTCGTAAGGGTGAAGCAGCCCAAGGTCAGAAGCAGAGGCAGCATGCCCGGCAGAATTACGTCGAACAACTGCTCTTGAAGATTAAACATAGTTTCGCCCAGCGGGATGTTCACACTAAGCCCTAAGGAAACATAGTTGCCAACCAGGCCCCCCAACACCAAGCAGCCCATGATGGAAGCGCCCGCGATCAATTGGTTGATCATGCCGCTCTCCATGATGTTAACGATGGCCTCGCTACCCTTCTCGTAGCCGATGCGGTAGGAATACCAGTAGATGGTCCACATGATCAGGGCCTCTAGCAGGATATAGCCGATTACTCCGAAGATATTGCCCGTCATGGTAATACCGATAAACAGCGTCAGCATCAGCGGAGTGATCACGCCACCATCGATAGTGTCTCCAATACCGGCCAGCGGGCCCATCAAGCCC
>DHOG01000040.1:5825-10263 GCA_002410715.1 Ruminococcaceae bacterium UBA5396 | reverse complement strand
GGCCCATCAAGCCAGACTTTAGGGAAGTGATTGCTTCTTCGGTGATCTCTGCAGAGCCCTGTTTGCGTTTTTCTTCCATGGCCGCAGAAAGTCCGATGATGCAGGCACCCCACTGAGGCTCAGTATTAAAGAACTGCATGTGAGTGGTCATCAATTCACCGCGCTTTTCCGCATCGTCCGGATAGAGCTTTTCGATCACCGGCACCATCGCATGACAGAATCCGGTGCCCTGCATACGCTCATAATTGTAGTTGGCCTGATTGAACATAATCCAGCGCAGCCAAGATTTGCGGATCGTCTTTTTATCCAGTAGCACATAGGCATTGGATTTGTCCTTGTCCCGCGCAAGCAGGCTCTTGGCGCTCGAGAAGTCCAAGCCTTTTACCTGCATGACGATGAAGGTGATTACGATCGCCAGGATACCCAGCGAAATCATGTCCAGCTTGAAGTACTGGATGAGTAGGAAGCCTAGGAAGAAAAACGGGATCGTCTGTCCCTTGAAGATGGATTTCATGGTTAGGGCAATACCAATGGCGGGCAGCATGCCACCGATAGTAGTAAGCACGCCTACCACGGTATCTCCTAGGAACTGAATGGTAGCGGCCACGTATTCCGTACCGAAATACACCATCAAGAAACAAGGGATAAAGGACATAAAGAATAACAACAGCTGCGGCAAGGCAACGTTCGGTATCCAAAAATGCTTGGTGTCTCCCTTGCTGGCCATCTTTTCGCAAATACGCACCCAAAAGGTGTTCAGCGATAGTTTGACCACCCAGATGATAGTTCCCAGCAGCCCCACCGGTACTGCCAGTGCCATGGCTGTTTTCACCGGTAGATTCCCTGTGATGGCGATGGCTGTGCCTACCACACCAGCCAGGCAGATGTCGCCTGGTAGCGCGCCGCCAGCCCCGATGAACCCAAGATACAAAATGTTGATCTGCGCACCTACGATTGCGCCCGTTATCGGATCACCCAGGATAACGCCGGCAAAAAAGCCGGAGACCAGCGGGCGCATCAATGTCCACCAATTTACGCCCAGAATAAAGCTGCTGTTTCCAAGGTAGTAAAGCAATGATAGTAGAAGAGCCTGTGTGATATTCATAAAATCTAACTCCTTCCTCAGTCGAGAATGCTTTTAATGTTGACCGCTTTATCGTTGGGTACCAATTGGTAGAAGATCTCGGTGCCCCGGTCGATGATACGCCTAAAACTATCGGTTTCATCCTGGTTGGCCGAAATGTTGCGATTAAAGGTCTTCCGCCCCTGCTTAGCCCCCATCCCGCCTAAGATCACTTTGCCGATTTTGATATCGCTTTCCAATAAGGCTTCGATGGTTTGCGGCACCTTGACTAAAATTAGATAGTTTTCGCCGTCTTGCGCATCTTCGTGCAGGAAAGCGATGGCATCCTGAACCGATTTGATCCAAATACCTATGCCAATCGGTGCCGCCGCAGTGTAAATACGTTCCATCAACCGGTTCGTGGAAAGCTCATCGTCAATAATCAGTATTTGAGTAACAGGGTACTGTTTAATCCATGCCGTGACAACCTGGCCGTGGATCAGCCGGTCGTCGATACGGGTTAATACAATGTTTTTCATATGCGCTCCTCCTTTCTGCCTATTCTACACTCCGACCCGCCGTATCAGTTCGTCCGCATCCATAATTCCCTCCTGGGCGGTCTGGCAAATTTCGCACATATCGTCCAGCCCCTTATCGCTGCGGGCATTAAGGGCTTCAGTGAGCAGCGCAAGATTGGTGCCTGTGAGATGCCTAAACTCGCACTGTCCTTTGAGGGAGATCATGATGTTAAACGGGGTGGCGTACATTAGGTCGGTAAGCACCAATACTTCTTGCCCCTTTGCATTGGCCTGTCGAATGGCACAAAGCAGGGTTTGCTTCATTTCGTCCAGATCGCAACCGGGCATCAAGGAATAAGATTCTATATCTTCCTGTTCCCCCATGATCAGACTAGATGTGTTGATCAACTCCTCTCCCAGTCTACCATGGGTAAAAACAATTACCTTGAACATAAAGACATCTCCTTTTTTAGATAGTTTACAAACTCCTCAACAACGGTTTCAGGGTAATTATCCAATTGATATACCAATTTTGAGGTGAACAACATATAGTCACATTCGCACATATTAATAACGACCTTTTTAATCTGGTCAGTCTGCTTGTCCATAATAAAATCACAGCTGTTTTGCCCATAAGTATTGGGGCAATAAATAAACTCAATGCCTTTGAGCGCTATTATCGTCAACGCACTCACCTTTGGGATTAGCTCCACATCGTCCATGATGATGTTAACCACACAGCCGATGTCGCTGATATCATGAACGGTACGGATTAGTTCCAGCAACATATTATCGCTGTCATGGCGGGAGGCGGAGAGTATCCGCTCCATGTTAAGGAAATCCCCATTGCCCAATGCGGGGGAAACAAAAACGTGGGGAAAGGCGCTATCCCGTTCGATCACCGCCGTAGACACCACCAAGTCGTAGGTAGACTTGGTGCTGCTAAGATAACCGGCGTAATCGGAGCAGGTGATAGTCCACCGGGGATGCCGTGAAAGTATCTTTTGCTTCATGAGGTTCATAACGCTTTGGGGCGTGTTAGATACCAGCAGGATATGCGCCTTTTCCTCATTAGCAAGCAGCTCCCCCTGTATGTACAGCACCAGATAGCAAATCTCATCCATGCAGATGTTGGGCAAATTCAGCTTTTTGGTCAGGAGCCAACAGATGATCTGGCACACGTTCACAAGCCCCTTGTAATCCTGGTACAATATATCCATAATTGGGTTGTGGACGGGCATATTCAACTTGGCCCGATGCAGCATATGTGTAATGTGCAAGATGACGCTAGAATACCGCGAAGGGGATTTGCGCAGGTTGATACCGGTAACCACAGAGAAGGCATCCCAAAAATCCTCGCTGAAGGCAGTTGCCGTTAACTCATCCGCTTCATTTATTTGGTTATCCGCTGCACATTGCATGGCTAGGCTAGTGGACGAAAAGATATAATATAAATAAGCTATCTCCTTTTCAGGTAGTTGCACCTTATAGTGGGTTTCTATATTTTGGGCAATGCGCACTGCCGAATCATGGATAAAAGGATTGTTTTCACTGTCCGGATAATCCGGCTGTAAGCAAAATCCCTCGCGAATACGATATATGGCCACTAGAAGGCGCATGGAAATAATGATAAAATCCCTATCGTCAAATAGATATTGGGCAAGACGGCTTACCTCATTCACCTGAGCTTCTACAAAGCTGAGGTCATCTGCCGTAAAGGTACTCAACAGTGTGATAGGCGTGTTGCCAGATGTCTGGTTCAGGCTACGTAGCTCCGCTTTAGCTTCGGAGTCGATATTGTTGTCGGATAGGTAGACAAGCAAATCAACCAATGCTTCACGGATATTACTTTCGTTGCCGATGATTCCTGTTCCCTTTGGAGATCTCTGTAACTGGATAACGTGCTTGTTAAAGAAACTTTCCAAGGCTTTGAGATCATTGTGTATACTGCTTTTCCCTGTGTAATATTTATACGCAAGCAAAGAGAGGGAGGTTGTTTCATCGGAATACAGAAGTAGATTCAAAGCTATATCCATACGTCGCGCCCGTTTCATCCATGCCGCATAGGGATAACTGGCATTGGTGAAGCCAGACATAGCTACACTATTGGAAAGTCGTCCCTTCCCTGCTTTACCCGGATTTAAGCGAATTCCCACGCCAGGTTTTTTTTCAATATGCGCACCAAAACTAGCCAACTCCTGCTGCAGCGAAGGCAATTCACGCCTCACTGTTTTTCCTGATATCCCAAGGCTTTCGGCATAGGTCTCCAATGGTACAAAATCATTGTGTTCCAATAAAAGTCGAACAAACGCAATTTGCCTGTCGTTCATTGTTTTCTCCCTTGATATGTGTGCTCCATTTCCTTATGTTAATATGTGTATTTCCTTTTGATCTCTAGTCCGCTACGCCGCGTTCTCCCACTCATCTTTTGCGAAATTAATTAAAAACAACATGCTTGCTTTCCTAAAACGATTTTTATAGTGCTCATTTTAACAAAAAAAGCATGCGTAAGTAAGGCGACAGCTTCCGAGAATGTGTCCACATTATTGTGGACTTTTGTTTAACAAATCAAAAAGGAGTACGGAAACGGTCATTCCCGCCTTTTTATGGAGGTTTCGGTCTATTTATGGCCATTAAGCTATTCCCCCATCACTGCCCCCACTGCGGCAGTGATGGGGGCTCTACACCAAACGCACATATCATGGGGAGCTGCTGTAAGGGCTTTGCCCGGGAAAAACAGTATAACGAGGGAATTTATGAGAGTGCCCGTTTAACTGGCAGGAACCTGGTCTATTGCCAGAATTGCGATAAAGTGATCTACCGTTAAGCGCCCTTGAAAAGTTGAGGGCGGTCACAC
>DHOG01000040.1:4608-5653 GCA_002410715.1 Ruminococcaceae bacterium UBA5396 | reverse complement strand
GGCGGTCACACAGACCGGAAAAAAAGCCCATGGATGAGCAAGGTAGGAAAGATTATACAGGCTCAAGAACGTAAAGAATACATAAAGCAGAAGCAGCACATTGGCAACGCCACCTTTGAGCAGGGGGAAAACTAATTTTTAACATCTCCTCCCCACTGCTTTCCTGCATTTTTCAACCGGCGAAAATCCTCAAAATAAAATCGGCGTTACCCCCCTCCTCAGGTAAGAGCCTAAGACGATCCTTTGGGCTTCTTTATTCCCAGGCAACCCCATCGCTGGAAGTTCTCCAACTTCAAGGATGGCGTTTTCGGGGAATATTTCCACGTAAACGAGGCGGATGCCAACCTGGCGCTTCTGCCTGACAATATTGACCTGACCTCGGCAGTCATGCTGAGCGACATGGTTCCCACCGGCTTCCACGGCATGGAGATGTTGGACGTACAGTTTGGAAACACCGTCACCGTGGTTGGCCATCGGACCGGTGGGTTTGATGGCGGTGACCGGGGCGGCGCTGCGCAGATATTCGCGGTGGGTTCGCGCCCTCCGGCCGCGGCGTCCACAGGGTTATCGTGGCGGGCGGCAACTACGATTTATACAGGCTGTCAACATGGTGCGGGCAGGTGGCACCATCGGTAACGTTAACTATCTTGGCAGCGGCATATGTCAGGATTCCGCTCATTGCCCGGGGATGCGGCATGGGACATAAAATCATTGCACACGGCCTGATGCCGGGCGGCAGGCTATGCATGGAAAAGCGGCGCGTGCTTCAGGCGGGGCGTGTAGATGTCAGCAAGCTCATCCATATTTATACTTACGCCAAGTCCCGGCCCTTGTGCCACCACAAGCTGTCCGTCCTCAAAGACCAGCTTTTCATTGAGCAAATCATCTCTAAGCGGATTTCTGTTTTTATCGTATTCAATCACCGGTTCGTTCTGGAGGGGAACCGGGTTTGCCGTATGGGGTAGGCGGGGGATATTCACAATCGCGTGTAGCGCCGCCGCCAGCGCGATACCTGAACCCCAGACATGAGGAAAGCCATAATATG
>DHOG01000040.1:3656-4494 GCA_002410715.1 Ruminococcaceae bacterium UBA5396 | reverse complement strand
ATGAGGAAAGCCATAATATGGTTGGAATGAGCCAGCGCAAGGATATTTTGCCACTCCGAAAAGCCCCCGCATACGCACAGATCCGGCTGTATGATATCCGCGCATCCATGGCTTATGAATCTTTCAAATCCATAACGGGTATATTCAGAGAAGCCATAACCGAAAAACGAACAAGACGAACCTACAGGGAAGAACAGAAGAAGCAGCTCTGCCCGATTTGCTGTTGACTATCCAAGAACTGCAACAAATCTAACCTGTATTCTAGTACCGTATTTATCTGCGGCCCTTGATAGTAGTCAAATAAGAAAGATATTGCTCCACTATCGGGTAGGATCTATCAGACTGCATATTATCACCCCTATGCGAAATATCAACAAAGGAATATAATAGTATACAGTTGATAGTAATAATGGGAACTCGGTTAGAGCCAGATTATGTTTAAAACCACAAATTAGTGAAGTACAAATAAATGCAAGTACAATTTATGCCCTATCTCTTGTTACTCTGTTTTGAATAATTGCATGAAATTATTAGTAGGAGGATTTCCATGAAGAAGAAGGTTATCGTCATAGGGGGCGGCATTGCGGGGCTTAGCGCGGGTGTGTATGCGTTAAGGTGCGGCTTTGACGTTACTGTTTTGGAAAGCCATAGTATAGCGGGTGGGAACTGTACGTCGTGGAAGCGGAGCGGTTATCTATTCGAGGGCGGTATGCACTGGCTGACGGGCTCCGCTAAAGAAGAACCCATTAATAAGATGTGGCGTACGGTGGGGGCGCTGAATGACAGCGTTCAAATCCACTATTCTGAACCATTCATCGAATATGACTACCAAGGCACG
>DHOG01000040.1:0-3378 GCA_002410715.1 Ruminococcaceae bacterium UBA5396 | reverse complement strand
TATGTAACAACATTCGCAAAGTGAAAAACCTTGCTATGCCTGTTACCGATCTGCGAGGGGTCAAAGTAACAAAAAAGACTCGTCTGCCAATTTCCCTGCTTTTTAGCGCCATTTCCGCTATGAGAATCATGAGCTCCTTTTCTAGAATCTCTAGAGATGCGTATATTAGCAGATTCACCCATGAGGGGTTACGCGAAATGCTTTACGCCTTAACAAGCGAAAAGACTGGTGTGCTACCGCTGTTTTTTACAATGGGTACTCTTGCCCGGGGTGATGGCGGCTTCCCAGAAGGAGGATCATTACCCTTCGTCGGCCGAATTGTGGATACCTTCCAGTCACTGGGCGGTGAGCTTCTTTTAAACACAAGGGGCGACCGCGTTATAGTTGAAAACGACAAGGCGGTTGGTGTGATGGTGGCCGGCAAAAACGTGCCTGCTGACGCCGTAATTATTACAGCCGATACCATGTCCATCGACCACCTGTTTGACACGCCGCCCAAAGCGCCCTGGCTAGAGGAAATGCACGCTGTAACCGAGCCTACGATGGCTACCTTTTTATCGCTCGGCATAACGGCTGACTTGAAGAAATATCAGAAAGGGCTTGTTTTTAAGCTTCAGCAGCCGATTTCCTTGGCGGAACAAAGATATGAATATCTGAGTGTCAACAACTATGCGTCTGATCCGGTTTATTCTCCTGAAGGGAAAACGGCTATTACGATTACCTTAGGCGGTGACACCTACGATTTTTGGAAAAAAGCAAAAGAAGAGAACAGATATATGGATGAAAAGCAAAAGTTGGCGGGAGTGGTGATAGAGGCATTGTCCGAGTTGATTCCTGAAATCAAAGGCCACGTAGAGGTCTGCGATGTTGCAACGCCGTTAACCTACGAACGCTACTGTAGCAACTGGAAAGGTTCCTGGATGACTGAAATGACGCCAAGTATGAAGATGAAGACCTACCCGGCTACTATCAATGGGTTGTCCGGCGTATACTTCGCGGGGCAGCGTATGATGCCACCAGGTGGCCTTCCTGTTGCGTTAATGACTGGTCGGATGGCTGTTCAGTATCTATGCCGTGATACCGGCACTCTATTTGTTAGTGAAGAATAAGCGAGTTGTAGGATCACACCATGAAAAATAACATTATCTGACTTCGCGTAATGTTTATTTGAGACTCATGGATAAACAGGAATTTGCTGGGCAGTTTTGAACTGCAGATTATTGGGAAATAGCTCGATTACTAAAGGCAAAAGATTGGAGGGTGCATTTTGGAAATAAAAAGTATTTGCGAAAACAAAAAGCAGTTCCTGGATTTGCTCTTGTTAGCTGATGAACAAGAATCCATGATAGACAAATATTTAGAACGAGGGGATCTTTTTGCCTTATATGATAGCGATTTGAGAAGCGTGTGCGTAGTTACACGGGAAAGTGATGATGTATGTGAGCTAAAAAACATAGCCACTTATGAGAAATGGCATGGTAATGGGTATGGCAGCAAACTTTTGCATTACATTTTTTCACATTACAAAGGCAAGTACACGACTATGATTGTGGGAACAGGTGATAGCCCATGGATATTACGGTTTTACGAAAAGAACGGTTTTAGGATTTCGCATAGGGTTAAGGATTTTTTCATAGACAATTATGACCACCCAATGTTTGATAACGGTATCCAATTAGTGGATATGATTTATTTGAGTAAGGATCTATAATTTCGTCAACATTCTTACCCAAAGGCGCAGAAAGCATAGCCCGAGCTGTTATCCAACTTCCCATTATGTTTATTTGCCGTCAGCAAACTTCAAAGCTCAGAATCCAATTGTTTATATACTTCGAGGGGTTAGATATGAAAATATGCATATACGGTGCGGGTGTCATTGGAAGCATTTTTGCAGGGAAGCTCTCGCTTGCCGGAAATGATGTGACTGTTTTAGCACGCGGAAAAAGGTTTGAGGAACTAAAAAACGACGGGATTTTCCTTGTTGATCCCAAAACAAAAAAAGTTGAGCACACAGCTGTTAGGGTGCTTGACAAGCTGTTGCCAAAGGATCAATATGACTACATTATTGTTGTTATGCAAAGAACGCAAATTGATGATATACTTCCAATATTATCTCAAAATTGTTCCAAGAATATTGTGTTTGTTGTGAATACAGCAGGCGGATACAATAAATGGGGAACCGCCATTGGCAAAGACCGAGTTATGATTGGCTTTCCATCTGCCGGAGGAGAACGTAAAAACGGAAAGGTATATTACTTTGTTGCAAAAGGCATTCAGCGGGTTTTTCAAACTACAACTTTCGGCGAATATAGCGGCGAAAAAAGCGAACGTGTTAAAATCCTAATCGATCTTTTTAGTAAGGCAAAAATTCCCTCCGTGTTCTGCGAGGATATGGATGCATGGCAAAAAACTCATGTTGCCTTAGTAACGAATATAGCCAATGCTCTATATGGATTTGACTGTGATAACTTCAAGCTGGGTCATACATATAAGAGTGTTAAGCAGATGGTTAAAGGAATACAAGAAGGCAGAAAGGTTCTTCGGAAAATCGGAGTGAACCCTACTCCCGCAAAGCTAATTTGGTTAGATCTACCGGAATTTGCATTGACGGTTTTCTTCTCAATATTTATGAGAACCACTCTGGCTGAAACGACAATGGCTAAGCATTGTATTGCAGCGAAATCCGAGATGATATGTTTGCAGAAAGAATTTGATGAATTAATTGTGCAGAGCGGTGTTGATACACCGGCAATTGATAATTTGAAAAATAACCTATAAGTGCGTATGAGCATGCTGAGCAACTCGAGGCCCTTCCAAACTTCCCAGTTTGTTTATATGCAACATAGGCAAAAAAGGAGCTATAGCAGTATGATCGATTTTCTGCTTAGTATGTTTATCCGGAAATTATGACTAGAGAGCAAGCCCCCGTGTAATGCCGCTTATCTTCCCTTCTTGGGAGAATGTGCAGTTTAATTTTCTGATTAATAGGCTGGCTACACCTGTCTTGAGGATAATGATCATTTGCACAGGAGGATGCGCCTTGAAAAAAGAGACAAACGACAAAAGATTTTGGGATCGCTATGCAAAATTTTACGATTCTGAGGTTCTTCGATTCAGTGCTCCTGCCTATGCTGAGATGTATAGGCTTATGTCTAACGTTCTCTCTAGGGAGATGAGAGTGCTGGAAATCGCCACAGGTACAGGTCTCATTGCAGATAACATAGCCGCCTATGTTCACTCGGTTGTCGCAACTGATTTTTCACCCAAAATGATAGAGACGGCAAAGAAAAAACGTGTTCCAGAAAACGTGTGTTTTTTAATGGAAGATGCAACTGCACTCTCTTTTGCGGATCAAACTTTTGATACGGTCATCATATC
>DHOG01000018.1:5414-14491 GCA_002410715.1 Ruminococcaceae bacterium UBA5396 | reverse complement strand
CCTATTATTTGTATTATAATATATATTATAATTGATAATAGGGTAGCCTTTCTCTGGTTTCATTCGATATTAATTTGACAATTGTGCTTAAAAATTGTATTATAATTCATAAAGATACATACTAAATCAAAGGGTAGAGGTATAGATATGGCTGCATATACAGGTAAAAAGCTGAATACAGCAACAGATTATCTTATGAATATAATAAAAGGTAATAAACTCATGCAAGGTGATCAGTTGCCGACAGAGAAAGAAATGGTTCAGGCATCAGGTGTCAGTCGTGTTACTCTGCGACGCGCATTAGCGAATCTGCAAAGCGAAGGAATGATTTACAGTGTTCAAGGCGGGGGATATTATGTAGGAAGAGTATTCCAAAACTCTTCCATGAACTTCATACCGTTTGTTGTATCATACGATAATCACACTTCTAAAATATTGGACGTTATACAGGGGGCGCAGGACTATCTGGATTCCGTTCACTGCCGTTTAAGTGTAACGATATCAGGACGTGACCCTAATCGTGAGCGCGAAATTATTCATCAATACTATCAGGATGGGATTCGTTGTCTGATTGTTTTTCCTGTTTCAAGTGAAGATAACATAGATTTTTATTTTGAAATGGCTCGTTCGGGAATGAACTTCATTTTTATCGACCGCAAACCCACCAGTTTGTCTTCGTGCAATTTTATTCAATCCGATAATATGATGGGGGGATATGTTGCCACGCGCCATTTGGTGGATCAAGGGCATCGTCGTATAGCAGCGTTTGGATTGGAACCGATGCAGCACACATCTACCATCGGAGAACGCGTCAATGGCTACAAACGAGCGCTGCAGGAATGTAAGCTGGATATCCCCGAAAAGCATTACTTTTATTCCCCATATCGCGTCAGCTCTCCCGATTTGGAAGCGTTGTTGGATCCAAATAATGGCTACACAGCGGTATTCTGCATCAGTGATGCTGCTGCGGTGGATTTTGCTCAACACGCTTACCGAATGGGCATACGTATACCGCAGGATATATCTATTGTGGGATTTGACAATCTTGATATAACCGCCAATTTTTCACCGCCTATTTCAACCATAGAACAATCGTTTACTAGCTTGGGGAAAACCGGCGCAGAGATTGCATACAGCTATTTGACAGACAATCATATTGGGTTTACGAACCGAATACTACCTGTCAAATTAATTGTTAGGGATTCGTCCGGTATTAAACTGGAGCCCTCTGAAGAATAATATATTGTGTGTTTGAACACCACAGGCGTCAAAGTGGACGCCTGTGGTGTTTTCGCATATTTACAGATGCAGCAGATAGGTTACCGGAATGTTTCAGATTTTCATCTTTTTACGCAGGCTTATTAAACCAACACCTGCAAACACAGCAATCAAAAACAGGAACCAAGATGATGAATCCCCGGTATCAGGACTGCCCGATGTATTTGATGAGGTGGTACTACCAGTAGTTGTATCATCGTTATCATTGGTGGATGATGTGCCGCCTGCAGTTGTAGTTGTAGTTGTTGAAGTTGTAGATCCAGTGCCGTTGTTCTGCCAGATACCAGCCTCGGCTGCAACAGGCTGCATAGCAAATTGTATATCATCCATATAAACGGCACCGCTATTGGTGTCGTTAAGCGTAAACTGCATTTCTGTTACCCCGGCCAGCACTGAAGCAGCTGAGGATACGCGATTGCCGCTTTGGTTAATAAGGACAGAGAGATCAAATACATATCGTACAAAAGCATCTCCCTCTACAACAGAATATGCAGTAGCAAGATTGGTGTTTTGCACGGCAACACCCGCTTTGTAGATATTCCCATCACCGCCCTTCATCAGCAGCTCCAGCTTTTTGGTACGTGCATCTGCATTCCTTATAGCTACTGTAATGTATTTATAAGATGAAAACAGATTGCGGGTCACGGGATGATTCAGCACAGGTCCAACACCGATTATGCCGTTGCCATCAGGCGTATAAGTCAGCTTCAGGGAAGCTTCACCTTGATGCTTAATCCCTGTGTCATAAGTAATATTGACGTTATCTGTTCCGCTTACCGGAGCCTTTTTCCAAGTTGGTTCAAAGCCCGCTGTCAAGGTTTCCACATGAGAAACCCAAACCGATTCATTATCACAACTAGTCCAATCATTCGGGTAGAAATAGGTTGACTCCACCTTGTCTGTGCGGAAAGGAACAGCCGGCAAACCATACGAGTTCTTAAGATTAGACGCCATATTAAATGTTGAGAAACCATAGGTGACGGCAACCGGACTGGTAATGCCGTCGCTCCACACTTCCACCGTGTTAGCAGAAGCAACTCTTGCTTTTGCACCCACAAATACTCGGTCTGAACCGCATATGGCAAAACCTTTCAAATCCGTGGTGCTTCCGATAACGCCCAGACCGGAACCGACTTCATCGAACGTCAGGATAATCTTACTGCCGTTTACCTGCATATTTTTATACACGGGAGCAGTATAGCCCGCATCACCTATGCCATAGACATTGCTCAGAGCCGCAGAGGCAAAACGCAGACCAACTGGAGTTTTGTCGCTGGGGTGAATTGGGTGGAAGCCGGTTACAGGCGGGTTTGAATATTTTAAGGGCAGATCATAAATTGTGATCTGTGACATTGAAGCAGGCTGTGCGGCCCATACGTTGGATTGCATCTCGGCAAAATATGCCAAGTAATCAAACGGCATGTTCGGAATATAGTTATGCGGAGCAAGATGAGAATAAATGAAGGGCATCTCGCCCTCGGCAAAGCCGAACAAAGCACTCCAATCCTCTACCAAAGCGGTAAGGGCAGCCTCATAATATCCATAGGCATATTTTGCGTTGCTTTCACCCTGATACCAAACCACGCCGGCAATGTTCATGCCGCTCAACGGCGCAATTTTTGAGTTATACATAGCTGTTAACTGATTCCATTTATCAGTAGCGGTATTAAAAGTTGCCTCGGTTTTGTATATGCCACGTGCAACCAACACATCCTTAACGGCGGGGTTACTTTCGATACTCTCACGCGACATCCATGTTTCAATAACGGTCGCGCCGAGAGCCGCATTTATAAAGCCTACAGGAACATCAAGCTCATCACGGAGCTTCAAAGCCATATTGTAAGCAACAGCAGATACGTTGCTTACATCACCCGCTACATTTCCAAAGCCCCAGCGAGCTCCCGGAATCGTATATTCAGGTGAATATGGCTGGTCTTCATTGCGACCTGCAGGTATGGATGGTTCCATCAGGAAACGCATATAACGGTCATCCGCAGCGCTCACCAATTCGGCACCGCCAACAGTCTGATATACCGGAAACTCCATGTTGGACTGACCAGCGGATAGCCATAATTCACCGATCAGAATATCGCTTATCGTCTTTACGTCAGTTCCATTTTCCTTCACTACAATTGTGTAGCTGTCGTAGCTGCCGTCGCGGGCTGCAAATTCCAGAGACCAGTCACCATTGGCATCAGAAGTTGCTGATTTGGTTTCCAAAACATCAGTACCTTTTAACAGCTGTGCCTCTATTGCGATTCCTGCCGACTCGGCATTTCCCCAAAGAACCATGGGCTTCTTTTGCTGGAACATCATGCCGTTCGCAAAGAACGATGGTAACGGGAAAGACTCTTTGGCATTTGTCAGTTTGACATCCTTAATGCGTACATCAAATGTCGTTGTATTATTCAGCGGGACCAGATTATACAGCCGGAAGTAATTAAGCGCCGCCACGTTAGCACCGCCCCCAGCCAGTGTGGCGGATTTTAAAGGCAGGCGCAAACTGTTCCAACCGGCTTGCAACCCCTGTTTGGGGAGACTCCAGTTGAATTCCTGAGAATCGGATGTACCAGAGCTTGTCAGCTCAATTTGTCCTTCCGAATTGTTACGGGTAAAGCCGCTGAGATCGCCCGGGTTATCCAGATTTTCAACGTAGATGCTAAGTGTTAACGCCAAATCTTCAAAGGCGGCTTGTGATGCATCGATCATAAAGTTCTGGATAGCATAAGTAATATTAGCGTTATTAGACTGCGTAAATTCGCCACTGCCAATGTCCCATGTTAAAACGTCCTCATCGGGAGGATCAACAGGAGGTGTTCCGCCGTTCTCGCCCTTTGCCGCAACGAGATTATCCAAGCGAATAATAGCGTTGGGCAGGGTGGTCACAGCCGCGCCATCGGCATTGGTGTAAAGACCAAAAGAGGTGATGGCCGATGCGTCAAATGTTCCGCCGACAACGCCGTCAGCAAGATTTACTGATACATCATAACAGGCGGTTTTACCCTCCATGGGGTTTGCTGTAATCTTTGTTGAAGGGATAGTCAAGGTACCGTTAGCAGATGCAATTACGACTTTGACACGATCGCCATAAGCGCTGCAAATAGTCTCCCACATAGCTGTGGCAGGATCACCCTCTTTCCATACCCGCATATCCCATTCAAGTCTGGTATATGCCGAAATATCTGTGGGATTCTTCAGCGTATATTTAAGCTCACGAAGCGTCCCGTAGCTGGCAGTAACCGTAATTGCTGTCCCACCTGCAAGTACCGTATCGTTCTGGAACTCAATCGGCTGTCCGACGGGCAACCGGCTCCATGTTCCGTTTGCATCCTCTACCTTGCTAGTACCAACCGGAGTACAGTCGGTAACCGTCATTGTATCAGGCACCTGCACTACTGCCTTTTTTGTGGTTGCGTATACATTATCCAGCTTCATAAGTGTGTTGGGTACTGCGGCATCCACTCCTGCTGATGGGTTTGTATAGAATTTGAAGCCCTGAAGTGCAGCGGGATTGAAGCTGCCGTTTTTCGCGGTAGCATCGTCTATGACTATTGAGAAATGATACCATCCGCTCATACCATCAACAGGCGTAGCAGTTAATTTGTCAAGCTTATATACATTGAAATCTGTTAAAGAAGAACTGATTTCCACGCCAATCAGGCTTTGATAAATTGTGCTGCTCGTAATATTTGTCCAGGTGCAAACAGCAGGATCGCCGGCCTTACCGAAAAACATATCCCATTCAATCTTGGTGTATTCCGATGCGTCCAAAGCTTGGGGCGCAGCATAAACAATACCGCGCAGCGTTCCGTTTGTTGTGTCTATTCCGAGAGCTTTTCCGGTCATCCCA
The DNA here is from genome assembly GCA_002410715.1 of Ruminococcaceae bacterium UBA5396. Classification (GTDB taxonomy): domain Bacteria; phylum Bacillota; class Clostridia; order Oscillospirales; family Acutalibacteraceae; genus Avimonas. The sequence continues at coordinate 9,363 of DHOG01000018.1, read as the reverse complement.
TTATTGTTAATGGCAAAAGTGGCACCCGTAGGCAAGCGTGACCATCCGGTTGTTGTTTCGCAATCAGAAATCAACAGGCTGTTTTCTGTATCGATTGCAGCAAAGACAGGTATGGCGGCAACTATAACAGATGTTATTAAAGTAATAGCTGCACACAAGGCGATAAGACGTTTTTTCATTTTTCCGCTCCTTAACTATAAAATCATACGATTGGATAACATAAAACACCGTACAGCAGGTATGCAGTTAGCCGTTCGGTGTTTTATGCGTTATTATACAGTCTTGTTTATGTGCGGTTTTTGTGTTTGCGTAAAGCTTTTAAACCCAACGCCGAAGAAAAAGCTACTGCAACAGGAGCAATTGCAAAAGGCACGCCGGTTGCCGGGCTGTTGTCGCTGGGGTTTGTGCCCGTGGTTGCGCCTGAGTCTCCATCAGATGTTGTACCGGAAGTAATATTCTCGGAACCACCTTCATCACCGTATGCGTCTGTGGAGAAAACGATGTTATCAATACGCATGGTATAATCCGGTGTTGTTGCCTGTGGCTGAACCGAATAGAAGCGGAAATAATTAACCTTGGTCAGATCACATCCGCCGTTCACTTGACTTTGAGGGGTAGCCAGTTCAAATTTAAAGTGATACCATTTCCCTGACGCACCGCCTGCTGCCGCATCGGATGCAAATTCAGAGTTCTTGTTCATGAAGCCTTTCTGAGCAATACGGTTAGACTGCTGGTCACAAGTACCGGAAGATGTCATTTCTATCATAACGCCGCCGCAATCATTGAACCATGTGAGATCAGAAAAATACATATCAAATTCGATGTACTTATAAGAAGACACATTCAGTGCAGAAACCGGTTTGTAAACAATCTCTTTCAGTACACCGCCCTGGGCTGTCACGCCAACAGAAGCAGCGCCTTCCGTTTTGAGCGCGGTATCAACCGTAACGGCGACATTATTCGAGTCTGCATCACGTGATGTCCAGCCATCTGCTTGATCACAGTCGCTGAGCCATAAGGCACCGGATGGATTGGCTTTGTTTATGGATTGATCCGCAGAAGAACTGGTTGTCGTGATGGTGACGCTCTCCGTTGTGTTCGTGGTGGGATCAGTTGTGCTGACGGCTTCCTTCGTCGCATAAATGTTGTCAAAACGCAGCTGTCCATTCATGACACTTGTGCTGGGGGCTCCTTCTGTTGTAACAAAAATGAAGGTGTTAAGAGCCGAGGGATTAAAGTTCCCGGCCGTCGATGTATAATCGCTCAAGGTAACAGAAAAATGATGCCAGTAATCATTGCCTTGGTATGCAACAGCGGTAATTTTGTCAAGCTTATACGTACGGGTATCACCAGTTGATGAGCCGATTTTCAGAAAAACATTATCTGCATAATGCTCGGCGATTTGTGCCCACATGCCGGGTGTAAACAGCATATCCCATTCCAGATGCGTATAACCCGAAACATCCTTTGCCTGCGGAATGGTGTATGTTGCTGTGCGAAACGCACCACTGTTTATATCACAGCCTATGGCGCCGACCGAAGTCCATCCGTTAGGGTTCACGGTCAGCGCGTTACCTCCGGTTTTTACCCAACCATCCAAAGTGGAACAATCTGAAATTAGCAATGATTCGTTTTCCTGTTCAGCCATGGCGGGTAATATGCCCGTTACCAGCACAAGAGTAAAAAGAACCATTGTGCATATAGCTAGAATCTGCTTTTTCATAAATAAAACTCCTTCCGACTTTTGGTTTATACTATAAAACCTTATTTTGGTTTACTGCGCAATTTAATTAATCATATGTAAGGGATGCTTCTTTACGCAAGCTTTTTACGAATTACAAACCAATAAAGAGCAAATCCGCCGCCGAGCAGAACAACAGCACCAATAACAATGGCAGCAATAGCGCCTCCGCTCAGCCCGTCCGTGGGTTCATCTGTAGCTGCGCCCTTTGAATCGTCTGTCCCGGTGGTTGAAGAATCGGAAGTGCTTTCTGACTGAGAGTCGGTAGAATCTGTACGATCTACTTTTGTGAGAGAGGCTTCTGTGCTTTCACCGGCAGAAGACTGGCTGTCAGAAGTGTTAGCAGCGCCGGTTGATTTGGTTGTTGCAGAAGTGGGGGCTTTTGTTTTTGAAGTTGTAGTCTGGGGATCCTCATTGTTGGTAAACATGACATTATCGATACGCATGGTGTAATCAGGGGTGCTGGTTATAGGGTCAACAGAGTAAAAACGGAAGTAATCGAATTGAGACAACGTGCAGCCGCCATTGGCAATGGATTGCGGTTCCTGAATATTTAGCTTGATATGAAACCAGCCCGCTTTGCCTTCAATGGCTCCATTTTCAAAATTCGGGCGGAGAGCCCCTTTTTGAAAACGGTTCGACTCCTTGTCGCATGTGCCGGAAGATGTGATCTCAAACATAACGCCGCCGCAATCGGTAAACCACGTCATGTCGCTGAAATAAATGTCAAACTCAAGATACTTATAGCCGGAAACATCCACTGGATTTTCAGGCATATAAACAATTTGATTCAGCTTGCCGTTGGGAGCAGTTGCTCCTACCGATGCAGCCCCTTCAACTTTGTTAGTCGTATCCTTCGTTAAAGCATCCCCTCCACCAGCAGTTGCGGACCAACCCTCGGTTGTATCACAATTACTCATAACCAGAACATTATTTGCGGCGGCGGCCGATAAAGTAAAAAAAGAGAGTAAAATGGAGACTGAGAACAATAGCGAAACCATACGTTTTTTCATACTAATATCTCCTTAATATATTTTAGAGTTTTGCTTAATCAGGACCACCAGGTGAAGCTTTCTTTACATGTACCCCCATCCTTTTGAATCTTAATTGAAGCGCCACCGGACGGCGCAACAAATGACAAGGATTGTTTAACAAGGTTGGCAACCAGTTCCACATCTGCATTGCCAGATATTTTAACCTGAACCGCTTTGGGCAGTAATAAGGCTGTACTGAGATAAACCTTTCCACCAGAAGCGTCCAGCAGATACTGGGTTGATTCCATCATATAATACTGCAGTTGGTTAACAATCAGCGTACCGCCTTTTACAAGAAAAGATATGCTTGGCTGCGCCCACATCATTGAGTTGAAAAGAGCCACAGTACCCGTGACGGTTTCCTTCATGACGATATGATACATGTCACCACTGGCATTCATGGAAACCATTTCAGCATTAATGAACTCTACAACGTCCGCCTGCTCCACTACCAATGCGTTGCGGCAGCCGTCTGCACCGTGACCGATAATAGTTCCGTTTGTACCCTTTCCGCCCTGAGAAGTAAGAACCATCAGATTTTTTGCACCAAATGCAAAATTGCCCAACATATGCTCTGATGCGTTATCACCAAGTATAAACGCGTCCAGAGATGTGTTTAACCGGAGGTTGAATTCATCCTCGCCGGTAGTGGGTTTGACTGATAGAGATGCACGCTTCCAATAATGGGGGTTGAACTGTACATTTTCCACCCATCCGTTGGAGTTGTTATTGCCGACAAAAACTCCCCGCCTTAACGGTGCGCCGCTAACATACTGAATGTAATGCCCATCCGAGGGGTAGGTGCCAAAATCCAGCGCATTATACGAATTGATAAAAACAGAATTTATAGCCCAGCAATTTTCACCTTTGCCTTGCACAGTCCATGGATAAGCAATAAAATTGGTGTAGTTTTGATCGGGGTAAAAGAATGCAATTCCGTTAATACCCGAGCCTGCTTCCAATTGAATCAAAGCCTGCCCATTTTCGCTTCCTTTTCCATAAGTGGTGCTCAGAATAGAGCCGGCAGTCTTGCTGTGGGTCGGTACATCAAAAGTGCCTCTCAGTTCTACACCGGTCGGAACCACAAGGGGCTGTGATATTGTGTATTCACCAGCCGGAACATATACTGTGCCGCCGGTTTTAGCAGCATCGCCCAACGCTTTTGTAAAAGCTG
>DHOG01000018.1:4450-5260 GCA_002410715.1 Ruminococcaceae bacterium UBA5396 | reverse complement strand
AAAAGCTGAAGTACTGTCAGTTTTAGGCTTGGCTCCGTAATCAGCTACGTTATACACATACATGCTTGATGCTCTCGGAATGCTCTGACGGTAAACGTGCTGGCGTCCGCTCTTTATCGGCAGATTAAGCTTGTCATGATTGATCGTGACAAAGTTTGATCGGTCACTGTTATATGCTATGTCTGCTTTACCATTGAATGTACAGCCCAGGACGGATACGCCGCCGCTTTTATCGGATACGGTCATATGTTTGGAAGCGCCCTTGAAGGTGCATTGCTGAAGACTGATGCCGCCTTTATGCATGTTAATGGCATATTGGTTTCCGGTATCCCATTCTTCAAACACGCCATTGACTATCGTGATTCGACCGCTTCCCTTGTATGAAATCTGCTCCTGAATTTTGCCGATAATTTGCAGGTTTTCAAACTGACTGGTTTCGCCAAAGCTTTCGCTAAACAGGATGCCCGCTTCACATTTCTCATTCCCCCGAATAATTGTATCTGTAAAAGCACATCCAATAGCGTTTGTCGCTGTTATTTCAACCGCAACCTTGCAGTTGGTAAAAGTCATTTTCATAAACTGGGCATTAGGTGCGCGGTTTTCCGCGTTTCTTAACATCAATATCCCGCGATTTAATCCTTCTGCATGAAAATCATAGGTATACTCCCAATCAGAACGCTTCATCCATAAACCGGTTGAGTTTTCGAACATATAGTCTCGTATTTTCTGAGCGCCCGCTTGATCAATTGGTTTAACCGTATTTTCAATAAAATATTTCGGGCTGAGGTAGATACCTTCAAGGCGTCCAAT
>DHOG01000018.1:3809-4307 GCA_002410715.1 Ruminococcaceae bacterium UBA5396 | reverse complement strand
ATACCTTCAAGGCGTCCAATATCGGTAACAGAATCCAGCATAATTGCGTTTTTAAATGCTGTTATGTATACGTTTTTCAGATAGTGCAGCTCGCTCCAACCAACTGAACCCTGATAACCGATCCACGCCCCGGCTATGGTTGTATTCATAACAGTATAACTGTCGCCGCCTGCTACCTGCTGTATAGCCGGCGGATATTTCGAAATATTATCAGAGGATTGTTCAGGATATAATATTGTGACATTGCGAAGTCCCGCGCCCACATTTAGACGGATAAAGGAATTTCCGGTTTCACGGCCTTTACTTCCCGTAGTTAACAGAACAGTTCCATAGCTGCCGGGTTTGGCAACTTCCGGACTAATCCACTCGCCACGCAGTGTTACACCGGAGGGAATGTCAATCGGTCGATCACATAAATAGCGCCCTTCTGGTAAGTAAACCACTCCGCCTCCCTTTTCTTTTGCAGCTATCAGCGCTTTCTGAATTGCAAACGAGTCA
>DHOG01000018.1:0-3627 GCA_002410715.1 Ruminococcaceae bacterium UBA5396 | reverse complement strand
TCATTGGTGACACCATCACCTTTGGCGTCAAAGTCTTCAACCACATCATATAATGCGATGCACAGTCCTGAACCGTCATTATATTTTACGTCTACGGCATAAGGCTCTCCCGCGACACGATCCTTTTTATCAGCTTTTGCAATAGGTTCGACTTCCGTCCACGGCGTGGTGTCGTCAATAAAATTCAATCCTTGCATATTTTTAGCTACCCCTATTGTATTGTTGGTGTAAAAGGTTTTTGGGATCACTGCCGGTGTTTTCCCTCCCTCGGGGCGTGTGAACTGCGTTTGCGGAACACCGTTCTCGTCTTCAGAGCTGGAGCTTTTGTTATTACATCCGGTTACAAAAAGCATTATAAAAACCGACAACAGTGCCAATCCTCTTTTGAACATTTTTAACCTCCATATATCTTATAGCTTTTTGATATAAATTTTAATACAAATTTTCTATTTTTGAGCGTGTTGTAGCCATAAGTCTTTGAACAAATTAATTCTAACACAATATATTTCAAACATCAAGACCATTTGCCCAAATTTTACATTATAACTACTGGTAAATATATGCGACTTTTTATCAGACGCAGCTATTCAGTAATTTTAATTGATATTACGGTTTAATATCAATTATATTCTTTGAGTGAAATAATTTCGAAGGGCGCATAAGAAAACTGACCAGCGAGCGGGGCTTGTGAATTCTCTATTAAATCGCACAATTCGTAACGATCTTCAGGGAAGGCACTGATAACCGATGCATTTCCGTGTTTACCGGCTGCTTCATACGTGCGGATGATTAAACCGTTTGAATCTTCCGCTTTTTTTACCCCATCCACTATGATGTTTTCAGGATGAAAAGATAACCAACTTTCCTTTTTGTTAAGCACTCCCTCGTGAGGATAAGTTTCTTCGACAACAGGGGCTACATTGAAAGAAAAACCCTGTTGAACAGTTTTTACATAATCCTGCTCGGAATCGGCATAAATACCATAGCGGAATGTATGCGTGCCTTGATCGAGATCCTTGCCCGGATAGTGGGTTCCACGGAGCACATTCATTTCGATGATGTTGTCAAATACCGAGTATCCGTATTTGCAATCGTTCAGCAGTGCAAAGTTAAGGCCTGGCTCGGATAAAGCCAACCATTTGTGAGCAACCATTTCGATTTGAGCCTGCTCTTGCGGCGTGTTGTTGCGCGTGCTGCGGGCAATATGTCCAAACTGTACTTCGCAATTTACCTGTGCCGCCTTAATGGCCGGTGCAAATTGTATGCGCAACATAGCATCACGCTGTTGCCAGTCTGCTCGTGCGGATATTTCCAGATACTTTTGACCGGGGCGAAGCATGAGCGTCAGCTCAATAGTAGATTTATCATAGTGGTATGTCTGCACGACCCTTTTTAAAGGGCCTTCCTGTTCAAATTGGCTTTGTGACAAGGGTATTGCTTGTGGAATTTGGTTGCGGTAATCATATTGTAAGTTCCATGCATTTTCAACATCTTTATAGATAAGTAATACGTTGGATGCTCCTCCCAGCAATTCTTTATCGAGTTCTTTTTGATACAGGCTGGCAATGCTGCCGTCAGTGCTAAAGCCGACGCACAGGTACTCGTTTTCCAGCGCAGAGGATATTTCATATTTTTCTTCATTCGTGTCTGTCTCTACAACTGTGTAGCCAAGCGCAGGCAGCGTTACCAATTGGTTCTTACCACCTGTATTGATCCAGTAATCACGTTCAAAGGACAGAGTGTTAAAAACTACAACAGGTTTTCTGAATTCGGATGTGTCTATAATATCAGCAATGGACTGAACTGCTGAGCGGCGCAGACCATCTGCCTCCCTGTACAACACGCTATAACGCTCAAGACTTTCGTCATACACGCGTTTTATGGATGAACCGGGGAGAATGTCATGGAACTGGTAAAGCAATACCTCTTTCCAGATTCGCTCAAATTCGGCCTGTGGATAGTCAGTGCCGCAAAGCTTCATGGCAAAAGCGGACAGCATTTCACCATCGCGCAAAATCAGCTCCATAAGACGGTTATACTTTTTGCTGCGCGCCGCGGAGGTGTAAACGCCCAAATGTCGTTCCAAATACATTTCATCATCCCAAACCGGCAAAGTTTCCGCCCGTTCGCTTAAACGGTCAAAAAATTCTCCCATAGTTCCTTGCTCGATTGGACAAAGACCCGGCATATTCTTTTCACGCTTTAAATACTCAAGATGACATGGACTTGGACCTCCTCCCCCGTCTCCAATACCAAACGGGAGAAGAGCTTCGCCAAACTGATTGCTTTTTGCCAAGTTCCGTTTAACGGATGCTACTGATTTCGCTGTGGCTTCACTAAGATAGTTGCCTTCTGGCGGCATATGCACAAGTACTTCGGAACCGTCCAGCCCTCTCCAACGGAAGTTGGTATAAGGAAACCGGTTAATCAGATTCCATGACATTTTGATTGTTGCAAAATAATCAATACCGGATTTTTTTAAAATCTGCGGCATAGCAGCCGTGTAGCCGAATGTGTCAGGCATCCATACGTATCGGGAGCGGTGCTCGAATTCCTTTTCCCAGAAGGCGTTACCATATAAAATCTGTCGGACCAGAGATTCTCCGGAAACAACATTTGCATCGCATTCAACCCATACAGCTCCCAACAATTCCCAGCGGCCGTCTGCAACCGCTTTTTTAACCTTGTTATATAAGGCGGGATAGTCCTCTTTAATCCACTGATACAATTGCCCCTGACTGGCACCAAAATGATAATCATCATAGCGACCCATCAATTCAAGAGCAGTTGCAAATGTGCGAGCACCTTTTCGCTTGGTTTCACGGATAGGCCACCACCATGCCAAATCCAAGTGCCCATGCCCAAAAGCAGTAAGGTACATCGATTTACCATCACCGCCCTGGTGACTCAGCCGTTCCTTTGTGATTGCAAGACACTGCCGAATCTCATCGTTATTGTAGTTATGCAGTATGCGATGACAGCGACTGAGTATCTCAATAATCTCGTAACGCATAGGGTCTTCCGCTGAAGTATTTTCAGCCTGTGTCAGAAGTACTATGCCATCATAAAAAAGGTCACGGGCACTGTCATTGCACGTAGCAATGTATGCCTCCTTAACCGTGCCGTTTTCCCTCAGTTTTCCAATTAAATCATTGCAGCCCGCGTCCATCCAAAAGTCAACGATTTCATTACCATCTGCCTTATCTTTGAACTGGACGATTCGCTTACCCGGGTTCCCCATAGCACGGTCGAATTCCGAATTAATATTCGTAATCCCGCGCAACGGGCAACCGCTATTGTCAAAAATTAATCCTTCTCCATTGATATCAATAACAAACACAATTTTTTCGTCTTTCGCAGATTGGGGAATCTTCGCCGTGAAGTGGAACCATGCGCAGTCAAAAAGTTCTCCCCACTTGTCGCCGGGATTTATGTTCGTACCGAGTTTGATACAATGCAAATAAGCGGTTCTTGCTCCATTGTCGGTTAGCAAAGAGGTAGAAACCACTTGATATAAGGGCTTCCTGAAGTCATGGACTGACAGCGGAAGCCGCTTCTTTTATTTGTAGATTATGTTTTGCAAGGGCATCTGCCTTGCCACTGACTCCATCATTATGGTCTTTGCAC
>DHOG01000082.1:639-4724 GCA_002410715.1 Ruminococcaceae bacterium UBA5396 | reverse complement strand
CGCATAGTCGATGATGTCGCTGATCGCCGTGCCGACATCTCGGCCCTTGCCGGTATGCAGCGGCATCAGCCGGGTGGTTGCCATAAACATTCCCCCTGTAATAATAAAAAGAAGGTTCCCAAATTATTTCGGCAAAAAATATATGGATGACTTACAAATTATGATTTAATTTGCTATAATATATGTGATAATTTTCCGAATTGAAACAAGCTACCATAGGGTCTGTGACTAAATATAGATAATGGCACTTTACGCAGTTGATAATACTCTTTTTTGACCGAAATAGAAGATAAAAGAGAGCTAATATGTAAATTTTGAAAGAAGCTGATTAACAACATGGATAATTCTATTTGGGAAGGCAATGTTGTAAAAGTTAGAGACGATAGAGAGCCCATCTGTTTTCATTTATCCGAAAGCAATGAAAGTGGAAGGCAGTTTGCAGTTGATAATAATCAAGTATCAAGTTGGTTTGCCGAAGGCGGCTTTACTGAAAGTGATCTGCGAAGCCGTGTGGAGCCGTGGCTCACTGCGTTATTCCAATCAGAACATCTTTCTTTGCTTGCAGGCAGCGGTTTAACTTCATCGGTACAATTTGCGGTTACGGAAAGCTCCGGTAATGGAATGGGAAACCCAGATCCGAAATCATATTATTGCGAGCAAATCAAAAAAGAGGCAACAGAGAGTTCGGCCCGTATGGGACGTGGAAAAGAGCCGAACATTGAGGACTATCTTCGTGTGCAAAATGAATTGCTGCGGGGGCTTAAAATTATTGGAGATACGGGGAAATATGATGAGTTAAAAGCTGAAACAGATAACTTAATTAAAGTATTCACAGACAATATTACCAGCATCGAATATAGCATTGCATCTGCGCCAGCGGAAAAACGTAGTGACGCCTTTAATAAGTTGGTACTATTTCTTATGAGCTTTGCAAGCCGCACTGGAACACGCGATCGGCTAAATATTTTTACCACAAATTATGATCGCCTGATAGAGGCTGGTGCCGATATTGCCGGATTACATCTAATTGATCGTTTCGTTGGTGCGCTCACCCCAGTGTTTCGTTCTTCAAGAATGGACATTGATATGCACTATAATCCGCCTGGCATTCGTGGCGAGCCGCGTTATCTTGAAGGCGTTGCACGTTTCACAAAACTGCATGGTTCCATTGACTGGATAAATACAGGTACGGATATTCGGCGTATTGGATTGCCTTTTGGTTCTAAGGATATTGGCAACTTTCTCAATGCTCCCGGAATTGAGGGCGCGGATGTAAGAAAAATTATGATATATCCAAATGCGGCGAAGGACCGGGAAACAACGGAGTATCCCTATGTGGAGCTCTTCCGTGATTTTGCAGCTGCGCTTTGCCGTCCAAACAGCACACTTGTTACATACGGATACGGGTTTGGCGATGATCATATAAATCGTATTATTAGGGATATGCTGACGATTCCATCCACGCATCTTGTAGTAATCTCGTATGACGAAGCGGGTGGGCGTATTATGGAGAAGTATAAAGAGTTTGGTCGTCCATCACAGATAAGCCTAATCGTAGGCAACGGCGTAGCCGACTTGAAGACGCTTGTTGACTATTTCCTGCCGAAGCCGTCGATAGACCGTGCTTCAATCAGGATGAGTGAGTTACTGAAACAGCGGTATTCTATTCCCAAGCCGGACGAGGCGAATAGTGACGGAGGTGAACCAGAACTATGATAACACCTCTTGCGTATGTGGATTCGCTTCGCATCGGTAGCGTAGATTCTGTGTCGCCTGATGAGATTAAAGTGCTGCTCGATATTGAGGCTCCAAGCGATGTTGCATTAAACACGGGTGCGCCTCGGCCGTTTCCGCGTATAAGTAGCTATGTCCTGTTACCGAGTGACAGCGGTTTTCTCGTGGCTCAAATAGAGTGGATTACGATTGAGCGTTCACAATATCCGAAGCGTAAAGGCATGCAGGATTTTGGCGTCATAGACTTACCCTTTCCATTACGGAAAATGAGCCTCATGCCGCTTGGCATATTAAAAGAGCATAAGAGCGGGAAAGAATCGACATACTCCTTTTCTCGCGGTGTCGATGCATTCCCAACCGTAGGTGATCCGGTGCTCTTACCATCGCAGGAACAGTTAAAATCAATCGTAGAATCCGGCGAAAAGCGTAGAGTAAAAATAGGCACAAGTCCTCTTGCATCTAACGCCGATGTTTCTGTTGATCCGGACAGGCTATTTGGGCGGCATTTAGCTATTTTGGGTAATACAGGAAGCGGTAAATCCTGCTCAGTTGCAGGTGTTATTCGCTGGTCGATTGATGCGGCGAGAAAAGCGAAAGAAAAAGTTAACAAACAAACCGAGGAACTTCTCGGAGAAATAACTGATGAAACCAGAGAAAGCTTGGGACTAAACGGCTTTATCAATTCGCGTTTCATTATTCTTGACCCGAACGGCGAGTACTCAAAAGCGTTTATAGATATGGAGAATGTCCGTCTCTTTGCGGTTGAAGGCAATGAAGAAAAAAGCATCAAACAGTTGCAAGTTCCACTTTGGTTTTGGAATAGCGCTGAATGGTGTGCGTTTACACAGGCAAGTAGCAAGACGCAACGCCCAACGCTCATTCAAGCATTAAGGTGTGTTCGTGACGGACGTTTAGATGTTGCATTAACTCCGAGTACAGATATGCGCCGGTATCTTCGGACTCTCGTTGCACAATTGTCAATAGAAATCACAGGCGGAAGCCCTTGGGCTGGTGGGGGGAAAACTAAGGGATTAAAAGAAAGCATTGACACTTGGGAAAAAGGATTGGTTGATAATACTGATTTCTCAATAAATGAAAATGACGCAATCACGGCATTGAAACAAGCCATACAAGATTTTCGTAACAGCAATCAAAGTACCGGTGCAAATCGTGACGATTGGCCCAAATACACAAAGTCTGCGTCAGATTCACTTTTAGCTGCTTTTAAAGCGGCGCACACAACTTTTGGCGGTTCTGACCAAGATGTTCTCCCAATTGGCGCAGATGTCCCTCGTCCATTTTCGGGCGATGATTTATTAAAAAGTATTCAAGCGAATGCTGACCTGATGAAAACATCGGATCATATTGAAACTATGCTTATGCGCGTCCGTACGCTACTATCGGATTCCCGAATGCGGACAATAACAAGCTGTGCCGAGGATTTAACGCTTGAAAAATGGCTTGACGATTATATCTGCCCGAGTGACTCATCAAAGGGAGCCATCACAGTAATTGATCTATCCCTTGTTCCTGCAGAGGTAGTCCATATTGTGACTGCCGTAATAGCACGTATGACGCTTGAAGCGTTACAGCGATACAGACGGTTGAATGACGGAAAAACATTACCAACAACATTGGTAATGGAGGAGGCACATACTTTCATACGTAGATACGCAAGCGATTCGGAAGAAACGCCGACCTATTCTATGTGTACTCAGGTTTTCGAAAAAATTGCCCGTGAAGGAAGAAAATTCGGCCTGGGATTAGTCCTTTCATCACAGAGGCCAAGCGAGCTATCGCCTACGGTTTTATCGCAATGCAACACATTTTTACTTCATAGAATCAGTAACGATCGCGATCAGGATTTAGTTAGTAAACTCGTCCCCGATAATCTGCGAGGAATGCTTCGAGAGTTACCTACGTTACCATCACAACGTGCAATATTGTTAGGATGGGCGTCTGAACTGCCTGTGATGGTTCAAATGAATTATCTCAGCGAGGAACAACGCCCGCAATCAAATGATCCTGACTATTGGGATATTTGGACTGCTCACGGAGACAATTCACGAAAAGCCGATTGGGAGACTATTGCTCGTGATTGGCAGGAAGCTGGCCAAACAGCGCAGGATGAGGTTGCCACTATTGAGGCAGATCTTGAAGGAACGGTTACTGATACTGATGATGACGATTTGCCATTTTAAGAGTAAGATTATACTGGATTATTATAGATGGAAGAGCATATTGTTAAGGAAAAGCGAGGGAGGCGGCGATCAATGATAAATAGCCAACCTGTTGATAATATGATGAATAAAAAGAACCCTGTATTAATGAAATCAAAGCATCGTGTGCAA
>DHOG01000082.1:0-452 GCA_002410715.1 Ruminococcaceae bacterium UBA5396 | reverse complement strand
CAGTGGGTGGTTGACAAGATGGTCGCGATACCGGGAATCAAAGAAAAAGCCGAGGATATATTTTCGACGTTTCTTGAACCGAGCGCCGGTGAGGGTGCATTTCTGCTTGCCATCGAAGACATAAAATTGCGATTTGTTACTGATAATCACAGCGATTATGTATGGAATACGTATGCGCTTTGGGCGTTGTCAAGCATCTACGGCATCGAGTTCCTGGAAGATAATCTTGCGGTGGCAAGACAAAATATGCTTGAGCTATTCTTGGATTGCTACGATGCTGTACATGGCACCCCTCTATCCAAACGTTCAGATTTATATAAATCTGCTCGGACGATAATCTGGGCGAATGTTGTGCAGGGGGATACCCTTACTCATAAAAATAATTCCGGTGAGGAGATTGTCTTTAGCCGGTGGAAGTCTGTCGAAGGGTCTCCGCGGCAGGTAAGGCGCAC
>DHOG01000137.1:10251-19039 GCA_002410715.1 Ruminococcaceae bacterium UBA5396 | reverse complement strand
CTGCCTTTGCACAGGGGAGGCAGCGGGTACAGCCGCTGCCTCCGCTGCTAGAGAATATGGCGGTGACGTTCGCAGTGTGGATATCGGCTGGTTGCGGTCAGTTTTAAAAAGTAATGGTGCCTATTTACCGTAAGAAGATTAATGTAAAATCTGACGCCAACTCGGTTGGTGCGGTTTATAAAATGGAGTACAAGATATGAACACTATTTTATTTTCAAAAGAAATTCCGCTTTGTAAAGATTATGATGTCATTGTCCTGGGAGGCGGCCCTGCAGGATGTGCCGCCTCCGCCGCTGCCGCACGAGAGGGTGCCAGCACCTTACTGATTGAATCAACAGGAATGCTTGGCGGAATGGGGACTGCTGGACTTGTGTCCTCATGGTGTCCGTTTTGGGATAAGGAAAAAATTATTTATCGGGGTTTGGCGGAGACGGTGTTTAACACGTTGAAAGACCAAATGCCCCACGTACCGCCTGAAAAGCTGGATTGGGTACCAATTGAACCTGAAGCGTTAAAGCGCGTATATGATGATATGGTTACTCAATACGGCGCGCGGGTGTTGTTTAATACCGTGCTTTCCGACGTGGAAACCGACGGAAACGGATATGTCACACATATTATTGTCGGTAACAAGAGCGGCATGTCCGCTTTGCGTGCAAAAGCCTATGTAGATTGCACCGGAGACGCTGATTTGGCGGTATGGGCTGGGGCATCCTACGAAAAAGGGGACGCTAATGCAGAGGTTATGCCGGCGACGCTTTGTTTCACGTTAACAAATGTTGACGAATACGCATATATGTACGACCGTCGAAGCGGACTAAAATATGGCGGGATTCATCCAAACAATAAAAACAGTATTGTTTATGAAATGGCAAATGATGACCGTTATCCGCTTATTCGTGACATACATTTGTGCTGTCAGCTTATCGGCCCTAAAACTGTCAGCTTCAATGCCGGTCATATTTGGAATGTTGACAATACCAGCCCGGAGAGTGTATCTCAGGCATTAATAGAGGGACGCCTTATTGCTGATGAATACCGCCGCGCTTTTGCAGAGTATTTTCAATCCGCATTTTCTTCCGCATTTTTGGTTGGAACCGCGGCTCTTATGGGTGTCAGGGAGAGTCGGCGGATAGTGGGAGATTATCGAATGACAATATCAGATTACCTAAGTCGCCGTTCATTTGGTGATGAGATATCCAGGAACAGTTACTATATAGATGTTCATGCTGGTTTAGATGAGGCGAAGGCCGAGCTTGAGCATGGGCCTGATGCAGCAGGAAGAAGACGCCACTACGAAAAGGGCGAGTCACATGGTATTCCATATCGTAGCCTGATACCTAAGGGTGTCAAAAATGTATTGGTTGCAGGGCGTTCCATTGCCTGTGACCGTGAAATACAAGCCAGTGTTCGTGTTATGCCCAACTGCCTTTGCACAGGGGAGGCAGCCGGCATTGCTTCTGCTTTCGCTTCAAGCTTATTTGGCGGAGATGTGCGCAGCGTGGATCCCGTTTCATTGCGTGCGGCACTCAGGCAGCACGGTGCTTATCTACCTGAAGTTTAATATTACATTGTTCAACTTTATGAAAATAATTATATGTAAGGGAGTTATCGGCTGTGTTAAAATCTGATACCATACTTAAAAGATACGAACAAAACCCGATATTAACGTATAAAGACGTTCCGTATAATGCTGCATTGACTTTTAACGCAGGAGTAGCCAAATATAACGGCAAATATGTAATGGTGTTTCGCAATGATTACGGCGATTTTAATGCTCAGCGACTGGATGGCACCAATATTGGTGTAGCGTTTAGCGATGATGGTATTAAATGGGAGGTGCGGAATAGGCCATGCTTTATCATGAAAGATGAAGATATCAAGAGGGCTTATGATCCACGTCTGACCGTTATTGACGGAAAATGCTACATGTGCTTTGCCATTGACACCCAGCATGGTATTTGTGGAGGCATTGCGGTAACAGAAGATTTTGAGAAATTTGATATTTTATCAGTATCAGTACCGGATAATCGTAATATGGTGCTGTTTCCGGAAAGAATTAATGACCGGTTTATCCGTCTTGAACGTCCGTTTTCCTACAATAGTAAAGGCCTTGATATGTGGATATCAAGATCTCCTGACCTGCATTATTGGGGAGATTCCAAGCTGCTGCTGGATGTTGCCAGGGTTTCTTATGCCACCGATAAAATCGGGCCGGCTGCTCCTCCCATAAAAACTAATAAAGGCTGGCTAACACTATTCCATGCAGTGGATATTGATGAGAGTCGTGGAAAAAACGGATGGGAACCCACTTGGAAAAAGCGCTATACCGCGGGGATAATGCTTCTGGATTTGAATGACCCGTATAAGATTGTTGGCATGTGTGAAGAGCCGCTAATTGTTCCTGATGCCATATATGAAAAGGACGGAGGTTATAGAAATAATGTTATATTCCCTGGTGGTATGATACTGGAGGAAAGCGGCGAGGTTAAAATATACTATGGTGCGGCCGATACTGTTGAGTGCCTTGCCACTGCAGACGTAAATGATTTGATACGTTTGTGCCTGTGATTTAATTATAATATCCGGATATTACATGCCAGCAACCACCTATAAGATATAATGTTTACTGTTTATGTTGCGTGTTAAGTGATAAAGGGGGAAAGGTTATGAAGACAATAAGGCGTGTTGTAACGGCATTTTTTGCGGTTGCATTATCACTATTAACACTAATGACGTATGTAGCTGCAGAACAACCGGTTTTCATAACCGCGCAGGCCGGAACTGTCCAGCCAGATGGTACGGTGATCATCGAAGTTACTATAGACGCCCCTGCTGCCACGCCTATATACGGTATCGATTTGAGGCTTGGGTATGACAACGACTTTTTTGAAGCCCGTATGGCTTCTGCAGCCCCCGCATTTTCCACCGCATCGCTGTCAACGCATATACCGGGTACTGTGACTTTTCTGTGGACCGGTACCAACCCCGAAGCCGGCAAAGCAACTCTGTATACTGTTGAGCTGGGGTTAAAAGAGATGGTTTCGGACGGTCTTTACATAGCAGATTTGGAATGTGTCGAACTCTATACATATAGCGATATGCCACCATATACCAAAGATTTATCTTATATGCTTAATAATGCCGCCATAAGGGTGGGAGGATTGGAGATTTCACCGCCCTCTGCTACCCTTATTGTTGGCCAAACTATTGAATTAAATGCTGACAGGGATGTAGTAAGATGGGAATCCGACAACATAGAGGTTGCGTTGGTTGATGCTGATGGCCGTGTAACGGCCAAGGCTTCTGGAACAGCTTCCATCTTTGCATACGGGAACGAAGGGTATTATGCACGGTCGGTAATTACGGTTCATGATAGAACACTGACCGGTATCCGTATAGTGTCGCCCCCGAACAAGACCGTGTACTTGGAAGGCGAGACGTTGGAAATCACAGGAATGCTTGTAGAGGCGATGTATGACAGTGGTACCGCCGAAAGAATACACGACCCGACTATAAAAGGATATGATCCCAATCGTATAGGTGACCAGACCATTACAGTTAGCTGGGGCGGCAAGTCGGCAGTATTCACGGCTACGGTGCAAAAACGGCCGAAAGAGGTGCCGAACAAAATCACCTCATCAACCTACTCTATAAAAAACGGCATACTCGGCGGAATTAAGACAGGTACAAAAGCATCTCAGCTTATAAACGGGCTGAACGAGCGGGAGCATATAAAACTGTACAGTGGAAACACCGTTGTAAGAAGCAATTCAATAGTCCATTCCGGAATGATAGTACTGCTGTTAGATGGAGAAATCGTTCGGCAGGAGTTGGTTATCGCCGTGACTGGAGATACTAATGGTGACGGTACTGCCAATGCACTAGATTTACTAAAAATTAAACGACATATTTTAGAAATTGATAAATTAGGAAAAGCTTATTTGATCGCGGCGGATGTAAATGGTGATGGCAAGGTGAATTCCTTGGATTTGCTTGTTGTCAAAAGGAGCATTCTTGGGATAAAATCACTGTGATATCTAAGGACGAATCTGAAAGGGCATGTATCAAAAATGAAAAAGTTGATATATATTATCATTTCTATTTGTTTATTAACAATGGGTGTAATCACGGTTCCGGTACATGCTGCTGGTTCGGTCAGCGTTCGGCTCTCGGTCAAACCTTCAACAGCAAGACCGGGCGACATTATCACGGTATCGGTTAATATGTATGGGGTGCCCGGTGCGGGCGGTGTTGCTTCCGGTGGTGTTAAAGCAACCTATGATACAAGTAAGTTAACCTACCAATCGGCAGCCATTGGAAAAGGAAAGCCCGCAGCTGATTTGGATGTCAGCGTGGCTGGCGGTACAGTTAATATGGTTTACCTTGATAATAAGGGTGGTTCAAACGGTTTTTCCTCCGACGGGACCATGGCAACCATTAAATTCAAAGTCAAAAGTGTGCCACTCGGGCAGACAGATTTTAAAGCTTCAGTCGACGGATTTGGCAATAAGAATGCATCGGCAATCAATGCCAGTGCTTCCGGCTGTTCACTTGCCATTGCTGCCCCGTTTTCGTCTAATAATGACCTTGCATCCTTAACCGTAGCCAATGCGGAAATTTCACCTGTCTTTAACAAGGCTGTTACAAATTATACTGCAGAAGTACCGTTCAGCATATCAAAGCTGGATGTACGGGCGACTGCAGCTGATTCTAAGGCAAAGGTGCATATTAATAGCCCTGTACTCACGCCAAACGGTACCACGAATATGCTTATAACCGTCACTGCAGAAAATGGGAGTAAAAAGATATATACCATCCGTGTTAAGCGCGCTCAGGATCCAAATTATTTGCCAAGCTCAAACAATAACCTTAAGTCAATAACTGTAGATGGATTTATATTATCTCCTAAATTCGATATGTCCCGGACAGATTATGTTGTGTGGCTGCCATATGAGATAACAGAGATAAAAGTTAGCGGTAAACCGGTAGACAGCAGGGCAAAGGTATCGGTGGAAGGCGGTAAGGATTTGCAGCCGGGGCGCGGCAATCTGGTGAAAATTATATGTTCGGCCGAAAATAGTGAAAAGAAAGTCTACACGGTCATTGCCCACCGGGCGGTACCCCATGGCAGTGCCTCTCTGACAGAGGAAACAGAGCCGAAAGCTACCAATACAACTACAACTACAAATACAACAAATGGTACACAGCCGTTATGGTTAATTATATTGCCTGCTCTTTTTGCACTGGTTATGGGTGCTGCGGGAGGTATAATAGGATATAGATTGTGGTTAAAAAAAGCAGTTAAATAGTACGCCACTTCAGTTTTTAAGTTAAATGGGGGTTTATATGGCAGCATACGGCTATTTTGACAATGACAATAAAGAATATGTTATCACCCGTCCGGATACGCCCACGCCTTGGATAAATTATATAGGAAGTGGCGGATACAGCGGAATTGTATCACAGACCGGCGGCGGTCTCTGCTTTGACGGAGATCCGTCTAATCGAAGGGTAACGAGATATAAGTTTAACAACCTGCCTGCCGATAGGCCGGGGCGTTATCTGTATATCCGCGATATGGAGTCGGGCGAATACTGGTCCCCGACATGGCAGCCGGTGATGAAACCAATGGATTTTTATGAGTGTCGTCACGGGCTGGGATATACCGTAATTACCGGCGAATACTCAGGTATCAGAACGACAATGACCTATTTTGTACCGCCTGGGGCAGGCTATGAGCTATGGCTGGTTAGGTTAGAAAACAGGTCGGGTCGTCCAAGAAATCTCCGGCTTTTTTCATATGTTGAATTTAGCTGGAACGATGCAAAGTTTGACATGCTTTGTCATTGGCCAACGATGGCGTTGCTTGCAGATTTTGAGGATAACCGTATTGTTGTGGATACAGTGGCTCAACAGCTGACAGGTATACCGATGTACAGCTATATTGCCACATCTTTTCAGGTTGATGGATATGACTGCTCGCAGAATGAATTCATAGGTCCCGGACGCAGCGAAACCAATCCACTGGTTGTAGAAACGGGAGTTTGCACAAACAGTTTTATGCATTCAGACACATGCGTTGGAGTGCTTTCATCCTCACTTCATTTAAAATCAGATTCTTTAATTTGCGGAAGCTATACCGTGGGTGCGGTGAAGGATTATGCCGAGATTAAAAAACAGGTTGCTTCTGCACTAGATGTAGAAAACCAGAAGAATGCGCTTTACAAATTGAAATCAGACTGGAAATCATATCTGGATATTCTTCAAGTACATACTCCCGAAGAAGATATGAATACAATGCTAAATATTTGGCATGCATATCAAACAAAAACAACATTTGACTGGTCACGTTTTATTTCTATTTATGAGCGGGGAGTAGACCGAGGTTTCGGGTTTCGGGACAGCATGCAGGACGTATTGGGGGTTATGGCTGCAATACCCGAGAAAGCGAGAGCACGCATCCTGTTGCTGCTATCTATCCAGCAACAAAACGGCAATGCCCGGGCTGTTTATTATCCGGCAACCGGCAAATCGGAGGGGGGCGGCCGCAGCGATGACCATTTATGGGCAGTTTATTCGGTTTGCAGCTATATTCGGGAAACAGGTGATGTCTCCATCCTTGATGATGTTGTCGATTATGTTGATGGCGGTAGCGGTACGGTCAGCGAGCACCTGGAGCGAGGCATGCGTTTCACTCGTGCCCATCTTGGTAAGCACGGTATTCCTGATATGCTTGTCAGTGACTGGAACGATAGTCTGGCACCCATGAATAGGGGAGGAACCGGCGGAGCGGAGAGTGTTTTTGTCTTCTTTCAGCTTGCTCACGCTGCGTATGAGCTGATTGAATTATACGAGTTTTTGGGGCGTCCTTCTAATGCGGCTTATGCACGGGATACATATAACTACTGTGCGGGCAAGCTTGATACCGTATGGGACGGCCACTGGTTTCTTCGCGCGTTTACGCCAGAAGGGGAAAAGTACGGTACACAGGAAGATAAATATACCAGTATTTGTTTAAACTCCCAGTCATGGGCGGTGCTTAGCCGTTTGCCCGAAACAAAGCGAGCAAACGAGGCGTTTGATAACGTGATGAAATATCTGTATACTGAGCATGGAATGACGACTCATTACAGTGGGTACACTGGCTTTGACAGGTGGAAAAAGGGGTATTACCTGTTTGCTTCCGGTGCACGTGAAAACGGCGGTATTTTCTTTCACTCCAATACTTGGGCGGTCATAGCTCTGACGATGCTTGGGCGGAAAGAAGATGCATGGAAGTGTTATTTTGCGTCACTGCCGCCCCGCCGCAACGACAATGCTGATATACACCTAACCGAGCCATATGTATATTCTCAAACCATGCTTGCTCCCCCTCATGACAGGGCAGGTGCATGCGTCAATTCTTGGCTTACCGGAACGGCATCGTGGATGTACGTAGCCGCTACACAATTTATTTTGGGAATTCGTCCTGATTACGCTGGACTGCGTATTGAGCCGTGCATTCCCGCCGACTGGCCGGGCTTTACAATGAAACGTCGGTGCCGTGGCGTTGATTATAACGTGACTGTGTGCAGAGGAGAGGGCGGATTGCAGTTGGACGGACGGCATTTGGACGGCACAGTTGTTCCATGGGAGCTGCTGGAAGGCCGTGAGTCGGCGGAGATTGTAATGGAATTAAACGGGGAGCAGTAATAGATGAGTCAACTGGTTAATATGAATCCCCGTGAGCTACGGGAGGCTGTGGCACACCATTCGGTTTTGATGGTGGCGATTGGTGCTGTGGAATACCATGGCAGTCAACTTCCGCTGGGGACGGATTTGTTTATCCCGAAAAAGATAATAGAGTCTGCAGAAGCTACATTTGGTGACAGTATTGTAATAGCACCGTCCATCTCTGTATCACCAACCGGCTTTGCCGTATCCGGTCCTGAGCTTGGGACAATGGACGTGGACCCGGGAGTGTTCGCGGCATACACGGCACAGCTGTTGTGGGGATATCAGCGTATGGGGTTTGAGCATGTGCTAGCGTTGGTACACCACCAAAGTGGGAGCTTAATTACAATACTTAATGCCGCTATAAAGGCGCAAGCATTTTATGCCGCTTCAAGAGAGCTTGGTGAAGCATGGTGGTCTTTAAACAAAGGCAACCCGCCGTCCTGTCGTATAGAGATTTGCAGTGCAACGCTTGGCTTACCGGTGTTCAACGGTCATGGCGGTCGCGGGGAAACCGAGGCAATGCTTGCACTGTATCCAAATCTTGTTCGCTTTGATGAGCATGAGGAACCACAATACAAATGGAACCTTTCTGCCGGTCTGGCTGATGGACAGGTGGCTTGCCTACAGTGGAAGCAACTTGAGAAGGCTTGGGTAAAAAAGCTGTCTGATATGTTGAAATCAAGATAATAGGGCATTTTTATATTTTTCAACAAGCTTTTATTATTCACAAACAATAAAGATGCAAACTCCAACGAGGGTTAATTATCATCATTTTGCAGTATAAAATAGCGGCAGTAAAACCGGAATGTCAGGGAACATATCCGATATACTGCCGCCATATCAAGTTTTACTAACAAACCACCCTATCTACAATCAATACCGCTGATAGGGTTTAGACTTGATTCAACCACTTACCGGTACAGCGGACCGTAGTGCTTACACGCGGCGTAATCGGCTGCTTGCTTATGTTCGGTGCCGAAGCTGCCCCAAGCGTGCGGGCGGTAGACTTTATCGTCTGGCACGTTGTGCATTGCGACCGGTATGCGCAGCATGGAAGCCAGCGTGATCA
>DHOG01000137.1:9344-10029 GCA_002410715.1 Ruminococcaceae bacterium UBA5396 | reverse complement strand
CGGAGAACGCACCACTGCCGGTCAGGCGGGGGCAGAACCACGTGGTGGGCCATGTGAAGTCGGTACGCTTGTCAATCGGAATGTGGATCTCGTCAGGCAGCGCAGCGGTGTGACCCTCCGCAATTTGCAGCACCGGCCCTAAGCCGTCCACAATGTTGAGGCGAAGCATCGTCGCCGGCATTTCCGCTTTGCAGCGGAAATGACTGGAGTACCGCCCGCCACGAAAATATCCATAATCGGCACGGCACCAGTCGGTTGCGTCAAGGCACGCCTTGACGTCCTCATCGGTCATTTCCCAAAACGGTTTCATCACAGCATTTCCATTTTCGTCCTTGCACGCGCCGCTGCCATCCAGCGCCGTTGCGCCGGAGTTGATAAGGTGGATGAACCCGTTCGCCGCCACCCCCTCCGGCTTGTGACCAGTTACGCGCTCGCAGGCGTCGGGGCTCCAGTATGTGCGTACGTCATGAAAGCAGGGTGCGGTGTGGGATACCATTGTGCCAAGCAGCATGGAAATCCCGTTGCAGGTATCGTTTTCCGTCGCAAAAGGAACCGGCGGGCGTGTGCCGTTCCAGTCAAAGGTGGAGGCGAGGATCGCCTCGGTGAAGTCGGCGTTTGGTAGCCAGTCCGTCCAGCTACGCTGTCCCTGAAATCCTCCGAGGACGGCATTTTTGCCCAGTGCCTC
>DHOG01000137.1:0-9192 GCA_002410715.1 Ruminococcaceae bacterium UBA5396 | reverse complement strand
AGTGCCTCCTCATGCCAGCCCAGCTCCTTGAGCCGGGGATTGCCAAATAGGATATCCCGTATCACGATAGTCATTTTCGCAATGAATTCCCAATCCTTGTCCGCTGGAACTACCTTGGATTTGGTAATCACAGTGGGGAACTCTTTACCTGCGTTTTTGTCAGTCCCCTCATGGCAGTTGGCCTTGATCCACACGAGTGCACTGGAATATTCTTCTGTGTCATAAATACCCAGCGTAATACGGCGCAGCAGTTCAGTCAAATCGACCCATTCGGCACGCAGACCGAAGAATTTCTGCATGACGGATACATCGCAGTAGCTACCCGCAATGCCCATCGATACGCCGCCGAGGTTGACGTATGCCTTATTCTTCATCCAGCCAACCGCCACCGCTCCACGCGCAAAACGCAATATTTTTTCGCCCACGTCGTCGGGAATGGAGGTATCGTCCGCTTCCTGCACATCGTGACCATAGATGCTGAATGCGGGCAAGCCGCGCTGGGCATGCGCTGCCATGACAGCGGCGAGATAGACCGCTCCCGGGCGCTCAGTGCCGTTGAAGCCCCAGACCGCCTTGATGGTGTGCGAATCCATATCAAAGGTTTCTGTTCCATAGCACCAGCAGGGGGTAACTGACAGGGTGGCGACTACGTTTTCGGTTGAAAACTGGTCGGCGACGGCAGCGGCTTCCGCACCACCTCCGATGGTGGTACAGCCGATGACACATTGCACCGGTGTGCCGTCGGGATACCGCAGGTTTTCGCTGATCAGCGCGGCGGCGTTTTTCGCCATGGACATGGTTTGCATTTCCAAGCTTTCGCGCACACCGCCCCAGCGACCATCAATGACTGGGCGAATACCTATTTTGGGGTACAACATCTTACATCGCTCCTTTATTCTGAATAATGGTTTGATATCGTGTATACGCGGCATTCCAAGACGCTGTATCTGTAGGTTTGAAGTGTTTATCGGCTCTTGCCGTGCGATCAGCGCGCGCCCCTCGTCGAGATTGGTCAGCGCACCCAGCGCCCCCGCTCACTTCACCACCCCTTTTTTCAGCAGTAGGTTGGCATACAGCGCACTTTCACCGGTCGCAACAATGGCGTAAGCGCATTTGGCACGCTCGTAAAACGCCATGCGCTCCACTTGTTCGATCGCCTCGGGGTTTTCGCCGTGCTTTGCCAGCGTCGTGCGGTAATTGTCCCAAATGACGGGAACAACCGTGTCGCCCGATACCACCTGCATCAGTGCCGCGGGTTGCTTCACATACGTGTCGAGCGGCATGACGGTGAGGATGGCGTCCAGCAGCTCGGTCACGCCATGACCGTCCCCGCGGATGACAACGGCGTTTTTGCCAATGCTTTTAGCGGGAAAGTTGCCGTCCGCCAGCACGATTTCATCGCCGTGTCCCATTTCGCACAGCACCTTAAGCAGCTCCGGAGACAGGATGGGGGGAATGTTTTTTAGCATACCGTTTGACTCCTTTCAGCGGTCGGTTGGCTCGCCGTCCGGCTTTAGAAGCTCTTTGTAACCGGTCGCGCCGGGTGGACACGTTTCCGCCGTTGGCGGTCACACATCCGAGCTGCCACATTTTACTGCACACATCACAGATTTGATTTTTAACAAGGGTTTTGTCCATACAACCGTCACTCCTTATGAACAATTTCTAGTAAAACCTCACATGGTTACTATCAGTATACTATTGCCAAACTGATAAGTCTTGATGTATACTGAAAGAAAATAGGACGATATTTACATTTTGGAGGTTACAATGCGCTATTTGGCCTATCACGAAAATGCCGAGAGGGGAACCTTTGATTTTCCGGTGGCACGGTATTACGTTGATACGCGGCATCCCCGGTATGAAATGCCCTTCCACTGGCATGACGAATGCGAGCTAATCCGCATGCGGCAGGGAACATTTTGCCTGTCGATTGCGGGAACGGCGTCAACCCTGCAGAGCGGGGACTGTGCCTTTATCCCTGGTGGGGTGATTCATGGCGGTCGGCCGCAAAGCGCGGTGTATGAATGTCTGGTGCTGAATATGGAGAAATTGCTGCAGGGTAGTGCTGGACGGCAAACGCAGTATGCCTCGGCTTTAGGAAACGGTGCGGCAATCCAAACCGAATTTCCCGCCAACAGTGAGGCGGGCACAGTAATCGGCAGGCTGTTTGAAGCGATGGAAAAGGAACAGACCGGTTACGAATTCCTCGTAACCGGTCTGTTGTGGCAATGGCTGGGGCTGGTTCTGGGTCAAGGTCTGACTGTGGCAGTCGAAAAGCCGGAGCCTCACGGTAGTGATTTGAAAAACGCACTACAGCGTATCCGGAGGGATTATGCTTCTCCCATGACGCTGGCGGATCTGGCTGCCGAAGCCAATATGACGCCGCTGTATTTCTGCCGCGTGTTCCGGCAGGTGACAGGGCGCCCTCCCATCGACTACCTCAATTATTTCCGCGCCGAATGCGCCGCGGAAATGCTGTGTGCCACCGACGCCAGCGTCACCGACATTGCGCTAGCTTGCGGCTTTAGCGATCCGAGCTATTTTATCCGCCTATTCCGCCGTTATAAGGGTACTTCGCCGGGGAAATACCGCAAGGGGAGAGGGAATGGGAATCCCTTTGCAAGGCACACCCACACGTAACCAAGCCAATTATTACCGAGCTTCAGCACTATGAATCCACCTCAGATTCTTTATATTTCTTCTGCACTTCAGGAAGAGCCAGACGAATACTTTCAAATGAAAAGCTCCATTTTTGAGTTATGCGAACTTCGGCACTGAGCTCATATATAGCAGTAACTGTGCTGATTTTATTATTTTCGGTTGTGAGTATTAGGTCAAAAATGATATATTTATCACGGTTTTCAACCGATGTGCCGAGTAGTGTATGGAATACTTCATCAAGCCGGCCGGATACAGGAACATACCCTTCCTTCTTGCGAACAAAATCCTTTTTGGACAGCTCAAAAAGGCAGTCGGGATCAAACAGCGGCTTGAGATTAAAGTTAGCAAGAGGGAGTTTTGTCCACACACCCTCATCATTTAACCCTTCCATTTTATCAAGAAACAGGACGAAATCTCTTTCGTTTTCCTTGAAGAAATAATATTCACCGCTTATGCCGTTTTCATATACAATTCCGCCAGAACGAATCATTGTAACTATTGTCTCAAATCTTTCCTCATTATCTAGCTGTGCAGGATATCCGTCATCTCCCGGCTGAATTAAATTGCCATTTTCGTCAATATAGTATCCGTCACTATTTGAAGTCTTATCATTTATATCCTGATTATTGTTATTGTTGTTCAAATAATCGGTTTTCATTTCGGATTTTATGCATACCGTATCATATGACTTGGGGATAAGCGCTTTTTCAATCTCCCGGGAATCAGCGCTTACAAAAAAACAAATTATTAAAGCACCGACGGCTGCTACTGCAACAATTACCGCTATGATAACATGGTAACTCTTTATATGCATTATTTCACTCCTATTTGTAATAAAATTTAGCCATGAGCAAAACTCAATAAACCCAGCAATGGCGCTGGTTAACGGGACATGACGACCCCGCTTGTCACTATAAAATTATAGAAACGACCAGCTCAATTTGGTATAATTAAGTTGCAGCAAAACATCCGAGAGGAGCTGATCGTTATCTATCGACAAGAATTATTTGATGACATTCGTCTTTTTACGTCCCAGCCCAAAGCAAAGTTTTATGATGAACTGTTTCTGCATTTGGACTTAAGCTGTATGGACAATGCCATCTCTGCCACCGGCAGAAAAGGATACTCGAAACAAGCGCTCTTTGCCGCCTTTATCGTCATGAAATGCGAGGGCTTTGCGCAAATTACCGACCTGCAGGATTATCTGGAAAACAATCGACTAATTGCATACTACTGCGGTTCCATTTCGTGTGCAGGTTTCACGTAATATTTTCCCTATCTCCGCTTTGTACTTTCCATATATTATCTGCCTTCTGTACTTTGGCGCAAATATTATATGATATTGACACCGCCATTTTGTGTGTGATAAACTTCCAATGTCGTTACCCATGGTTTCGACCTCCTATGATTTTTTGCCTTGCGATTGTCAGTCGCATTTCATTTTA
This sequence comes from Ruminococcaceae bacterium UBA5396, assembly GCA_002410715.1. Lineage (GTDB taxonomy): Bacteria > Bacillota > Clostridia > Oscillospirales > Acutalibacteraceae > Avimonas. The sequence continues at coordinate 5,083 of DHOG01000137.1, read as the reverse complement.
TCATAGGAGTTTATTTTTTGGGCAGAGCTTAAGCCCTTTTATCCACCGGCTTAGCTGGTGGTTGTCACGCAATGTAACCGGTCCGCCTTATGCAGGCAGACCGGCTTTTGTTGTTAATATGATATAGGTTCATTCAAACTCGGCACTGCTGCTTTGTCCTTCTTTACCGCGTGAGCAGTAGCTTTTTGCAATTACAACAGGCATAATTGCAAAAAGGAATCGTTTACGCATTAACACGCCTGCTTCATTTTTATGGCATATGCAAAGTCTAACAAATGCCATAACGATTATCTGCCAGTATATTTTCAATATTTTATAGTATATTGATTTTTTTAATTTTATAATAAAGATCTTAATTATAGTTTGAAGTTTTCAGCTAGCGCTTAATGCTTCTTTATAATTAGCAAAAGCAACAAATGTTTTGTTGTTTTTAACTTAGTAGCTTGCTTTTTCATATATATTGTAATATATTATAATCAGCAAATGAAGTTATCTGAAGTGTCTTATCTTTTATTGATATTTATTTTGTTACACACAAATCGTTTTAGTATATGGATATCTAAAACCTGATTGTATGGAAGTTTGGCCGAATGGCTATATATCCATATATACAGAGGTTTACAAATATAAGTGTGGAGGGAACTATGTTGAAAAAGTATAACTTGATTGTTGTTGGGGGAGGATTTGCCGGTACATCGGCAGCTATCAGTGCCGGTCGGGCAGGTTTATCGGTTTTATTAATCGAAAGGTCAAATTGTCTGGGAGGAGCAGCGGTAAATGCACTTGTAACCCCATTTATGAGGGATTTTACTAAAAAAGACGGTAAACCTTTTATCCTTAATGCAGGTTTGTTTGCGGAGATTAAAAGTAGGTTAAGGGATATGGATGCTATTGATGATCGTCCCTGCGCACGCTTTAATGAGGAGTTTTTGAAAATTATTCTTAACAGAATGGTGCTTGAAGCAAACGTCACTTTATTGTACCATTCCTATTTGTTAGATGTCAGAAAGACAGGAGGCGCTGTTAAATCGATCATTGTTGCAAATAAATCAGGTCAACAGGAGTTTTCTGCTGAATATTTTATAGACGCCACAGGTGATGCCGATATGGCGGCATTATGCGGTTGTCCTTTTCATTTAGGGAGGGAAAAGGATAGCCTTTGCCAACCGATGACACTATGCTTCCGCGTGACCGGTGTTGATATGGAGAAGTTTAGAAAAGCAAGAAATATAAATACATTGTACAGGGAAATGCAAAAACAAGGTAAAATAAAAAACCCGCGGGAAGATGTGCTGATATTTGACCATTATGTTGATGGGATTTTACATTTTAATTCCACTCGCATCATCAAGCTAAATCCGACCGATGCATTTGATTTGACTAAAGCTGAAATTGAGGCAAGGGAACAGGTATTTGAGCTTTTTAATTTTATAAAAGAAAATATTGACGGCTTTCAGAATTGCAGTTTAATAATGACTGCGCCTGCTATAGGTGTGCGTGAAAGCCGCATGATTGACGGAGAGTATCTGTTAACAGGGGAGGACCTTATTAGTTGTAAACGATTTGAGGATTCAATTGCTGCAGGCAATTACGACATTGATATTCATAACCCAGAAGGAAGTGGCACAAGCCATCATTATTTCCCTGACGGACAGTATTACACAATTCCATACCGCAGCTTGGTACCCAAAAACGTGGATAACCTGCTCGTTGCGGGACGCTGCATTTCGGTTAATCATGAGGCTCAGGCGTCTATTCGTATTATGCCTATTGTATGTTGCATTGGAGAGGCAGCCGGAACGGCAGTCGGCATTGCTGCAAAGGAGGGTTCGGTTATCAACCAGGTAAATGTTAAAAGGGTGCAAGAGCAATTAAAGAACCAAAATTCCATATTTTAGTTTTGTGTATTTTAAAACAAGCGAAAACAGCATTATCAACATTTATTGTTCTTTCGTATATGTAAATGCATCTGTGTCAGTAGGCTTGTGTGTCAATATCCCGGTTTCGGTGTCAATACTGTATCTGCCAAGGCTTATGCCGCCGCCCATGCTGACGCTGATAATGGTCAGATCGCCAGCTGAATAAAACAGGTCGCAGATGAGCTCTCCCGATGTTTCATAGGTCATGCTGATACTTGTTGTGCTGAGTATTTTTATAGTAAACGGTTTGTCATAATGGTCTTGGTTAATCCATTTACCGTCATACAACACCCGAAGTTTTTCCAGTTCTTCGTCACCTGACTCAGAGACTTCGGAATTATTTGACGGTGTTTTGCCGCCGTCTTTGTCTTTACCTTCACATGCACATACAGAGACAACTAAAACCAACAGTAACAGTGCGATTAATACTTTTTTCATGGTTATCTATCTCCTTTATTTTTTATTTGAACAACAGTTTTCCGCAGCTTGCACACATATAGTTGTGTATATCGTTGAAGGTTTTGCAGAACATACACGGAATTTCACTATCGCGGGATTTATCGTATTTCTCGTATTTGTAAGGTAACTGCGGGTAATAGCGGACGCGGTCACCGATGTTAAGATACGGGTAGTAGTCCGGGTCGATGTATCCTCTGGTATTGCTCTCTACACACCGTTCTTTTTTGCCCTTATCTGTGCGAAATTTAATTACATATTCTGTGTAATGAATCAAATCATCGTGGCCAAAGTCGTCCCTGACCCTCTTTGTTTTTTCGGAACGCTTTTTGTCGATAACAACGCCGTCCCAGCTTCGGTTAGGACTTGTTATATACTTTGTAAGAAGATAAAAAAACAGAAAAACCAAAGATATCCCGCCGCCGAAAATCAGTGCGTCGGCTGTTTGCACCTCATCCGAAACGAAGCTGACTATCGTATAAATGATAAACGGCAGCGGAATCAACACGAACGCGCAGCCGCGCGCAGACTTATTGCTTTTACTTATGTATTCGATAACTTCTGGAGCATTGATACGGTCGGAAAAGCCGACCAGCCCCGTGTTGTCCTGCGGTGGTGTGGAAAATACCGAAAAGCTCGGCTCCGGTGTTGTGCGATTCACTGCCTTACCGCAGCTGATGCAAAATTCTGCACCTTCCGGAAGCTTGGCACCGCAGGCTGCACACACGCCAGGAACGCTTGTCTGTGTTTTCGTACCGCAGGCTGTACAGAAAGCCGCACCCTCCGACAGCTTTGCACCGCAGTTATGGCAGAACATATTCGTATCACTCCTTGCTTCAATTGTTCGAGGTTCTTCGTGCATCGTGGATTCTGCGGCGGGCTTCCTCGCCGCTTTTTTCTTCTTCTTTTTCTCGCGTCTGAGTGTTCGTATGACAAGAAGCAATAAAAAAAGGCAGCCGACGGGAGCGAAGATGTGATAAATAATCGCTCCCTCGCCCATCTCGTCAAATTCACTCAGCATGACAGCTTAAGTTTTCTATATGACACCAAGGCAAACTGCCGGAAATGTACTGAGTAAAAAAACAAGGCATAGAAACTTCACTTCTTACGGGTTCCTTTTACTTCCACAATATCACCTTCATTCTCATTATAATGAAACTCGTCAGATAAAGCATCATCCTAAAGGGTGAATTTATTGCAAAAAGCCCCTCATACCAATGCCGTGTGTTCTTAAGATAGTAACCCGGGAGATATTTTGGTGTAACTTCATTTTAGGGTTACTCAGGATTTGTGGAACACAGTGATGTTGCCACAACGTAAACAGATGATCTATCTTTATCTTGAAAAAGGTTGTCGTTTATTCGGAATATGTTGCTGTTTATCTTCGCAATGTTCCCGGTAATTTGCTCTGCCCTGAAGAAGCTAATAACGCCCCTGCTTTTAGGGGCGTTATTAGCTTTATGACGATAAAAGAAACTCTTCCGAACGGAAGGAGAAAAACGTCAGTAATTATCAATTTTAAAAATCCTTTTGACAAAGAAAAAGCCCCGTTTCTACATGTCAATTGTGTAGAAATGAGACTTTTCATGGCTAATGCTTATATTATTGATACGATGCACACCCCTGCTGACAAATCGTTAGCGAGGGTTTCCTTTCGTTAGCGAAGGTATCAATCGTTAGCGAGGGTATAAAATCAAACTTATCAATTCAGACCTTGACTTTTCAGCGTTTTTGAGCAATTCATATGAGTGGTCTTGTGAAGGAGGTCATGAATATGGATAAGAATGTCGCAGAAAAAGAGATAGACTATCAGTTAATAAAACTGTTATTGATTAATTTACAGAGAGAAGGTTTGCTTACTGCTAAAGAGGCTGAGGCAATCCGTAAAAAAGCACAGGCTGACCTTAAGCCCATAATCGGCATTTTGGATTGAGGTCGCTGAATGAAAAAGATAATACATAAAATCAAGGTCTATCCAAAAGTCGAAAAGTTATATGAACCATTTTACCAAAAACGCCGTGTGGCGATTTACGCCAGAGTTTCTACCAGCAGTGACGAGCAGTTAAATAGCATCGAAGCGCAAAGGGATTATTATCTAAAATATGTGGAAGAACGCTCTGATTTAATCTTTGTGAAATTGTATGCTGATGAAGGCATTACCGGAACCTCACAAAAAATGAGAGTAGAATTTCAAAAAATGATGAGCGATGCGAAATCAGGGGCGTTCGATTTGATAATCACGAAATCCATATCCCGCTTCGCAAGGAATACCGTTGATTCGCTTATATGTATTCGACTCCTAAAAGAGTATGGGATTGAGGTGTATTTCCAAAAGGAAGACATCGGGACATTTGACTCTAAAGGCGAATTCATGATTACGCTGCTTTCAAGTATGGCCCAAGAGGAATCGCGCTCTATATCAGAAAATGTGGCATGGGGACACCGCAAAAGATTCGCTGATGGTAAGTACACTGTTCCGTATGACCGCTTTCTCGGCTATGACCGTGGAGCAGAAGGTGGGCTTGTAGTTAACCAAAAACAGGCAATCCTCGTCAGACTTATCTTTAAGCTTTACCTTGAGGGGAAAACCCCTGCAGGAATTTGCCGTTATCTCAACCAAGCTGAAGTCCCAACTCCAGCCGGAAAGGATAAGTGGTCACAAACCGTAATTAACAGTATGTTGACCAACGAAAAATACAAGGGCGATG
>DHOG01000194.1:9109-9276 GCA_002410715.1 Ruminococcaceae bacterium UBA5396 | reverse complement strand
ATACATATACCCGGACGGTAAAAAAGTTTTTCGGTGTGGCTGTCAGTTGATCGAGTTGCCGCCGATGGATGAGGAATATGTAGATGAGATTAAAGCTATGATGAAAGCGCAGGACGATTTTTGGATGCAGAAAGCAAGGGCGGGAATATGACACAGTACGATATAAA
>DHOG01000194.1:8664-8825 GCA_002410715.1 Ruminococcaceae bacterium UBA5396 | reverse complement strand
CGAACGGTTGGTACAAAGGCTATATGTGGGGGCGGCATATGCTGATTTATTACAAATTAGGTGTTAAAGCAAAAAAGGTCGCCGCTCGGTTTTATCTGCGGGATAACGGAATTGTTCTACGGATGTTTTTCAGCGGTATAGATAAGCGCCGTGCTTACATA
>DHOG01000194.1:0-8514 GCA_002410715.1 Ruminococcaceae bacterium UBA5396 | reverse complement strand
GTATAGATAAGCACCGTACTTACATAGAAAATTCGCCGCCCCACGTCAAAGGAGTGTTTACAGGCACTCACGGTAATTGCGGTCATTGCGGCAACGAACATGACGGTAGTTGTAAACACAGAAAAACCTATACGATGGATGGCAATGTTTATGAGAAATGCGATGGCGCGGTATTTGAGTTTTGGCAACCTGATCTGGAAAAATTGCCGGATTATCTGGCGCTGCTGGATGAGTTCTACACAAATAAAAAAAATTTAAAGAGGCGGGCGAAATGATGAATACAAAACGCTATTTATCCGAAGCAGCCGTAAAAAATAATCTCGACCCAAACGCGATGCAGTTTCCTGATTGCGAGCTTAATCCGGCGAACATCAAAGTCATCATGATAAACGAGGTTGTACCGAAAAATCCTGACGATTGGTTTTACAGCGATACACATGACCCCGAAAACAGGAGAACCGCGTTTGGTTTATTCGAGGGCGCTGGCGTACAAGTCAAAAATATGCGCGACGTTCTTGATAAGGGTATTTATATCACCGCTGCATTGAAAACGCCGAAAGAAGGTTACACCGCCAATCCCGCTATTATAAAGGCGCAACTTCCGTTATTGGAAGCTGAACTCGCTCTGTTTCCCAATCTCAAAGTAATCATGCTGATGGGTGACGTAGCGAAAAAGATGTTCAATATGATTGTCAAGTCTAAAACAAAGAAAAACCTCATCCCTTCGGTTTCAACTTACCGTATCCGCATGAACGAATATTATTGGGATAATGTCCGCGTGATTCCAACTTATATTATGACCGGGAAGAATCTTCTAATCGAAAAAGGCAAATGCGGTACGATTTCGGAAGATATCGGACGCATGATGGAGATAATCAAATGAAGCATTTTACAGCAGACGACGGAAGAATTTTAACGCCGCCGACAGAATTGGAACCGTTGTTAAAAGGCTCATTCTCAGCTTTTTCTAAATTGCTTGGACATATCCGCTTTTTCTATATGGCGGATGAAATTTGGGACGGAAAATCTTCACTTGTTTTTAGCGCAGACGGCGAACAGTTGATTTCTACCACGCTTGACGACGGCGTTTTTTATATTCATATCGCAAATGAGGATTTCCAAATCGCGGACGAAGCCTTATTGGACAATGTTTTCGAGGCATTAAAGAAAACCGTGCCTATCGGTTGGCATCGTCCGTTTGAACAGCTCACAGTTAATCCTGACCCGAATGTTTTTCCTTGCGGTTACCGGTGTGATTTGTGCCTTGGAAGTAAAGAATACGATAAAAACAATTTATCGGAAGGCGATAATTTCGTTTATATGAATTGGGTATGTTATCATGGATGTGTTCCGGGTATTGATATAGAGCGTCCTCCTGCTAATGAAATAGGTGTTTTCCGCTGTTCGGGCTGCAATAAAAGAAACAATAAATTTTGCCGAAGCTATACTTGTTCCAAGGAGAAAGGATACGCTAATTGCGTAGAATGCGGAGAATATCATTCATGCGATGTCTATCACGGCAGTCATTATGCGGGACAATGTAATTTAGGTATTACCGCCCACGAAGTTACGAAATTGGTGATTCCTTATTGCATGAAGGAACGGCTTGATATATTGCGGGCGAATTTAAAATAAAGAGTGGTGGTAATAGTAAATAGTGATGTTATACAATGGCTTTTAGAGGACGATAACTCCGCTGTTAAATACCGCACACAGACCGAACTGCTTGGCGAAGCGGCGGATAAATCGCCGGTCATCGAATGGGTCAATGATTTTTTGCCTGCCGATTGGACAGAACGCGAGGGATTATGGTCTGTCTATTACCTGAATACCTTTGCCGAATGCGGATTGACCTTTGAGGATATTCCGCTGGATAAAGAAAAAGCAATCCACTTTGGAACCACATATCAGTTTGAACATAGTTGCGGCGATTATATGCGCCTGCGGGCATTGGTTCGTTTGGGGCTTGCCGATGAACCCGGTGTTGCTGATATTATCCGCAATTCAACCGACAAGCAGTTGCCGGACGGCGGCTTCCTCTGCTTACACCGTGCAGATAAAATGAATCGTATCCCGAAAAGCTGCGTGAAGGCCAATATGTACGCCTTGATGTTCTGCGCCGAGTGCAGGAAGCAAGGCGTCAAAACTGATATAGAAGAAGCTCTGCTTGAATATTTTTGGAGTCACAATCTGTTTTACAGGACGGATAATCCGAACACCTTGATTTTGAACGCCCGCGAGGGCTGGCGAACTATTGACACGTTTTATCCGTTTGAGGTTATGCGCGTAGGTCTGCAAAACATCGTGGAATCTTTCTGCGCATTGGGTTACGGTAACGATCCACGCTTGCAGAAAGCGTGGGATATTCTGAATAGCAAAAAGACTTCGGTTGGAAAATTTTTACTGAATGGAACGCTGACAAAATCATATCTGCCGAAAGAGCGAGTTGGCAAGCCCAGCAAATGGGTAACATTCTATGCGTTACTGGCAGAAAAGGAGAAGGATATTATTTAGTGCTAACTATTTTCCTGAAGAAAACTTTTTTATTATATTCCGCGATCAAAAACTGATCCGCTGTAAACAAAGAAAAAACTCTTGCCAAAAATCACACAAATTTATTTTGCAACTGTTCTGTTCGGGAAACACTCTTCCATCCACTGTATATATTCATCGGTAGTGATTTTTCCGTCGGAACACTCGTCACGCTTGGTCATCGCCTTATATTTCCACTGTTTGAAATCGGACTCTTTAATTTGATTGACACGGACACGGGCGGCGTATCGTTTATAATATTTACTGTAAATCGGAATAGCCGCATTGTCGGCTATTTTTCTTTTATAGTTTTCCTGGGCGGCAATATCCTGACAGTTTCGCGTCTCGCCCTGCGCAATACGGTCACAGTAGTTCGTATCATAGTTGCCTTTCATAATGAAATATTTTTTACAGCGTTTACATTTTCGGAAATGTACATTCTGCTCTAACATTTTAGTCAGTTCCAATTCAAGAATTTCGGCAACCGAACCAAAATCATAGCTTACATGTAAAAATCGCGGAAAGGTCAGCTTGGCTTCAAGTTTTTTTATTTCTACTTTGTAGTGTTCGGCAAACTCCCGGTGCTGTTCAGTGAGTTTTACTGCTTTGGTAAGGCGAGGAAGCAATTCGTCTTTCCGTAATCCGTAAGGCATTTTATCTCCGCTCATCATTCTTGTACTGTAAAACATGGTTTCGTTTCTTCGGGAAAATGCCGGCTGGTCGTGTAAATCCCGATATAAATTATATCGTTCTGACGGATGCATATGCCCCAATACATCCGGAAAAAATTCTTTGTCGAAACAAAACTCAATCAATGCAGAATACTCTTTTTGTAATGTAATTAAATAATTATAGTACCACTTCAACCCGTCTACTGTATCTCTATCATACGAAAATACCGGCGGACAAATGGCTGTATAGAGCGATTTGTATATGATTTCTTCGGTATGAACGACTGTAGATGTATAACGCAAATATTCTGTGACCAGTTCATATGTGCGATTATATATTTTTTCCGGTTCACTTTCATGTTGCCCCATATATTTTTCCGGTTGTTCCTCCTTTAATTTTTTACCTAATTCTTGTATGGTAAGCGGAAAAGCGATTGCTTCTTTAAACGCCGTTTTAAAGTCCGAATAAACAAAGTCTAAAATTCCTTCTCCGTATGATAAAGAAATTCTTGCACCGCTTAATACATTATTAAGCGGTGCTTTTTTTTGGTCGGGATAATCATCATAAAATTCCTCTGCTCTTTCGTTAAAAGAAGAACGGTCAATATCGTATTTAAGACAAAGTTTTTCAAAATTCTCTTTGTTTTTCTCTAAATCATTTATACGAAATTCTTCGCGCTCCGCTTCTTCTTCTGGAGAAAGAACATCCTCGTGAACGGTTCGATGCTGCGCTTCTATTTTATCAAATTCATCCAAGTCTTCCTTTATAATGATAAACTCATTAAAAGAATCAACGGTAATGCTAATCGATTTGCTTTCGGAGTTGAAGTAAACGCTGTTCGAAAAATAATCAAACCGCACATGCTGATTGCCTTGCCGTCGAAGACGATACTTTTCAATCTCATCTAACGAATATTCCGAATAATCTTTTTTCATATTCCACTCCTGATTTTAGAAAATCCAAATTGCTTTTAAATTAGAAAATTAACATCAATACATAAAACATTATACAAAACCATTGCGCGAATGTCAAGCCCTTGTTATACTACCATTAGATAATCTTAATATGGTTATCAATATTTTCTAAAAAGGAGGCAAGCAAAGTGAAGGAATCAATTTTCAAAAGCTATGATGAGCTGCCGTTGTTTCTCAACGCGGAGGTAGTCGGAAGGGTGTTGGGTGTGTCCATCTCATCAGCCTACGAGTTGATGCACGAGAAGAACTTCCCAAGCATCCGTATCGGCAATCGACTCATTATTCCGAAGGACAAGTTCATCGAATGGGTCAATGCGAAAGCGGAAAGGTAAGGTGATTATATTGAGTAAATATTTAAAACAAAAACGGTTCTATGTAGATAATGAGTTGGATTTCTGGCTCGATGAATGCTATTTTCATTCCAGCAGGGATAAGGAATATCCGTCCGTTGTGATGAATAAATTTGCGCGGTGCGCGATGTGGGTGCTGTGGGATACCGAAGAAATAAATCTTTTCGGTGTGCTTTATAACAATCAGGATATCCGCAGGATCATGATAGAAGAAATGATTCCGGAGGATATTGACACGGCGGTTTCTGTGTTCAGAAATTGTAAAGCAACCGTCAAATTACTATCGCCGTTCATGTTTTATCTTCTCTTTGTGATTATTAATCGGGATGAAATTATAAACGAATGGTTCAAAAGAACCTATCCGCAGGCAATGGAAAAAGGGAAATTCGTCCCGCCGCCAAACTGCAGACGGTACTGGCGCAACGTAGGTTGAGAGGTGTGTATATGAAATATAAAAAATATTTACAGCGCGATCCAATCAAAAATTATTTTCCTCTGCCGAATGAAATCTTCTGTCTTGGGCTTTGCTCCGGCGAGCTTTCAGTATATTCCTATCTTCTTTATCGTGAGGATCGGAAAACCTTTCAATGCTGGCCAAGCTATAAAACCATTGGTGCAGCAACCAATATGTCCCGGAACACGGTGAGAAAATATGTAGAAATGCTTGAGCAAAAGCATTTTATTACGACGGAATACACGCAGGTGTTCACGAAGAACGGTAAAAAGTATAACGGAAATCTCAAGTACACGATACGCCCGATTGACGAAGCGGTTGAGTATTATCATCAGTTTCAGTTGGAAAAATTGGCTCGCGAACAGGCCAAGGCTGAAGCAAAACGGCGGCTTGATGAGTATGACCGGAAGCGAGGTTACAAGGTTGGATAGCGAAATAACCATCAAAAACTGCGGTTATTATGAAAAGCGGGTTAAAGAGCGGGGTCGGTATTCGCCCCGCACAGTTCACATCGGACGGCAGAGCCGACCGTTTGGCGGTTTTCCTGCCATCAAAAACAAAAAAATCCGATGTCTATCGGAAAAGAGGTAAGTGATGAAAGAAAATAAAAAGACCAACACATTTTGGCTGGAGCCTTCCCTCGTGGAAGAAATGGAAAGTATGCTGACAGAGGCAAACGCTATATCAAAAAGTGATTTCGTCAGGCAAGCGATAAAATTCTATATGGCGTTTCTGCGTCAGGGAAAAAGCCTCGATTTTTTATCGCCGCTTTTGGTACAGACAATAAAAAGCGAAGTTGAAAGTGTCGAGCGAAATCTCTCCGGCGTAATTTTCAAACTGGCGGTGGAGCAAGGGAAAATCGCAAACATGATTTCGTATTCATACAACGATTTGACTGATGAGTATATGGATGAGCTTCACGAAGAATGTGCCAACAGGGTCGCGGAAACAAACGGCGTCATTACTTTTGAGGATGCCTATGATTTTCAGCACGGAGGATAAAGTATGCCGAAAATAATTTTTACAAGCAGGTATATAAAAAATCCCGCGAGAGCCAACGCCGGAAAGTTGGTTCGGTATATGGGAATGCGCGACGGTGTTGAAAAACTCCCCGGCGGGATCGATCACAAACCTGCCACAAAAAAACAGAAGGAGCTGGTCTGCGTTTGTATCACAGCCTATCCGGAAGCGATGGAGTATCTCGAATTCGAAACCTACCGTGAAAAAAGAACAAAAAATTCAGCGACAGAATTCATAGGCGCGTTCATTGAACGTAACGCCGACCGGATCGACGGAATAAAAAAATTGGTTTCATATATCGGTGAACGACCGGGGGTTGAAAAACTTGGTAGGCACGGATTGTTTTCGCAGACCGATGATAAAATCGATATCGACGCTGTTGCTGATGAGGTTTCAAATCACGAGGGAATCCTCTGGACTCATGTTATAAGTCTGCGTCGAGAGGACGCGGAACGGCTCGGCTATAACAGCGCGGGGGCTTGGAAAGGTCTTATGCGCCGGAGCGCGTTGCAGGTTGCTGAGGCTCATAAAATTGATCCATCGGATATGCAGTGGTATGCTGCGTTCCATAATACCACGCACCATCCGCATTTGCACATGATCGTATATTCAAAAAAGCTGAAACAAGGTTACCTTACGAATAAAGCTATTGAAAAAATGCGCGGTATGTTCGCAAATGATATTTTTCGTAACGAACAGTATCATTTATTTGCTCTGCAGACAAAAATGCGTGACGAGCTGAAGGATGAAGTCAAGGAACGATTGGACGAGCTGTACCGCCGCAGTCAGGAAAAAATATCATGCGACGATAAAATGCACGGGCTGTTTGAAAAATTGATTGGGCAGCTAAAAAATCATCAGGGCAAAATGCTGTACGGATATCTGGTGAAACCCATTAAGGAAACAGTGGACACTATCGTTGCGGAGCTTGCGAAAGACAGCCGCGTCGCTGATTTTTATGCCGAATGGAATAATATCAACCGTGAAAAACTGTCCACCTATTATGATAAACCGAAGCCGGATATTCCGTTGGAAGAAAACAAAGAGTTCCGCAGCATCAAAAATTCCGTGGTTAGAACAGCGGTTCTTATGATGAAACTGTCAGAGCAATCTCAACAACCTATATCAGCACCCGAAATAAATTCCGCGGTCACGGGTTTGGTTTCTATCCTCGGCAGATTGTTTTCAACCTCATGCCAAAAGCAATACGCAAGATTAAATACTCAGATCGACTCAAAATTAAAATCCAAGATTGCGGAGAAAAAGTTGGCACAGGGTTTGAAAATCGACCGGAGCTACAAGGAGGATATCGATGAGGATGAAGAACAGGAGCAGGGCTTTGGATTGTCTCTGTAATATCCTTGTTTTTCTTTCGGAAATCGCTGGATATTCAAAGAGAGTTGTGGTATTGTGTTGTACTTGGAAAGGGGGTAACCTATAATGGCAAAACGCAGACCGAACGGCGACGGGCTTGTCCGCAAACGTGATGACGGACGTTGGGAAGGACGGATCGTCGTCGGTCGTAAAAATAACGGCAATCCCATATATCGATATGTATTTGGAAAAACACAGAAAGAATTGCTTGAAAAATTACACGGTTATATAGAAACCTACCGCGGCGCGGAGCTGACCGAAGAAAGCAAAATGACGCTCGGCGAATGGCTCGACCGGTGGCTGAATGAATATATGATATTTACAATAAGAGAAAGCACGTTGAGTTGTTACCGCACCATGATTGAAAAATATATTAAACCGCATCTTGGTGACAAGCCCCTCGCATTCATTACTACCGCGGAAATACAGCGGATGTATAATAAAGTGAAAAAGCAGGGGCGGGTTCGTGAACATCCTCGGTTCGGGCATCAGCTATCGGATAGCATGGTTAGGAAAATCCATATGATGCTTCATCAAGCGTTGGACGCGGCGGTGAGGGAACGGCTGATTGTAAAAAATCCTACCGATGGTACGACCATCCCGAAAAATAATTACGCTCCCAAGCAAATATTGAACGATATACAGCTTGATAGGTTTATGGAAGTGATACAACAGGATAATTTGTGGCATGCCTTCTTTTACACCGAGCTGACGACCGGGCTTCGCCGCGGCGAAATATGCGGGCTGAAGTGGCAGGATTTTGATGAGAGCAACGGTAGGCTCAAAGTCAGCCGCACTCTTCATAAAAAGCAAGGCGGCGGTTATACCTCCGGCGAAACAAAAACCGATACTGGTACACGGACGATCATATTGCCACCGAGCACAGCGGAGCTTCTGCGGGAACGAAAGATAAACGCGGTCGGCGAATGGATATTTTATAATCCTGTAAAACCGGAGGAACCGGTCAGTCCCGATTCTGCTTACAACAGGCTAAAGGTGCTTTTAAAGAAAGCGGATCTGCCGAGCATCAGATTTCATGATCTCCGGCACACTTTTTCTACACACGCGCTGGCAAGCGGCGTGGACGCGAAAACGCTATCCGGCATCCTCGGTCATACTGTTATACGCCAATGAGTTT
>DHOG01000010.1 GCA_002410715.1 Ruminococcaceae bacterium UBA5396 | reverse complement strand
GAGCAGCGCTGGCGGGAAAACGGCGGCAAGAGCAGCAACATGTTTTATCTGACGAAGGCCGATTCCAGTTAGCGCTGAAAAATGGACATTCCTCCAGGGGAATGGTATGTCCATACGCTGGACTGTGGTATGGTTCATGGTGAACCATGAAGGTGAACCTCTCACTTTATAAAGATTTAACAACAGAGAAAAGAAAATTATTAAGGCCTATTTTTACCCTCTTTCACCGTAATGGGAGTAACTTCCGCTGTATCCGGGTCAATTAGAATAACACCCTTGTTTTGCTTTCTGGCGTATGTAACAAGATGAGCAGCCGGTTCCATCAGTACTAGTGGTTGGTCTTTGTAAACGGCCAGAAGCAATCCAGTGTGGTTTACCAAATACTCATTGCAGCGGAGATAGCAGCTCTTTTCGAATTTTGTAGAAATCAAATAATTATATGTGCTTTTCTCCAAAATTGTGTAATATCGATCACGCAACTGTGGAGTCCATTTTTTTGCCTGCTCTTCATACGGAATCACACAGTAGAGTTTCAGGTGTGGAAAGTGGTTTATGAGATATAAGATCAACTCGGCTCCCCACATAGACGCGCCCGGTTCGCAGTTTGTGTAAAAATCGGTTATGCCATTATCATAAAGGGCAAGAACCTGAAGTTTCATCGCAGCCTTGATCTGTTGGCATAGTTCATCTTCTTCATCATAACCAAAACGAAATCGCATCGGTTCATGTCCGGTAAACGTACAGCCTATATTTCTCATTTTCTTCCTCCAAATTATTCTATGCGGTCATTGTGTTCATACAGGATATTATATTATAGGCCATCTGTGCATACAATACAAGTATGCATTAAGACAAGGATGGTATTTATTATGAAACTGGATTACAAGGCGATAGGACAGCGGATTAAGGAGGCCAGAGCCCGTAATGGCGTAAGTCAGGAACAGCTGGCTGAAAAGGTCGGACTTTCTACGGCTCATACCAGTCACATTGAAACCGGAAATACTAAGGTCAGCCTTCCGGCTTTGGTGCAAATCGCAAACGCGCTGAATGTTTCAATGGATGAACTGATCTGCGATAGCAGCGTCAAGGCCAAGCCTGTTTTTGAAAATGAAATTACAAGGACAGTACAGGACTGCGATGAACATGAGATTCGAATTATTTCGGATACAGTTATTGCCCTGAAAAGTTCCCTGCGAAAACGCAATTGTGACTGATTCCTGAACAGAAAAAAACTCAGAAAAAATCTCAGGTTTGCTTCTAGATGAAGCCTCCTGAGATTTTTTTGCTTGCAGTGTTTCCTTTTTCCCAATTGGTCAACCTACAACACTGTTCCGCCCTTTTCGTTTTGCCCGGTAGAGCTTCCGGTCAAGTATGCCGATGATTTGGTTTACCGTGCTGATGCCGCTTGTTTTGTAAACGGTTTGCACACCAAAGCTGCAGGTAAGATTCAATATCTGCCCATTGATACTGAAATTTCTCTTCTCAATGGACTGCCGAATTCTGTTCGCAATTTTGACGGCCGTACCATGGTTGAGTTCCGGAAGACAGATCAGAAATTCATCTCCTCCGTAACGGGCGGCCCATCCATCTTTCCGTCGGATACTGTTAAAAAAAATATCCGCCACCTCGCGCAAAACGTAGTCCCCGGCAACATGTCCGTGTTCGTCGTTTATTTTTTTGAAAAAGTCTATATCTGAATAGATAAACGAAACCGGAGCGCCGTTTTGAAAGGTCCGCTTCAGATCCATGGGGAGTTTTTCATCGATATATCTGCGATTATACAGATTAGTGAGCGAGTCGGTGATGACTAATCTTTTAATATACGGAAGTGAATCCGGATTGTCGATATCTGAGCAGTAGCGAATCAGTTCCAAGCGGTATTGCCGCCGTTCCACGGAAATTGGTATGCTGATTTCTATTTTAGCTTCTTTATCCCAAATCGAAAGAGTTGCGTTATGGAAAACATGGGATGCCGGATTTGACTCAAGAGAATTTGCGTTTTGAATCTCGTATAGGATTTGCCTGTGGTCATTGTCCCAAACGTGCACAATCGGAAAATACTTGCTCAACACATGCACAGATTGTTTTAATTGCTCAAAGTTTTCAAACTCCATAGACCTTCCCTTTGCTGTGATGATGGTATCACGTGTTTATTTATCCCATCTGAAATATAATAAGCCGGTTCACCACTAAGGAGAAGTTATGAAGCGGCTATATCCACTGACATGCCCTATATTGAGCATATACATGTATGTTCATTATAGGGCATACTTTAGATAAAGTAAAGTCTATGGGGTGAATAAATTTGATATCATATGCGCCATTATGGAAAACCATGAAGATAAAGGGTGCGACAACTTATACGCTCAGAAATAAAGGCGGCGAAGAAAATATAAGTGGTTCAACTATTTTAAGGCTGCAGAAAAACGAGTCCGTTTCCACAAATACATTGGACAGCCTATGCAGGATACTCAATTGCCAGTTGTCTGACGTAGCGGAATATGTACCCGACTGAATAACATTCAATACGGATAGATTTAAGCACATAAGTAAAGGCCGACGGTTTGTACACTACAAGCCGCCGGCCTTTTATTGACTCGATTTTTCGTAAAGTATCTGACTTGCCGATATGATTTTGGCAGTATGATAAGAATATTTTATGACAAAACCAGCCAATAGTCAATGAAGTTCGACAGAAATTTGAAGTCGGGAGGCGGTGGTTCTTCCGATTTGACAGAGAAAAAATCGTGCGTCTATGCTTTTAGGCGGTGTTTACCCACTTATCGCCGTCATAATTTCAGTCGTAATCGATCAGAAAGGAAGTAGATTTTAATGTCACGCAGAGGCGAAAATATCTATAAGCGGCAGGATGGCCGATGGGAGGCCCGCTATATCAAAGCGCGCGATGCAACCGGCCGGGCGGTATACGGTTATATTTATCGGCACAGCTATCTGGAGGCCAAAAGGGCCCAAGCGGAAGCGAAGGCCACTTGCGGAAAACAGGAGATCAGCGGAGAAAAGCAGAGCTTTCGGCAAATGACTCTTGGCGAGTACATGAGGCTTTGGCAGGCTTCGATTCAAATGAGCGTCAAAAAATCAACTTATGCCAATTATGACGGGCTGATCCGTCGGCACATTGATCCAGTTCTAGGCCAGATCCCTTTGCGCAAAATTGACAGCAATACCATCCAAGCCTATGTCAATCAAAAACTGCAAACAGGAAGGACGGACGGGAAAGGCGGTCTTTCTGCAAAAACCGTGCGGGATATTGTGGGTATTTTAAAGCGGAGCTTGACTTTGGCGGGAATGACGTTATCAATTAAACTTCCGAAATACAGCCTTCCCAAACTGAGAGTGTTGACGCGGGATGAACAGCTGGCTCTGATCAAAACCGCCAAAGGCGAAAAAAACACGACAGGGCTGGGCGTTATGATCAGCCTGTTTACAGGTATTCGAATAGGTGAGTTGTGTTCTTTGAAATGGAGCGACATTTCTCTTGATGAAGGTGTGATCAAAATCAATAAAACTCTACAGAGAATTCACAATTGCGGCCAAGGTGGCAAGAGCAAAACGTTAATTAGTATTGATGCACCGAAAAGCGAGTGTTCTATACGAGAGATTCCTCTTCCCAGCTTTCTCGTATGCCATATGGCGCAACTAAAAAAACGCGCTTGTGATGAGGACTATATTCTGTCGGGAAACCCCGGGTATGTAGAGCCCCGGCTTTGCCAGTACCGTTTCAAAAAGTTTCTTCGTGAGGCGGGCATCGATGATATAAACTTTCATGCGCTCCGGCATACGTTCGCTACCCGGTGTGTGGAATTGGGCATCGATGTGAAAACCATCAGCGAATTGCTAGGACATTCCAATGTAAATATTACCCTAAATCGCTATGTCCACCCTGCGTTTGAGTGCCGGAAAAATTGCATTGAAATGCTGGTCAACTCATTCAGTGCATAAAGCTAATCGTCGTCAAAAATGCTAGTCCAAAATTTGATAAAGCAACAAATTATCAATACCTTATGGCTATATTCGCAAAGTCAGATACTTTACGAAATTTGGTGTTTTACCCTCTTACACTATGATTCCCTTTCTGAAAAGGGTTATTCGAAGGCATCGAGGGTTAGAAGTTTTGTGCTGAGATTCTGCGCCTGGATCAGTTTTTCATTATTAAGAGGATATCAACGTCTAAAAGAGAGAAAACAAATGCTTACCTTATTCCTCTCGTAATACAATCATCAGTTTACCATGATGAATGGTGGAATGTGACTGAGAATCAGCTATGACACAATCCCCCTGATCGCGCGTATTACAACGATCTGTGACGCTTATGATATGCCATAACCAGCAATAGAATCTACCGGAAAAGCCATTCACAAGATCACGCACGTCTGGAACTTAAGCGACGTGCGTGGATACAGTCGGACCCCGAACTTGTAAGAGCTTTCCTTGCCCGTTGGAGTCGACCTCCGATGTGCTGTTTTCGTATCTGTGAAGTATCCCCAGGGCCGTTTTTCATGCTGATCTGCTGATTACTTATGACACAGTTGTCAATTTATAAAATAACCATTTTGAAAGTGACCAGGGGGCATCATGGAACGTAAATTTAACCTTTTACAAAAGGATACCCTTTTTTATAGTTTGTTTGAGAACAGCAGAATTGGACAAGTCATTCTGGATGACCAATGTCGACTTGTATTCGTCAACAGACGAATGTATAAATTCTTTGATTTAAAATCGGATTATGTGAAAGACATGACGTTCGGGCAAATTTTTCATTGCAGCAATTTTGGCGTGAGTTGTTCCGAGTGCGGTAAAGCTGGGAATGGACAATGCGATCTGATGCACGCAATAAGAATTATTCGAAAAGGCGGAATAATAGACAACAATACCATTCAGTTCTCGTTTAACAGGGAAGGCCGCAAAAAAATAAAATGGTTTCAATTGAATGGCTCTTTTGTTTCCTATTATGATCGGAACTATATTCTGCTGATTTTTGCCGATATCACAGATTTAAAGCAGAAAGAAAAGCGCCTTAAAGAGCTCTTATCTCTGGATTTTGCTACTAGAACAACGAATAAGTACGGACTGGTACAATCAATCAAGCGGCGTGTCCGTGCAGGTAACAATCAACGATACAGCCTGTGTATGATTGACTTTGACAATTTCAAACAGCTCAACGATCAATACGGACATTTGTTTGGAGATAAGGTGTTAAAGAAGTTTTCTGACATTGCACACCGCCACATACGAAAAGGCGATGTTCTCGGACGATATGGCGGAGAAGAATTCGTGTTCATTTTCGATGGTATCGATGAAAAGCAGTCATTTCAGATTCTGAAGCGCATCCATGTAGAGTTGACAAAATATTTCGCCGAAATAGCGAAGCAACCGGTGACATTCAGTGCTGGAATTGTTGCCGTGGATAGTAGCTCCCAGACCATGTCCTACAAGGAGCTATTGGGGCAAGCCGACAGCCTGCTGTATGAAGCCAAAGGACTTGGTCGCTCAAGAGCAATGGGACGTCAGGAAAGTGGACTTTTTATAGAGTAGGGTTAAATATCGTACGCCACAAAATTTTTACATACAGCATGATGAAAATAAAATACGCCAATAGCAAACCTGACTAAAGTCAGGGACGCAAAGCCACAGGATCTAAGGTGCTGGTTAAAGCGCTATGACAGCCTGGCTGCCGTTTGTCGCAAATATAAAACCTGCCTTTCCATGGACAGGTTTTGTTTTTTTACGACTTTAAGTGCCCTTCTTTGATACTGTGGTCTCTTGCCGCCTTTTGCTAGCGGCTATGAGGGGAGCTTCACATATGCAAAGATGCACTCATAAGGTACGGAGGTTGAAATAAAGGTCTCTTCCGTATAGCACATCAACTATATGGATATGTAAAAAAGGCAGCAGTTTGTAACGTGCAAACTGCTGCCTTTTTTTGTTCGACTTTTTTCTTATCCGTTCGACCGGATAGTATCTTTTTTGCACTCTGTGGGTTCTTGATCAGAACGCTGAAAAAACATTTGCGCTGCAGATCTCCGCCGCTTGTTCTTCGTTTCCGGATTTCAACAATCACGAAATGGAGGACGAGCCTTATGGCAAAGTATCAGAAGAAAACGGATTACCAAGCAAAATATCCCGGTGTAAGTGAAAAAATCATTGAGGTTTTAGAGAAAAGCGACCGCCAGATGGAATACCTGCAGTATGACATCAAAGTCGAACGGTGCCGGATTGATTCCGCCAGCGGAACTGTTACATATCTCCCCAGCCGGGAGGACTCCTATGAACGGCTTCTGGAGGAAAACAAGCAGTTTATCGCCGCTGGCGAGGGCGTGGACGATGCCGCAATCAAGACCGTGATGATCGAAAAAATGCT
>DHOG01000034.1 GCA_002410715.1 Ruminococcaceae bacterium UBA5396 | reverse complement strand
CCCCGCCAGCCTCAGCCAGCGGGGAAAATCGTATTAATTTTTAATCAACAAACAGGCTATCTTCCATTTTTCTGATTTTTGTTCTGACGTTGTCAACATTTACAGTAATTCTGTCCCCTCCTTTTGGGATTGCTTCGCGCAGAATATCAACAAATTTTTTTTGAACTCCCGGCACAGCCGGGAGTTTTCGTTCTACAATAAAAGAGAGCTAACTGATCAGTTAAAATCAGTTAGTTCTCTTTATGAATCTTGGAATCGGTGTTGCCAAACCGTTGCCATCGGGGACCTTGATAAGCCGCAGACCCGCATAACTACTGGGCTTTACGGCCTTTTTAAATCATTCCCACTCAACATGACATGGGCACACTTACATTTATATAGTCCAACTTTACCCTAATTTCATTTATACTTTGCATATTTTACAAATTGTTTTTTGGCTTCAATTCGGGAGTGTATCATAACTGTATCACAAGGCTTAATTTTTCTTTGACACCTCTTTTCCCTTATCTCCCAACCGTGTTTTTGACATTTTTACTTTATTCGGAACATATGTCATTATCTCTGATAACTCGCAGTTCAATGCTTCACAAATTCTGCTTAGATGGTCAAGGCTTACTCTATCAGTTACTTCATTATAGAGCGCATTGATAGTTGCCGCCCTTATACCGGTTGCTCGCGCAAGATCGGCTTGTGTCCAGCGAAGCTCGCCCAGCTTGCGGGACAGTAAAATCTTTATCATATGCTCTTACTCCTTTAAGTATGAGCATATAAAAAATGTGATATAAAAATCTCGTTTTCGGAATACTATTACTCCCAAGCGTAATAGTATTCTTTAGATTATTTCACATCTTATTGTTTTATCTCTTGCCCTGTTGAGGTGAAGTTTGATGGTTTGGTATATTAAGATAGTCTAAGAGTGCTGTTTCAAGAATTCGCGAATAGTTCACTCCATGCTGTTCGGCGGCGTCCTTGAGCCATGCAGGCAATGTGATATTTGTTTTTACCCGCCGGTTATCAAGTTCATTCCGCACCATATCAGGGTATACAGTGATAGGTGAGATAAAATATCCTGACTCAGTGTCCGGATCAACCGAGGGCGTTTTTGACGGTTCGGGAATAGGATCACCGTCCTTTTCCATCCCATAGAGATGCAGGCCGAGTGCATCGGCAGCCTCCCGTTGCGCATCCTCGAATGTTTTTCCAAAGCTGATACAGCCAGGCAAATCAGGGAAATAAACACCAAACCCGTCCTTGCTTGGCTCGAAGACTGCCAAATATGATAATTTGCGCATACGTATAACTCCCTTCTCGCTGTAGACAGAACTTTATTTTAGTCCTGCCTGTTTTTTTATGCTGCGTAATGTTCCAAGGGGAAGATCGCCTGAATGATTCGGAACCGTTACTTTTCCGGGCTTTAAAGGATTCTTTAGTTGTATATGAGACCCTTTTGTTCTGCCCGGCACTTCTTGCCAACCATCATTATGAAGTATTTTTATGATTTCCCGAACCGTCAATTTTTCTCCCCCTTTCTTGTATTACTATTATACGCATATTTTATACGCATGTCAATGATATTATACGCATTTTATATGCGTATAAACTTATTTTTGGGATGGATTTTTATTATCAGATGTAACACGTTCTATCCAATCGCTTGGTTGGCAGTCAAGGGCTTCACAAATTTTATCCATTACGACAGTCGGTATTTGCTTAATAGAATTCGTACAAATTGCGGAAATAGTTGGAGACCGTATACCTGTAATTTCAGCCAATCGCTTTTGGGTCATTTCTCTCAATGCCAAAAGCCTTTTTAATCGAAATCTTATCATGCTATTATACTCCTTTGCTATATTATATAACGCGATTCGTATTTTATCAATACGCAATCCAAAATTTATTTACGATTTATGTTAAATATATTACGTAAAACGTATTGACAAATTACGCAAATCGTAGTAATATAGTAACATAGAAAAGAGAACAGCGAAAGGGAGTATAAAAATGAACGCTCAGGTTATACAAGATGCACTACATGGAATCCTCACAAACGATTGGGATGTTTCTAATTCGGCTCTTGCAGATGCCGAAAGTATACAAAACTACAGCGACGCAGGAATTCTTACCATCAGTAAAGGGCTGGTAATAAAAATGAAAGATGGTTCCGAATTTCAGCTCACCATAGTACAAAGTAATTAACAAAGTTTGCTGTGCTACCGGCCATACGGGCAGAAAGAAAGGAAAACGGATATTATGAAAACCTTGAACATTACCTACGACGCTATGACTATCGAGAACGGTAAAAAAATCTATGGCGAAACCTGTATGGACATCCCCATGATGGATGACGTGGCCGACCGGCTCATTAGTCACGGCTCCAGCGGATGCGCGGTTGCCAGAATCGAGTGTATTTTGCAATCCGTCGAATTGCTTCGGGGACGGCACTACATCAAGGGCAGCATTAAAGACTATCGGGAAGCGTAACCAAAATTCCCGCCCCGGAGGTTACGAGGGCTGAAAGGAAGCTGCATGAGAAGCCCAAAACAAATAGCCATTGACATTACGAATGGCGACACAGAAGCAAAGGCAGAACTTGAAAAGATGATGGGTAAATCATTTGAGTTAATGAGCATAGAGGAACGCAGATTTGGCGTTGCCTGCTTATCGGCATTTGATGGGCAATGGCAAAACAAGAAAGCCGCCCACGTCTGAACTACGTGAACGGCCAACGCAAACCCGGAAGCTACTACACAACCCGGTTGCATAGCCATTGTACCACAGCCGGCAGGAAAAGGAAAGATGCCAATTACCATGAAGAAATTAGTATTAAATTATAAAGGCCGCGATAGTTTTGACAGACCTGTTTATGAGTGTAACGGGCGCCTGTATGTTGACGCAGAACCGATAGGCGCACCTAACATATTTACGAAGTCCAGTAACGATTTTGATGGTGAGCCCGATATGCCGGTCAATGCTGAATTTGAGTTTCCGAAAGGCCGCGACACATGGAATGAGGGAATGCAATATGATTAAAGTCAAAGTCAATTATGAAAACGGCGACTATGAATATACCCACATCAATGCTATACCCAAAGAAGCGCGAGCCTATTATGTCGGGCAGGTGTTTAATGTCGGTCTCGGGCCGAATGACAATATGCATCGGTGCACGAGTATTGAAATTTTAGGTAAGAGAGCCTATGAAAAAATAGCTTTTGGGCAAAAAAAATAGAGAGTCGTACCGGAAATTAACCGGTACGGCTCTTATCATTTATGCCTTGTTCAGTTGACAAAGCCGTGTAAAACATATTACCAAGTTGACAAAATCAACACGTTTTCGCAAATTTTTAACATCGACTTTGATGTTAATTTTTACGCCTGTGCCGTCGCCTGCGTCGCTTTTCCCGTCTCTGCTGTAACTTTATCGTCCGTGCCACTTATTGCTTCCTGTGCAGCCTGTACCGCGTCGGCTGCAGACTTTAAAGCCTTAGTCACATTATCCTGCGCTGCTAAGTCAGCATACCGCTTGTCGTTTTCCTCCGTGTGTGTCTGCGGCAAAGCAAAGACCGCCGCTTCAACACAGCCGTCGATAATAGTATCAATCTCCGGCGTAATTTCCACCTTTGCGGCTGTAAGTAAATCCTTTGTAAGCTTAACTGCTTCCGTTTTCCTTGCGTCCGCTGAAATTTTGTTTGAAATGTAAAGCTGTTCTGCCTTTTTAGTACCCTCGTCGGCGCACTTAATAATTGTGTCTGCCATCGATATGTACGGGATACCCGGCGCAATTGATTTTATTGTGTCAACGGCCTTGCCTGCAATTTCTAAGCCTGAGTCTACCTTGCTAAGGATCTGTTCAGTGTTTACGCCTTTTTTAGATAAAAGTGGGAAAACAAACCCGCATACACCGAAAACAGCGCCAACAGACGCAACAATTATACAAACAATTTCTACCTGATTCATAAATAAGTATCCTTCTTTCCTGTCCTTATAAGGGACAAAATTATTTTTAGGCCGTTGCTCTCTGCGACGGCTCAGTCGGCATTTTCTTAACGCGCTCGTAAAGCTCCGTGCCTGTACCGTTGCCACCTAAGGCATGGTACGGCTTGTACAAATATTCGAGATTTTTAATATCGTCAATGCTTGCATAGCCTTTGTTAAGGCATTCCGCATAAGCACTGTAAATACGGTCATGCAGCAGTGCAAGCATACCCTGTTTTATAGCCGTCTGCTCTGCTTCCTGCGACTTTTGCCGTGTTCGCATACGTTTTACAGCCCACCCCAGCGCACCCATTATAACGCCGAATACGGCGCTAAGCCAATATTTTACTATCCAGTCTTTCAACGTTAACGCCTCACTTGATTTTTATAATAAACTGCCGCGGACCATCGTTGATGTAAATTCCTGCTTCTTGTCCCGGTTGCCCGATAGGCACAAACCAAAAATACCGCTTGTTCCCGTCGTCATACCGGTGCAGCACGGTAACAACGTCCGGCGTTCCGGCTACAACTTTCGGAACGCTGTCGCAAATGATTAACGCCTGGTATGCATTGCCGCGTGCAACCGTAACCGGTACGGACGTATCGCACGAATACGGCGGGTTTGCTCCCACTGTCTGGAAAAGGATGTCCATATCCACATTGCCGGAAATACCGGGCACGCTTCCGGTGCTGCTGTTCTGCTGCATGAAACATTTAATATCCGGACCGCCCGAATAATCGGCAAGCCACACATTCCATGCCGCCATTGTCGCCGCGTAAAAAATGTTTTTACGGTAATCGTTATTGGTATACAATGCCCCAGCGTAACCATCCGCTTTTGCCGCATTGAGAAACGTATTTACCATTTTGTTGATAAGATCATTCGCCGGTGCCGCACCGTGTAGCTTTTTGTAATACCGCACGCTGTCATATTCGTAATCGTAGGCCACGAAAAGAATCTTACTTTTATACGGTTCAATCACTCTTTGGCAGGCGGCCCACTCTGCGCGCGCGTCTGCCACGGTATCCGCATACGAAAACCAATAAACAGCGGCTTTCAGCCCGGCAGCGGTCGCCCCTTTGATATTCCCTGCAAACTGCCGATCCTGTTGGGATGCGCTGTTGCCGTACCCGGCGCGGATAACTGCGCCTTTTACTCCCGACGCGGCAACTTTCGGCCAATTTATAATGCCTTGATGAGCCGACACGTCGATCCAATTTTCAGCCATCGATGTAACCCGCCTTTCTAAGCATGTCGCGTTCTTCCACAATTTCCGCCGCTTCGGTTCTTTGAATTTCCCTGACAGCGGAAACTTCCACGTCTTCCGCTGCCGCTGCCTGCTCCGGCGTTTCCCCGTAAGCAAGTGCCTTGATGATTTCATACTTCTGTTGTCCTGACATTAATTAACACCCTCTCTATTAGTCTTAATTTGTTGCCATCAAATTACAATTACATAATCATCATCTCTGTGCATAAAAAAAGCCCTCTTTCGAGGGCAATAAAAAAGAGAGCGATTATTCATCGCTCTCTACTTTGTTGCTGTTCCGTTGTAAAGAAAACCAACCTTCAGTCCATTCTGTATCTGTATATTCCCCAAAAATTTTTTTTCGAAGCGAATAGCTGTTACAATGTGACAACAATGCTTCATACGCATTTATCGTCATTTTAGCCCGCTCCAGAGTAATTTCTCCATTCCGATAGTCTTCCATTAGCCCCCGCAATTTTCGGCGCATTCGTAAGGCTGTGCTCTTCCTCAGCTTAATATGGTTCGACCACAGCCTAAACCCGCAAAATTCTATTCCCAAGCTAATCGGGCGAATACAAACCTTATTGTTTAAGTCCAACAATAGCCTATCATTGATGAAACGTTCCAGTATCTCTTTCCATTCCTTCAGTTGCTGCTTATCGTCCGATAAGATTATTACATCGTCCATATACCGAATATAGTATTTTATGCCAAGTTCCCTTTTTGCATATTGGTCTAATGGGTTCAAGTTAAGGTTGGCGAGCATTTGAGATGATAAAGATCCGACTGGGATTCCTCGTTCCGGTATGCGCTCGTCACGTGGAACCTTTTCCGGCCTCATTCCCGCCGGAATCCCGAAGTTTCGGTTGTTGTTGCAGACTGTAGCTGCCATCCATGCCTGAACCTGTTTGTCACTAACCTTTCGGTTAAACTCCCGCAATGCGACATCATGAGAAATCCGATAAAAATACTTTGATATATCCAGTTTCAAATAGTACCATTTTGGACCTCTTGGAGCATCAGGGAATTTAATCCGTGATTTTCTGGCTACAGCCTGCAGATCATTGATAGATATTTTTTCGGCCGTCGCATTCAGTAAAATTTCCCGAAAGCCCGGGTGAGCCCAAACCGACAGTTTTCCTTCGTCCTGAACACTCTGCCAGCCGGTTTCTGTCAAAGAACGCAAAACCATGTTTATAGGATAGCATGGTACATTGTTCGGCCTGTCTACCAACCTCAGCCAGTAATATAACCTCTTAACCGCAGATATTTGCCCCCTGCCTGGTATGCACGCATAACTGTCAGAAATATATCCTTTGACAAATCGAGGATTCAAAACTTGGTAAAACGCCCATTGAATCACCCGATCCTCAAACGGTTGCGCCATTATCAGACGGCATTTTGGCTCGTAAATATAAAATTCACGATATGCACCCGGTTGAAAATCTCCAGACAGGAGCCGTTTCTGAATACGGTGTATATTATCAACAAGATAAGCCGAAAACCTTAACACTTCCTCGCGATACCTTTTATCTCTCCGGGCATTTAAATAAGCTCTATGAATGTTCTCAAAGCTTGTGATTTCACCGAAAACATTTTTAATTGTTTTGGGCATAAAAAACCTCAATTATATTGCGCTGGGCGATTTTCGTAATGCTACTCACGGCCTTCACAATAAATTCATTTTTTTGCCATAAGGCACGGAAGCGAATTCCTTTATCCTCAAACTTCGTGCGGCGTTCGTAAACGCACGCCTCTGGTAATGAGGTAGAGCGGCGCGGAAACCCACAGAGCC
>DHOG01000132.1 GCA_002410715.1 Ruminococcaceae bacterium UBA5396 | reverse complement strand
AGCTTGATTCGTTTTCCGGAATCCTCAAATTGCGAACTTCTCTTGACACTAGCAGAATCTATCGGTAAAGAGATTTTTCAATTCATAACAAAGCCTAAAAGTTTTACCGTCAAATTTACCGTCAAACCGCTTTTTCTGCTTTGAATTCAGAACAAAAAAAGTCCCAGAAACCGCTTGACTTTTTTCTATCCGGATGAATCTGGAAGTGAAAATGCTGCCGAAAGCAATCCAATGACAGATAGGAGAAACAGAGGTACCATAACCTCCGTATCACTGAAAGTCAGTGAACTGGAAAACATGGACAGCAGTTACGACTATAAGCATGCCGCGAAGAATGAGATCAAAGAACACGTTCTTGACTGTCTCGACGGCTACTTTGTTAGAAACGTTTCAACGTTTATCAGGCGTCTTTCCTGTCTGTCCGGAACCAGTAACTGGCTAGAAAAGGACACATTGAAAAAGATCAAGGTACTTGCTGAGCAGTAGCTTCATACAATATTTTACATGTCTGTTGACATATGGTAATTTTAATATTATAATTCAACTGTAAGAACGATTTTTATAAGATTTTAATAAAGACTAACGACTCTTACATAATTTGATCCATTCGGCTCAAATCTGCCGTTGGACAAAATCAAAGCAGAGCAGAAATACGATTTTACCTTAAGAGTTGATAGAGTTTTATCTCATCAATGAAGGAGGTGATTATCGTGTGTTGCTCTGTTTTTTTTCGACAACCTGTTTGCAAGAAAAAACGACGATGACAATGAAGACGGAAGTTTGACCGGAATTCGATCTTGGATGAGAATGCAGTGTTAGGGAGAAACAAAAAAATTTGTGAGCAGAATAAAAAGGAGAGTGTAGAGTATGAAAACAGGCTTTTTGAAAAAGACCGGTTCTATGGTTCTTAGCACCGCCATCATATTGTCTTCTTCGTTATGCGGAGCAAATAAGGCTTCAGCCAGTGCTGCCGAACCGGCAGCCTATAACTATGCCACAGCATTGCGTGATTCCATTATTTTTTATGATGCGAATAAATGTGGCAAAGACGCAGGGGTGGATAATTTCTTTGACTGGCGTGACGCCTGCCACACGGAAGACGGCAAGGATATGGGTTATGATCTTACCGGTGGCTATCACGACTGTGTCGATCATGTAAAGTTCGGTATCACGGAAGGATATGCGGCATCAGTTTTGGAATGGTCTTATTACCGCTATAAGGACACCTTTGACAAAACAGGAAACACGCAAAAGATGCTTCAGCAGTTAAAGCATTTTACCGATTATTTTCTGAAATGCCATACCGATGCCAGTACATTTTATTATCAGCTTGGTGACGGAACCGTTGACCACTCCTATTGGGGTTCCCCTTCCGATCAGACGAACGACAGGCCCACAATGTTTAAGGCGGACGCCTCACATCCTGCCGCAGACGTCGTTGGGGAAGCATCGGCAGCACTTTCACTGATGTATCTGAATTACAAATCAGTCGACGCTGATTACGCTGCACAGTGCTTAAAAGCCGCCAAAGAATTGTATGCCATGGGTAAGGCAAATCCCGGCCTCTCCAATGCGCAGGGTTTTTACTCTTCATCCACATATAAAGATGATATGGCTTGGGCGGGAACATGGCTTTATACCATTACAAAGGATCAGACGTATCTGACCGACGCCGCGAACTATGTTATCAATCCGAGCAATGGCCTTCCACTGTCGGACAAGTGGACCATGTGCTGGGACGATATGCATCTTCCCGCAGAAATCATGCTCTATGAATTGACCGGCGATAAAATGTACAAAGACGCTCTTGCGGATAATATCAACTACTGGGAAAACGGATGCAAAACCACGCCGGGCGGCCTCAAATATCTAACTGGCTGGGGTGTACTTCGCTATTCTGCGGCTGAATCCATGATTGCCGTGATCTATTATGAAGATACCGGTGATACATCTGCGAAAGATCTGGCAGTCAGCCAGATCAACTATATTCTTGGAAATAACCCAAATAAGATTTCTTACTTAATCGGGTATGGTAGCAAATGGCCACTGCATCCCCATCACAGAGCGGCAAACGGATATACCTATATTGACAATGGAAACTTAAAACCAGCAAAGCAC
This sequence comes from Ruminococcaceae bacterium UBA5396, assembly GCA_002410715.1. Classification (GTDB taxonomy): domain Bacteria; phylum Bacillota; class Clostridia; order Oscillospirales; family Acutalibacteraceae; genus Avimonas. The sequence goes on along the minus strand of DHOG01000132.1, from coordinate 1,019 downwards.
CTTTTGCTCGGTGGACTGATTGGCGGGCCTGACAGTGATGACTCGTTCCAAGATGCTGGATCTCAGTATCAGTTTACTGAGACCGGCATTGATTACGCTGCGGGGATGTTGGGCGCATGCGCCGGACTCAGCAACATTTTTGTCACTGAACCAGTCAAGGACTCCGTGATGGCAGAGACATCAGTCGACTTTGATGTCGCAAAATCTGCTGACATTGCGATTCCTGTCACGTTCAATGGAAATACGCTTGATAGTGTGGTGAACGATGGCGCTGAGCTTGTAAAAGGCACAGATTATACCGTTTCCGATAGCTCTGTTACCATCTCAAAGGCCTACCTTGCGCAGCAGGGCGTCGGTGACACAAAACTTACGTTCCTGTTCAGCGGCGGTAAAATCCCATCTGTTACTTTTAACGTTTCCGATTCCAGCGGTGGTCCTGTAGCGGCTTCAAATCTTGAAATTCAGGAATACAATGATTCCCAAACGGCTTCTTCCAATCAAATTGCTCCTCGAATCAGAATTATCAATAAAGGAAAAAAGGCGATTGCCCTGTCGAGTGTTAAAGTCCGTTACTACTATACGGCAGACGGCACACAGCCGCAAAATTTCTTCTGTGACTGGTCAACAGTGGGTAGTAGCAACGTTACAGGCACCTTTAATCTGCTGACGAATCCGACTGAAATTGCCGATAGTTATCTGGAAATCGGGTTTACAGATGCAGCCGGAAGTCTTACACAGGGAAGTTACATTGATGTTTCGGCAAGATTCTCTAAAGCTGACTGGAGTAATTTCACTCAGACGAACGACTATTCCTTTAACGCTGACAGTACAGGATTTGTTGATTGGAGCAAAACCACCGGCTACGCAGGAAACGCTCTAGCCTGGGGCAGTGAACCGTAATTAAAGCTCTAAGAGGTTCTGTTGTCTCATCCGCGGGTCCTGATAGCTTTCTAATGTGTCAGGGCCCGCAAAGTTTAAGTGTCGTTTTGATTACAGGTGACCTGAGCCCCGAAAACTGA
>DHOG01000125.1:76136-98285 GCA_002410715.1 Ruminococcaceae bacterium UBA5396 | reverse complement strand
ATATGGAAAAGGATTTAAACACGAATTACATTATCTTTAAATCGACTACAAAACAATGGCATGTTATTCAGTAAAAAACAATTCAAATACTGACTTTTTCCATTACTTGTGATATACTACCTGCTGATGGCATAAACATCATACTTCAGAAACAGTTTTGGGTTAACCTCCAATAATAAACACTGGTTGACAGCCCTGTGTAAAAAGAAGCACGGAAAGGAATTGACAAAATAATGGATACAAAACAACTTGCAATGGAAAAGCATTATCAATGGAAGGGTAAGCTTGAAGTAGTATCGCGTGCATCCCTCACGGACAGCGAACAGCTTTCAATTGCTTATACTCCGGGAGTAGCCGAGCCATGTCTTGCTATCAGTAAGGATTACAGCAAATCCTTTGAACTTACACGCCGCTGGAATATGGTTGCAGTTGTTACAGACGGAACCGCCGTCCTTGGACTTGGTGATATCGGTCCGGAAGCCGGTATGCCTGTTATGGAAGGTAAATGCTGTCTTTTTAAGGAATTCGGTGATGTTGACGCATTTCCTCTTTGCATACGCTCCAAGGATGTCGATGAAATTGTGCGTACCATTTACCTGATTTCCGGAAGCTTCGGAGGTATAAATCTTGAGGATATTGCAGCACCCCGCTGTTTTGAGATTGAGAAGCGTCTGAAAGAGCTTTGTGATATTCCCGTATTTCATGATGACCAGCATGGAACCGCAGTTGTAACCGGCGCAGCATTACTTAACGCATTAAAGGTTGTGGGCAAGACAGTTGATAATATCCGCTGCGTAATCAACGGCGCAGGTTCTGCAGGTGTAGCCATAGCCAATCACCTACTTAAGATGGGAGTAGACGATATTATTCTTTGTGATCGCTCAGGCATACTATGCGAAAGCAACCCAGAGATGAATGAATCAAAGTCAGAGATTTGCCGCAGGACAAACAAAAACCAACTGAAAGGCTCGCTTGCTGATGCAATGTACAAAGCGGATGTGTTTATTGGTGTATCGGCTCCGGGTGTAGTCTCAGCCGACATGATCAAGAGTATGGTTGAAAAACCAATTGTGCTTGCAATGTCCAATCCCGACCCAGAAATATATCCTGATGTTGCTGTGGAGGCCGGCGCTGCAGTGGTCGGCACAGGTCGTTCCGACTTCCCAAATCAAATCAATAATGTCCTTGCCTTCCCCGGTATCTTCCGCGGTGCTTTAGATGTCCGCGCAAGTGATATCAATGAAGATATGCAGTTGGCTGCTTCCTATGCGATTGCATCGCTGATATCGGACAGTGAGCTTAATCCCGAATACATTATTCCCAAAGCATTTGACGTAAGAGTGGGAAAAACCGTAGCTCAAGCGGTAGCTGCCGCTGCACGTAAAAGCGGCGTGGCAAGAATATGAGTTTACTATCCATTTTATAGTATTTAAACGAGAATTAAACAAGCGCGGTTTGTATCCCCAAAGATATAAACCGCGCTTGGACTTTTATTCAATGGTTTTTTTCTTCCTTAGAATAATAAATAAAGGAGTGCTTAAGCTAGGAAGCAATATAGCAGAGAGTACCAATTCCACGATACCGTTTATTGCAATTGCAGTTTGAATAATGGTAGACAACACCATACCAAGTTTAAGTACCCCACTGCCTCCAAACAAATTAATTGCAGTGAGAACCAATACTGTGTTTGTAATTGTTCCCAAGATTCCTGTGGCAGTTGCCGAGATTACCTCGACTGTTTTTCTGTTTTGAATAAACTTTCCAATAAGTGCTTTTATTCCGATAAAATACCACGCAGATAATAACCCTACAAAAATACGCGGCACAACCGAAATACGCGGATCCAGAAAAATAGCGGCGTCGGCAGTCCCGTTCATGGCGGCGAATATAAGACAGGTTATACCCCAAACCAATCCAAGTATCGTTCCCCTAACCGGACCGAGAATTACTGCGCCAAGAATAACTATGACATGAAGGGTGGTGATACTCAGACCACCGTAGGCAATATATCCAACTTGCGGGATAAATGTCATAGCTATTACGATTGCGCAAAACATTGCTGTGAGAACCATTTTCTCAAGATTTTTTCCTTTGATCATAAAATGACCTCCCTGCTGCTGTTCCTGCGGATACAGCGCAATAAAATATCTAAGGGTTATCCCCTAACACAGCCATCCCCGAATTCGAACACCTATGCTGCGGCGCTTATCTGTACTAATAAGCTGCCGCGCCGTGCTCGTTATACCCGTACCCGTCTGTGTTATTTTTTATTCTTTTTATAAATCATATGCAAGCCGGTAAGCAAAAGATTATCATCATAAATTATCTTGCAGCGACAGTTGGGTGCAATTTCTCGTCCCAACCCGCCCGTCATGATAACAGTTGTATCATAACCCAGCTCTGCCTCGATACGGTCACACATTCCGTCAATCATGGAAGCGACACCAAAAACCGCACCTGACTGCATTGATTCGACTGTATTTGCACCGATCACCCGGGTAGGGGCTTCCAGACTGATCTGCGGTAGCTGAGATGCACGCGTCACCAGTGATTCTATGGAAACTCCCGCTCCCGCCATAATCGCGCCGCCACGAAAATGCCCATCACGGTCAACCACGGATACGGTGGTAGCTGTACCAAGATCCCATATAACACACGGAGTGCCATATTGCTCTACCGCAGCTACAGCTCCTACAAGAAGGTCGGCACCAAGCTGAGCAGGATTGTCAATACGTATATTAATTCCAGTTTTTGTACCGGGGCCTACAACCAACGATGTAACACCTGTAATCTTTTCTACTGCACGCCTGATTACAGAAGTTAAGGGCGGAACAACAGAGCTGATAATCGCGCCCTCAAATCCTTTTGTATCCACACCATAAAGCTTCAATATATCCAGCAATTCCACTGCATATTGATCTTCCATCTTGAAACGATCGGTAGCAATACGCGAATCAAGCAGCAGTTTATCGTCTTTAAAAACACCAATCTTTATATTTGTGTTACCCATATCCAAAGTTAAAAGCATGCCATCATTTTCCCTTCGGGGTTAAGTTGAAACTATTATATATCAAAAGCATATCATACTGCAAGTCCTTTATAAGCAGTCCTACATACATGTTATGTCGTAGATTTACCAACCTGTAATCGTGCGTATCATTTTCTCTAAAGCGTCCGCAGCAAGGACATGGGACTCCGCCGATGGATGTCCGGCTCCATAGGAGATTGCCTGTGGTAATTGTCCAAAAAACACATTGCTTATCCCTTGACGACGTGCGGTTTCAACTGCCTGTTTGACATATGGGGTAGTTATCGTGCAGAGCATTCCAATAACGCAGAGGATAATCGCATTGGGATTTTTTATTCGAATTTTTTCTATGAAATCAACATAAGCATCTATGAACAATCGGATACTTTCTTCCCGTCTATTTTCAGGCTCCATATTAATCCACGCGCCATCATTCGTCCCCAAATTGACAACCACTAAATTCGTGGGATTGGATGAGAAATCCCAATATTCGCCTTTGCCGTACGTAAATTCATATATGTCGGGCATACGATCACCATAAGGGCTTTTATAAACACACCAGCCCGAATGAGCAATTACGGAAAATCGGGCATTCATCCGTTGTGCCGTCAACGCCGCGTAAGAACGCCAGCCATCCTGCTCCTTTGTACAAAAAGAGCCATCTTCTGATTTGCAGTTATTTCCAAACCCAGCGGTGATTGAATCTCCGATGAATTCTATGATGTGTGCACTGTCAGGAGGGGATGGGTTAACCAAGTTACCGTACACTTCTAAGGTTTTTACCATTACTATAGAGTGTTGTGCCTCGCTCAATTTTACTAATCGTATCGTATGCTTGCCTTCGGGCAATGCTTTTGCTAAGGGATAGAAATTCCACCCCTCCCGGTCTACCGGAAACACCTGCATTTCCTCTGGTTTAATATCGCCATCCAACAGTACACCAATATAAGGACGAGATATATCGTTGTGAGGCTGGTTTGTCCAAATTTCCGCCCAGACTTCTGTTCCTTCAAAATAAAACGTAAAGCCTGAATCTGTCCAACTTAAGCAGCTTATGCCCTCCCGCTCAAAGGTACGTCCTTGAAATAACACGGTTTCATTATTAATCGGATAGTTTTTTTTCATCATACCTTGCTCCCGTTCCTTTTGAAAATATAACCGCATACCAACAAGCGGTTCAACCAATCACTTATCCGTCATCTATTGGTCTAGAGTATGTAGTTTTTGTTCACAATAACAGCTTAGAAAGGCACGTCGATATCCAGCAGAGCTGCCCCCATGCTATAAACATAACCATTGGTGATAATACCATGATACAGCATCAGTCAACCCTTCTTTATTTCAATTGGAATAGGATCCGCGCCAATCTGTAAAAAGAATATATTGGATTCTGATATGTGTTTTATTTATAATTGTAGGCTTTGATTCATCCTTAAGGAATGTGAATGTCGTAATTGCGCCCCACTGATTATGTTATCACCCTTAAATGAACCTTATACTGTACATACTTATCATCTGTCTGCAACAGTCCTTGTTATATCAAAATACCGAGAGTTTTCACCCTCGGTATTATAAATTATATATGTAACACGGAAAAATGCAGCACAAAACAATAAAATATATTATCAGCTGCAAAAACTCAGTGCGGCATCGGCTGCCGAAGCGGCATCCGCTGTGTAACAATCCGCGCCTATTGAATCACAGAAACTTTGGGTGATGGGAGCACCGCCAACCATGATTTTTACCTTATCGCGGATTCCCTTTTCCTTCGCTGCAGCCACCACATCCTTCATTTCTCCCATTGTAGTGGTAAGTAATGCCGAACAGCAAATAATATCTGCATTGTTATCGATTGCGGCCTGTACAAATTGATCAGATGATACATCAACACCGAGATCCACCACATTAAGCCCTTTGCCTTCCAGCATCATCCTAACAAGGTTTTTGCCGATATCGTGCAAATCTCCCTTAACTGTTCCTATGACAGCGGTTCCCTTTGATTCAACTCCCGCTTCCACCAAATGCGGTTTTAGAATTCCCACACCTGCATTCATGGCACGGGCTGCAATCAAAACCTCGGGTACAAAAATTTCATTTTTCTTGAATTTCTCACCAATAATGCCCATACCGTCAAGCAAGCCTTTTTCCAGGATTTCCTTGGGCGATAAGCCCTGATCCAAAGCCTCCTGAACCTTTTCTTTAACTATAGGAGCACGTCCCTGTTGCAGAAAGCTGCTAATGTCTTCTAAAATCCCCATTTCTCAACCCTCCGATAATAATTTTCACTAATATTGTATTGGGTTTGACATATTAAATATAGGAAAATATTTTGCCTTTTTGAACTTTATTCCATTAATTAAGCCCCGTTAACCCCCGGCTGTCCCTATATTTTTTTGGGGATAGCCCCGTGGCTTTTTTAAAAACCTTTGTAAAATAGCTTTGGTCTTCAAAACCACACATGGAGGAAATATCCACAAGGCTAACCGAATCGTCAAGCAGGAATATTTTGCTTTTCTCGATACGCACCTCGTTTATGTAAGAAAAAAGGCTCTTCCCTGTTTCCTCTTTAAATATACTGCTTAAATAGGATCTGCTTAAATATACGTGTCGCGCAATATCGTCCAATGAGATCTTTTGATTATAATTTGCCTTAACATATTGCATAACCTTGTATACAACGTTGGAATGCTTAACCTGTGCAAAATCAAACGAATATGCTATAAACCTGTGCATGATGCAGTTAAGCCATACACTAAGCTCTTCAAGTGATGAAAACTGCTCAATCTCTTGTATATAGTTTGTATTTGACAAAAACACTTCCCGTATATCGGCTCCGGCGTCAATGGTGGCGCGGGACAGAACCACCACCAACTCAACTACGCGTGTTTTGATGGTTGCCAAATCGAAATTACTGGCGCAGTATATATGTCCCAAAAGCTCGTTCAGTAATTCCTGCGCACCGCTTTTATCATGACTGCAAATCATGGTGTGCAGCTTTTTCTCAGTTTCGATGGGATAGGGGGAATCATCACTTTCCTGCTGCAGCATACTTTCCTGTGCCGAGTAAATTACGTTCAGCAGCTTTTCCTGTTCATAAACAAATCTGCCGACTTGACTATGAGGCATGCCTGCCGAATATGAAGTAACCGCTGACAAAACCTCCGAAAGATCCGTAACCTTTAAAGTAGAAAGTACGGGCAAGGCGGCGGCCTTACTACGCGTGTAATCGTTCATTTCGTTCAGAACATCATTTGAATCTCCCATTAACAAAGGGCCCATTACTATTCCGCCCACAAGATTGCCCGAATCATCTGAAACCGAGGAAGCAACAAACACAAGTCCCAGCGGACAGTAGTAGATATACTTCCCGTTCCAGCGATATGCTTCATTGCATCCGTAAAGATGGGTATTCATCGCATCACACCGAGAACAGGTGCATTCATCGCAAAATGCGGGAGTTTTGTCTTGATTAAACAATATCCTTTGCAAAACACTTAGCACATAAGCGGGTATGCCACACAATGCCGACAGATGCGCTGCGTTTTCCATACATCGCTTTACGAGCAGCTCCTGCATATACCTTCCTCCTTTGAAGTCAATTACCGGCTAAAAGGCGAAGATCTGTACCATCAGACTTTATTCGCGCTGAACCGGAACAGCATGGATTTTTGATTTGTCATAGGTGGCTTCGACACGATGATCGCGGGGACAGATTAGAAACTCATCATTATTCCATCTGCCTTCGGTCATAGCCTTAATCAGACGGTTATCACCTTCAAATTTGCAGTATTTCCAGTTATGATGCTTTGCAATTTGTTCAGCAAGCAAGGGATAGTCGGGACAGTCGTAAACAGAAGAACTGATATAACCACAGGAGTTGTAATTATATGCCCAAAGTTTGTCCTGTTCCAATAAGAAATCGGCATTTTCTTCTCCATACAGCCTTACGTATTCTCTATATCGCTTATCGAGCATTTCTTCGGAAGGTATAAAGGCGGTTTCAATCCAACCGTTATTCAGCCAGTATGTACCGTTATATTTTTGAAATAAATCAAGATACCGCTTTTGAGAGCCTAAAAAAATGGCAATACAGTCATCGGTTTTCGGAATGACTAAAGGTGTATCACGACTTTCAAGCCCGACTATGCCGTTTGAACACAATCCGTAACCGAGAACAATGCAATCAGGCCAGTGCTTCAGCATCTGTTTTTCTTTCTGGAGGTACAGATCGTTTAAAGTATCTTTCAGCATCTGCCGCAGTTTTTCAGGCGTATCATGAAGCCCCTGCGGAAGCCATGTAATATCAACAATATGAGGGCTCTGAGACGCATAGTAGCTTAGCTCTCTTGAAAAAACCCTGCAAGCTATGATATGTATGCGAATAAGGCTCATCCCCTTTTGTAATTTTAAAGCCATTATAAACAGTATACCAAAATTCAAAATATCATGCTAGTTTTTTTGACATAATTCTTGTAATATGTAGTATAAGGACATTAATATTGGTTTGCTTTGCCAATGAAAGGCGGAAATACTTTATGAAGCATTCTGTATTACAAATAACAGCCTCAAACGGGCAGGAAAAACGCATTTCTTTCACTGCTCCCGCCCTGTTATCCGATCTTTTTGCCCAAAACGGCATTGCGGTCGAGATGCCCTGCGGCGGCAGGCAAAAATGTTTGAAATGCAAGGTAAAAGCGACAGGTGAGCTCTCTCCCAGGGGCGAAAGGGAAGGTTCACTGCTAACCGATCAGGAAAAGGCAGAACAAGTCCGATACGCCTGTATGGCAGAAGCTGTGGGTGATGTGCAGGTTCGGATTCTGTCAATCGGTTTATACAAAGATGATATTTTGACAGACGGCTATCTTCCCCCGTTTGAGCTAAATCCATGGGGAATTAATTACGGTATAGCAGTCGATATCGGTACAACAACCGTTGCAGCATATTTATATCGGCTGTTTGACGGGAAACTGCTCAAAACGCTGGCAGAAAAGAATCCCCAATCGGTGTTCGGCGCGGACGTGATTTCCCGGCTGCAAAAATCTATTGATGGTGAACGAAAAGCATTAGCGGACAGTATTCGCAGCTGCATATCCCTGCTTATCAAAGAATTGACCAAATCTGTGTCTATTCCTGTACATAAGGTAGATAGCCTTGTTCTGACGGGGAACACCGCCATGCTGTATCTGCTTTGCCAGAGAGATCCACAATCCATAACCATGGCGCCTTTTGAGCAGGACTATTATTTCGGTATGTTTTTAACCGGGCTGGAACTGGATCTGCCATGCAACAACGCAAGGGTTTATTTGCCGCGATGTATTTCCGCTTATGTCGGTGCCGATATCACAACAGCACTTCTGGCTGCAGAATTTTTTCCTCATGGAAATAAAATTTCAGACAGTCCACGACTACTTGTAGATATCGGCACCAACGGGGAAATGGCGCTTGCATCAAAAGGTATGCTCTGGTGCTGTTCCACTGCTGCAGGGCCTGCATTTGAGGGGGCAGGCATTTATCAGGGTATGCCCGCACGAACAGGCGCGATAAGTCAAGTAAAATTCGAAAATCACCGTATCACCAGTTCTGTTTTGGGCAATGGGCAAGCCGTGGGAATATGTGGATCAGGACTTTTGGATGCCGTATCGGTTATGTGTGAAGCGGGTATTATCGATGAAACGGGAATTATATGCGAGAAAGGCCATGCCTTTACAGACAATATAATAGAAGTGAACGGCCAGCCCGCTTTCCGGCTACCCGGAACCAAGGTCATTTTAACGCAGCAGGATATACGGGCGGTACAGCTTGCAAAATCTGCAATCTGTGCGGGAATGCTAACACTGATAAAAGAAGCAGGATACAGCTGCGATGACATCCAAGAGCTTGTAATAGCAGGGGGATTCGGCAGCAATATCAATGTGAAATCGGCCGAAAGAATTGGGCTTATTCCACCCGGCTTTTCTGACAAATCCTATGCAATCGGCAATGCGGCCGGTTCGGGAGCATCCATTATCTTGTTAAGCGATACAATACGCAAACAATCGGAGCAAATTGGAAAATTTTCAAAACCGGTCGAGCTTTCAACAAATTCTTTCTTTATGGATACATATATAGACGGGATGATGTTTTACGAAAAGTAATTAAAACGGAGTTTCTCGTAATTAAACAATATAATTGGCATTTTCAAGCATTTGCTTTACTCTTTGTATGCTGGATCCTCTGCCTTTGCTGGTTTGGGCAAGGGTATCTCTTGGATTTGCACCATATTCTGCATATAGTTGGTTCACTCCGGCAAGAAGCGCCATTTCGGTGGGTTCATGCACATTCATTGACCGTTTAGGTCTTGTCACCAGACGGGTTACAGCAGCAATCTTTGTAAGCTCAAGCAAAGTGATGGTTCCCCTTTTTTCCATATCCGTTCCCGGTACAGGAACCCTTCGCATGGCAGCCATTACATCAACGCCATATTTCCTTGCACGCAGCATTTCATCCACCAGTGCTTCATAGGTATGTTCGGGACCTATGGGCTCAACGCAGTAATATAGCTCTAATCCTGCTTTATGTATATTGTTAAGCGTATCAATACGCCTGTCGGGGGACAGGTCTGTGTCGATGCCCTCATTCAGTCTGTGTATATGATAGGCTCCACTGAATCCGGACACTTTTAATTGCATTGCCTGTTCATATGTGAAATCTCCGATATTCGCAACCAAACGTATTGATTTTGGTATAGATTTGCGAAGTTTGGTTGCTATATTTATCACATGTTCAAACGGATAATCCGCAGTTGTCATGAGAAACAGGTCTGAAATCTCTGATCTGCAGATGTCCAAACCCGCCTTTACCGCCTCATCAACAGTAAGACGGTAAGGGTATTCCACCGAAAAGTTGCTCTGTGCAAGTGAACAAAAACGGCAGCCCCCGGTGCAGGGCTCGGCATTCAGGCCAATTTGGGCAAATATATACCCTTTATTCCCGTATTCATTGCGGGATAATGAGTTGGCAATACACATCAGCCGATAAAACTCATCCGACTGATTTGATATTTTTAACAGCCCTATCGCATCATCTCGGTTGAGCGGGTCATGGTTCGCAAGTTTTTGCTCAATAAAATTAAAATCTATTTTAACCGCCTCACTCAATATTTAATATAAAAGCATCATAGCTTTTGCCTGCCGCTTTTAGCGTAGATAACATCGGCAGTCCCCTGCCCGCCAGAACAACAAGCCGATTGGGGTTTTCAACCTCTTTATCCCAAGGTTTCAGTTTAACGTCTTCCCCTACAACATCCACAAAAAATACACCCTCACGTAATTGCACAAATCCCTTTATGCGAAAAGACGCGGGAGCAATGCGGGAGAGAAAATCCATCAGCTTATCTTTTGGGAAGATATCCCGAATAACAACAATACGGCTTTGCAGAGATACATCTTTTATATGAACGGAATTTTTAGACTCTGCTATGGCAGGACCGCCAAAAGATTTCAGCCACTCCGGCTGTATTTTGCCGTGACTTGTCAAATATACAGGGACATCGGAGCGGTGGTTTTTTATTAGCGCAAGCGTCCGCTTCGTTTGGTCATCATCTGCAATATCGGTTTTGTTCAATATAACGGCATCGCATATATCCAGCTGCTTTCCACATACCAGTGCGGTAGAATACACTTTTTCAAATCTTATTGCGTCCGCAATACACCAGCATCCCCGGTAATCTATCTGATCGGCTTTTGGATGCTCGTTCAGTAATTTCCGAATGCGTGTGGGATCGGACAGACCCGACGTTTCAATCAAAATTATGTCGGGGCTGTCCTCCAGCAACCGTGAAAGTGCATCCGAAAACTGCTCTACACGGCAGGCACAGAAAATGGAACCGCTGTGCACCTCTTCCATGACAGCGTTTAACTCCCGAAGAAGTTTGCCGTCTACATCCTCTTTGCCAAATTCGTTCACCAAAACCGCAAGCTTTTCAACCGTCAACAGACGTGCAAACTCCATCAAAAAGGTGGTCTTGCCCGCACCCAAAAATCCGGTAATTACGTAAAGCTTTGTCATCTCGATATCCATTCCTTTCTTGCAGCAGGAGCTGGGCTACCCGGTCGAATCGAATTTCCGTATGGACCGTCTGTCTGTATAACATTGGTATTTTAAACTCCGGTTTGCTCAACTGCTTTATCTATGGTGGCATCCAGTTCCTCACTTCTTGGAATGAGGGATGAAAATTTTAGCTCACCGTTGATATAAACTGACGGCAGGTGCTGTACCCCCATCTTTTTGCATCTCGCAATATTCTCTTTTTGGGTATATTTATATTCAACTACATCTATGGTATCACCGTACCGCTCCTTAGCCGCATTTACCGCACCCATCATATAAGTACATGCGGCACAGGTGGCCGAATCCAGCGTAAACACTTCAACCAGAGGTTTGGAGAGCGCATCATATTGGGGAAGCTCAACGTCAATATCATCCTCGACTGCCACATAATTTTTCAGCATTTCCCGTACTTCTTCGGTCTGCCATACCGCCTGTGCAACCGCAACAGTGTTTTCAATGGGAACTGCAAAGGGCATATCACATCCCGGTGCCACAATAAAATTATGTGTGTTTGGCAGGCTGTCAAGCATATCCACCACATATTTCATATTGTCCTGCTGTGTCCCGTGAAGCATAATTGAGGTAAGCGGAATATTCCCGCCCAATGCAATGTTATAGCGGTCGGTTATTCCCTTTGCCTCCACGATATTCACATTTTCATCCACGAAAACTGAGTCGGGGTTTGTTTTGCACATGACTTCTATATTCCTTGTCGCATCTCCACACACAAAGAAAGAAGAAAATTTCCCGCCCTCACGAATAAAATCGAACAAAGCTGTAAACGGCTTGGATAAAAACTCCTCAAAATGCATGGACGATACCTGTGATACCAACGGATCAACCACTGCGATAACATCCATGCCCGCTTCTGAATACATTTCTATCATCCGCCTGCCGACATCAACGCAATAATCCAGAAGATTATGGACAAAATCTTCGTCATCAAACATATCCATGAAGATATCGTTGCCGCGCAGATGGGAGGCAAGGGTGAACGGTCCGCAAATCAATCCGTACAATCCGGTTGTATCCCCTACTTCGGTCTTCATTCTTCTCATAACATCCAGTATCATGGGAAGCCGTCCGTCCTCGGCAGTAGGCAGCGTACAGCGGCATGGAACAGCCGGATTATCCGCAAGCGGATGTGAACTAACTGACGGTGGGCCATCCTTTGTCCAAATAAGCTGGCATCCCAAAATTTCGGCTTCAAGCTGCAAATCGAAAACTACGGGTTGCCCGCACGGGCGGTACAGCTTGTTGACTTGCATCAGTGATTCAAATAGTTTATCCCCGTCGGTCAGTACCTCTATCGCATCATATCCCGCCAATGTACCGGCATGTACGCCCGCGAACGGAACCCATGGAACCTGCCGGATGCTTTTGTGGTTCAGTGTATCCAATAAAAGATCTTTCGGCTGTTGCATATATACCACTCCTTTTTACATTAATATAAACATTATATATAATCAAACAATATAATGATTGAAACATGTATGACTTTTTAGAAAAATTTTTTGAATTTATAGTATTGAGGGGCGATAAATCCCTTTAACCAAAAGAAACAGGCACTTTCACGCGCGTGAAAGTGCCTGTTTCTTGATAATCGAGATACCCCATACCATAACGGTGGGCATATTTTTGACTATGTTCTAAACTAAAAATAAAATGCCTCGCCCGTTGTTGAGGATGTATAGATTGCTTCAAGGATTTGGGTTACAGCTAACGCCTGCTCCGGTAAAACCAAAGGCTGTGTATCGTTTAGAATACTGTCAATCCACATGGCAGCCTCAAGTCCGGCAGCATCAAGCTTTTTGCTGCCTTCATAGAAAGCAACACCGCCTGATTTAAGATCGGGAAGGATGGTTGTCTGTGTATTCATATCCACTTTGTTTATTCTCAGTCCGTCCTTCATATCCGCGCCGCCTTTGGTTCCGCACAAAGAAGTTTGTGCTTCGCCAACGTCCAACGTATTCAATGCCCAGCTTGATTCCAGAGAAATGGTAGCGCCATTTTCCATTACAACAAAACCAAAAGCTGAGTCCTCAACTGTAAACTGTGCAGGATCCCAGTCTCCCCAAGCGTTCGCAGTCTGTGTCTGGTTTCCAAGCTTCTTGAATGTCTGCCCCAAAACTGCCTTGGGCTTGTAATTGTCCATCATCCACAGTGTAAGATCAAGCGCATGTGTCCCGATATCAATCAAGGGACCTCCGCCCTGCTCATATTCGTTCAGAAATACGCCCCATGTAGGAACGGCACGGCGGCGGATTGCGTGTGCTTTGCCAAAATAGATTTCGCCAAGATCTCCACGTTCTATGTATTTCTTAAGAAGCAAGCTATCTGTGCGATAGCGGTTCTGATAGCCGATAGACAACTTTTTGCCTGTCCTTTTTGCGGCATCAAGCATCAACTTTGCATCAGCTGCGGTTTTTGCCATTGGCTTTTCGCACATTACATGCTTACCCGCATCAAGCGCAGCAACTGTAATTTCGCAATGACTACGATTTGGTGTACAAACATGAACTACATCAATGCTCTTATCCTCAAGAAGCTCATGATAATCTGCATATGCCTTGGCATCAAAGGTTCCGAATTTTTTTGCAGCTTCCTGAGCGCGTTCAATCACGATATCACAAAAAGCAACCATTTCAATCCGATCAGACTGGTTCTGAAGCGCCGGCATATGTTTGCCGTTTGCAATACCTCCACAGCCGATAATGGCTATTTTTAATTTACTCATAACGAATCCTGCCTTTCTAAATACATCTAATTTATCATACCTTTGTTTATCATACAAATATTTGTAAAATATATCAATCACATATTTTATTCTATTTTATAAACTTTTGTGCGGCAGGGCAATGCAGGAAGAAATTAAAATCCCGCTATATCCCGAATAATCTCACCGGCCATAATTAAACCGGCCACAGACGGAACAAACGAGATACTCCCGGGTAATTGCCTTTTGCCATCAGGCAAATCTTCCGAGCCATTTTCCGGAGTTATTGGTGCTTCCTTTGAATAAACCACCTTTAAATCCTTAATTCCTCTTTGCCTCAGCTCGTATCTGATAATTCTTGCCAAAGGACAAACCGAGGTCTTGTAAATATCAGCAACTTCAAACCGAGAAGGATCCAGCTTGTTTCCGGCACCCATGCAACTGATAATCGGCACCCCTATCGATTTAGACTTTTCAATCAAAATCAATTTAGACGAAATGGTATCGATGGCGTCGGCTACATATGAAAACTGTGATAAATCAAAACTCCCGGCTGTTTCATTATTGAAAAAGGTTGGACATATCTCAACCTCAGCTGCGGGATTTATGTCGAGTATCCGGTCACGCATGACCTCTACTTTTGGAATTCCTATCGTTTTATGTGTCGCGATGAGCTGGCGGTTGATATTTGATACGCTTACCGTATCCTTATCCACCAGC
Organism: Ruminococcaceae bacterium UBA5396; assembly: GCA_002410715.1. Lineage (GTDB taxonomy): Bacteria > Bacillota > Clostridia > Oscillospirales > Acutalibacteraceae > Avimonas. Next base: position 83,733 of record DHOG01000125.1, on the reverse strand, counting down.
AAAAAGCGTCCAACTCCACAACGTGCCAGAGCTTCGGTTATATATGAACCCACCCCGCCGATTCCAAAAACTGCCACCGCGGAGTTTTTGATTTTCATAAAACCTTGGTCACCCATCAACATTCTTGTACGGGAAAATTCATCCGTCATTTTTGTTTCCTTTCCATTCGCCCCATCACGTGATTGGAATTGATTAAACCCTCACTATGAACAGTTAAAATCATTTCCTGTAGGATTTTGGAAAACACGAAGCTCAAACTGGTCTATTACCGAAAGAATATGATCAAATATATCAGACTGTATATTTTCATATTCAACCCAGTCTGTTTGATTGGAAAACACATATATCTGAATCGGCAAACCGTATTCTGCAGATGGAAGCTGTCTGACCAGTTGAATCATGTCCGGGTGTATACCGGGATGCTGTTTTAAATAATTTTGAATGTACACCCGAAAAACCCCGATATTTGTAAGGCGGCGTGCGTTGACTGAAACGGACGGGTCAAGTTTGCGTTTTTTGTTATATTCATCAATTTCCACCTGTCGTTTTTCAATATATTCTCTTAACAGATCACTCATTTTGAGCTTTTCAAGAAGTGCATCAGAACAGAAAGAAATACTGCCCACATCAATATTCACAGCACGCATGATTCTTCGGGCACCTGAACTTTTCATTCCTCTCCAGTTTTTGAATGAATCCGAGATTAATGCATATGCAGGTATGGTTGTTATTGTCTTGTCAAAGTTTTGAACCTTTACAGTATTAAGCGAAATATCTATCACAGAACCGTCAGCCGAATATTTCGGCATTTCAATCCAGTCTCCAATACGAACCATATCATTAGTCGACAGCTGTATCCCAGCTACCAGTCCAAGCAGGGAATCTTTGAATACAAGTGAAAATACCGCTGTCATAGCACCTATTCCGCTTAGCATAACAAGCGGACTCTGACCCATTAAATCAGCTATAATCACGATTCCGGCAATGATAAAAGAAGCGATTTTAACAACCTGAAGTAGTCCTTTAATCGGGCGGGATTTTGAAATTTCCTTTCTGCGGTAAATCATGTCAACCGTGTCCAGCAGGGCATCAATAACCAAAACAGCCACGATTGTAATATATATATCCACACCCTTACGCACAAATCCGGCATAAGGACCGAATGATCCGGAAAAAAACTGAATAATCACAGCGGGAACGACATGGGAAAGCCTACGTAGCACGCCGTTTTCGACCAGTAAATCATCCCATTTGATTTTATTTCTCCGAATGTGCCTCGCTATCAAATTCAAAACAATTTTTTTTACAATAAAGTTTACAGCCATACACAGAATCAGGATTACCAAAGCTAATATAAAATATGAAATCTGCTCCGCTGTTTCATTACCGATTCCTTTGTCTACAATCCATCCGCGAATTAGTGATGTCATCTTTTTCCTACGCCCTTTTCTATGATATATCTACAAGTACATGCCCTCGGCTGCTGCTCAAAAGTAAAGAGACGCAACATTCCATAGACCATATTTGACGCATTTTTCACTCCGGCGGTTGGATATAAGAGCATCAAACGGCGTTTACATAATCTTTATCATCGGGCAAAAAGAAGCTTTTATATTCTTCAGAAGCTTTTCTTTGGGTTTCATAACATAATTTTATAAATAAATCTAAATTATCAAGCAGAATATCCACTACATGCGTACAAAGTTCGCCTTTTTCAGTTAATTCCTTAAAAACATTTATAATATCTTGTTTTTCCATGCCTTTACGATACGGGCGGTGCTCCGTTATTGCATTGAAAATATCCGCAATCGTCATAATTCTTGATCCGAGCGGTATTTGCTCTCCCTTCAAGTGAAATGGATAACCCTCGCCATTCAAGCGTTCATGGTGAAACGAGGCCCACTGGTTTATCGCAGAAAAGCCATGGATTTTGTTCAGCAAGCGGTAGGTATAGAATGTATGTCCACGAATTACACTGAATTCTCTTACATTTAATTTTCCCGGCTTTTCAAGAATTGCGTTCTTGACCGCAAGCTTGCCAAGATCATGAAGGTACCCTGCAACCAACATCATTTTACATTCTTCTCCGGACATGCCTGCAAACGATGCAAGCATTTCGGCAATGTGGGCAACACCAGCGGAATGAGTAGCAGTAAAACGGCTTCGATAGTCTATTACATATGAAAATATTTTTGCGATACTGAGCACTCCGTCGATGTCAAGATCGGTAAGAATGACTGCAGATTCCGGTAAAAACGTTAAGGGTTCACTATCAGACATCTCCAGCCATATATATTCTTTCTTAGCAAGCCCATCAAGGGCTTTTACTAATATAGGAGAGAATTTCTGATCTCCATGAAATTTAGAAATCATCTCTGATATTTCAGGGAGTATATTTTGAGAAAAATGGAGGTAAACGCTCACACGGTCCGCAAGATGTAAAATATTGCTTGCCAAAGGAACAGGCTGACCGTCGTATTCCCTGCCGAGCCCGTTATTCCATGGTATATGATGATACCGAATTCCGTCTGATAAAGGGGCCAGCGGCGGACACTGAGATAAAAGCTTGGCACCGCGAAAAGCGTGGCGGTTCATGTGTTCTGATTCCTCATCAAGCAAGGATATCCTTTCATCCGGTGAAAGTGCTCCGATATCATGCAGAAGCCCCTGCAACAGTATTTCCCGCCGCTCTTTAATGGGCATACCGATTTGCTCTGCAATACGATATGACAGATAAGCAACTCTTTGGTGATGACTGTTAAGCTCAGGGGATATTAAATCAATCGCTTCCGCAAGGCTTAAAATAATGTCATAAAGCTTAAACTTGTATGAATTCATCATATTCAGCTTTTATCAGGTATAGACCCCTGATATATCTCCTTTATTTTATTAAATGTAAGTATTATGCTATCGGAGAAGTCCACCGAAAATGTCCTAATATTTCATATCTGGCCATTGCGTTTTCTTCTCTTACAGGCTGTCCCCCATTATGTAAAATGTACGGAATCCCCTGTTTATTTCGTTTATCAGATATGATTGCGATATGTCCTTCAAATACTACGATATCCCCGGGTTGCCATTCAGCAATCTCATTCATATCCAATGTAAGATTCTCGGCATGGCGTTTGAAAAAGACAAGCAGATTTCTTACTCTTCGAAAATCAATATTTTTATCGGGCTTTCCGTGAACACCGGGATACAGACTGGTATTTTCAGCAATATCCTTGTCAACCAAATCCTTTAATGAATAGCCTGATCCCTTAAACGCCTGCCAGATAACATCGGTACAAACGCCCTCATTGGGCGGGGGATAACCGCCCTGATAATAGGCGCTTTTGTATTTTGGCTTGGTTTTCAAGTAGGTTCTCGCACTGTATAAAACATCGGTAAAATCATCAATATTATCACCGTCATAGTCATTGTCACTTTTAATTGTTTCTATACCAAAATCCTCTGCTTTATATATTTTTTTGGGAAGCAGATCGAAATAATACATGGCATACAGCACAGAGGCGACCGCTGCTAGGAAAGCAAAAAAAGCACAGACAATAATCAGGACTCTCCTCATAAGATACACCTGCCTTATCGTGTTTACATAGCGGTATTTGCATATATTTACAAAATAAAACATTGTCTTTAATATACATCTTTTATTTTACAATATTTTTATCTATTTGTGAACCATTAAACGCATTTTTTACTCAATTTTGCCCGGTCATTTTGACTGAATTTCTATTGGGATATCTGGTAATACTAATTAAACCAATTTACGGAAGGTTTTTAAAACAATTCTTCAATCGTGAGCTTCTAACCAAGAGTTATCGCAAACAAGGCTAATAGATCTCAGCCTGTAAGCGAAAGGATGGTAATATTTATGTTTAGCTTTTTAAGTAAAAAAATCAGATATGGAGCTGACCGGCTAAAAAACACGGTAAATCAAGCCGGTATTCCGGAAGAGCCGGAAAAAATCGAAGAAATGCTCATAACAGGCAAACTCTCCGCCGACCTTGAACTGACTAGAAAAGTAATGGGCACAAGCAGCGACATAAAGATACATGAATTCCGTTACGGGGCAAACAGCGAAATAAAAGGTGCCCTGATTTTTATCGACGGACTGGTCAGCAGTGATTTGCTTACCCAAAGTATTCTTAAGCCTTTAATTCTTAGTAAAAGTCTGAATTCTTATCAGACTGAGTCATTAACAAAAACGCTCGATGCGGTGAAGCAGACCATTCTCTGTTCTGGCGATGTCACCGAAAAGCATTCAATCGGTGAACTGGTCGAAAGCTGTCTTTCCGGTGATACCGCATTTTTGTCGGAAGGATTTGATAAAGCTCTAATAATCAGTACAAAGGGTTGGGATAAGCGCGGTATAACCGAACCCCAGACCGAATCGGTTGTTCGGGGACCTCGTGAAGGGTTTACTGAAAATTTTCGAACCAATACAGCCTTACTTCGCAGACGAATAAAAAATCCAAGCCTTAGGATGGATCATCTTACAATCGGAGAAAAAACAGACACTAATGTTTGTCTTGCTTATGTCGAAGGGGTAGCAGACCCCGGTATTGTGGAAACAGCAAAAGCAAGATTAAAATCAATCAATACGGATGCTATTATTGACTCAGGCTATATTGAGCAATATATCGAGGATCATCCGTTTTCTATTTTTTCTACAATTGGATACAGTGAAAAGCCTGATGTGGTTGCATCAAGAATACTGGAGGGCAGGGTTGCAATTATTTCAGATGGTTCCCCCTTTGTTTTGACCGCACCGATGCTGTTTATAGAGAGTTTTCAATCCTCTGAGGATTATTATATCCGCCCGTTTTATGCAAGCATGATTCGCATTCTTAGGTATCTTGCCTTCTTTATTACAGTTGCGGCACCTGCAATCTTCGTTGCGCTCACAACATTTCATCAGGAGCTGATTCCAACTACACTACTTTTTACGATTGCCGCCGCCCGCGAGGGCACCCCGTTCCCTGCATTTTTAGAAGCTCTGATATTGGTGCTTTCGTTTGAGATCCTTCGGGAAGCCGGTGTTCGCCTTCCAAGACCGGTCGGACAGGCAATCAGTATTGTAGGGGCTTTGATCATGGGAGAAGCGGCAGTTTCGGCTGGAATTGTGGGGGCTCCTATGGTAATTATCATCGCACTTACTGCGGTTGCCGGATTTGCAGTACCAGAGCAAAATGATTCAGCATCCATTATGAGATTGATACTTCTAATACTAGGCTCGATGTTGGGTGGTTTTGGTATTGCAATCGGTTTCCTTGGAATACTGATTCATCTTGCATCTCTCAAATCGTTCGGTATCCCATACTGCGTTTCCCTCACATTTAACCATAATATGCAAGACAGCTATGTCCGTATGCCGTTATGGTCTATGTCAAAACGTCCAAAAGGTATTGCCAACCATGATATCGTTAGAAACAATATGCAAATTCCCCCTTCTCCTGTATATCAGAACTCTTCAAAGGAGAATCACCAATGAGGAAAAAAGTAAATAATTTAGTATTAATGATCTGCTTGTTAGCCGTAACACTCACTGCACCGGGTTGCTATGATATTCGGGAGCTTGACCGAATATCTATCGTAACCGGTGTTGCGTTAGATAAAGCAGAGCAGCCGGGAATGATTGAGCTGACCGTCCAGATAGGAAAAGCTGCTTCCTTAGGAGGTCAGGAAGGGGGCGGAAATTCGCCCGAGGAGAAGCCAACCCAACTGATAGACGCTGTGGCACCGAGTGTCATGGGAGCCTTAGATTCCCTTCGGAGGGATAACAGCCGCACTTTGTTTCTGCACCATAACCAGGTGGTTATTATCGGCAAAAAACAAGCAGAGGCAGGTATCACACCTTATATCGATGGATTTATCCGCGAAAACGAAACACGTTTGGAAGTATGGCTTCTGATTGCCGAAGGCAAAGGCAAAGATGTGCTTAATACTGAAATGGAGCTTGACAAAATATCTGCAGTCGGGATTAGCCAAATGATTGAAAATAAAATGGATTTATCAAAATCATTGGGTATAAAACTTCTCACTTTTTTATCAAAAATATCTGACCAAACAACCTCGTCGGTTATTCCTATGATTCGAAGCATTAAGGAAGACGACCAAACTCGCCTGTCATTATCAAACTTGGCTGTGATTAAAAACGGAAAAATGATTGGTGTAATCCCCGAAGAACAAACTCTTGGTTATGCATGGGTGGTGGGAGGCGTCAATGGCGGTACTTTAAAAGTAAATACTGACAAAGGCTTATCCGAACTTAAAATTACGGAATCAAACAGCAAGCTTGAACCGGTATTTGATAAAAATGGGAAACTTAAAATGAAGCTTCAAATAAAAGGATCCTTCGTCATAAGTGAACTTATAGGTTTTTATGGAATGGGAATAAATCAGATTTCAGAATTGTTAATAGAAGGAGCCGTTAATTCACTTAAGAGACAAATAACCAGCTGTTATGCAACAGCCCAAAGGCTAAAATCTGATATTTTCGGGTTTGGAATGCATATTCACCGATTTTATCCGGGAAAATGGAAATCTTTTAAAAATGACTGGGACAATATTTTTTCATCTCTTGAACTTGTTACTGATATACAAGTTGAAATAGAAGATCCCGGTCTGGCTTCAAATTCACCGGGAATGGAAAAAAAATAAAATAATTCCATTTAAACCGGAAAGGACTAGGTCATAATGACAAAAGTTGAACATTCAAAAATATCCGCTACCCAATTTATGTTTGCAATCGTTTGCTTTATCCGTTCATCCTCACTTTTATCAGCATTATTTGCATCGATAACAAATCAAGATTCATGGATAGTCGTAATATTTGGTATGATCGTATGCCTTCCTGTGATTTGGGTTTATGTTTCTCTTGCCAAAGCATTCCCCCGACTGAACTTGATTCAGATTAACAATCAGGTTTTTGGGCGTATTGTGGGAAAAGTTATTTCAGCTCTTTATATCTGGTTTTTTTTCACCCTCACTGCGCTCAACCTCCGTGACCTTGGGGGATTTGTAAATAGAGCAATCATGACAAGAACTCCGCAAATTGTGATTATCATTATTTTTATACTATTATGTGCGTGGGCTGTATATTATGGTCTCGAGGTCGTTACTAGATACAGTATCTATTTTATCGCTATATCTACAACAATACTTGTAACATCAATTTTTTCCATAACATTAAATATAGATTTTAAAAATTTTCTACCAATATTTGATCAGCCGATATACAGTTATATTCAAGGGACACATATCTTAAGCGTTATTCCTTTTGGTGAATTGGTAGTATTTTTAATGGTTACCCCCTATGTAGATATTAAGGCCATAAAACTTTCAAGATACTTTTTCGGAGGTTTTCTAATCGGTGGGTCATTAATCCTTTTGGTGATTTTAAGAGATATCGCTGTCCTTGGAAACGTAATCAAATATCTATCACTGCCCTCATTTGAAACCTTTCGTTTGGCAACCTTATTTAAATCAGTCAGCCACATGGAGATATTGTTTTCTGTTCTCCTAATCATACTTTTGTATTTTAAAATATCTTTTCTTTTCTATGTCAGTCTACTTGCGGTATCGCATTTTTTCA
>DHOG01000125.1:75250-76016 GCA_002410715.1 Ruminococcaceae bacterium UBA5396 | reverse complement strand
CCTTTTCTTTTCTATGTCAGTCTGCTTGCGGTATCGCATTTTTTCCACATTAAAACCTATCGTCCACTTATACTTCCCTCGGCAGCAATAATTGTCACCTATTCTATTTTGATTTTCGAAAACAGAATGCAGCATATCATGATATCTCGTGAGACAGCTCCGTTTTTCTGGCCGTTGTTTGAAATGATTCTGCCATTTATAACTCTAATTGCAGCTTATATTAAAAAAGCCGCAAAGAAAGACAAAGCAGACAATAAGGAGGCACCGGCTGCATAATGTTTTATCTACTTGCTGTTTTTATTATCATTGTTTTGATAGACCTTCCTAACCTTATCAGGAAGAAAGATATCAAGATGATTATTATATACGGATGTTTTTATGTAACAGCTATTGTTTTAAGCCTTGCTATTGTTTTTGATTTGTCCGTTACAAGCCCTATGGTTCTCGCTGATAGCTTTATAAGAAACGTACTGCACTTGAGCTATTAATTGGTGTTCTTGCGCTATATGCTGCCCTCACAGACTTTTGCTTGCATAATTCATAAGGAATTATCATAATGAAAGCATATGAATATTCCTTAAATAATGTGAAGCGGAGGCGTGTGTGTATGATAAGCGGTAAATACAAAATTTCAATGCAAATGCCTGACAGAGTCGAAAAAGGCATTGTCACGTTTAACGAATTCGACGGCAAGCTTAGCGGAACGCTAGAGGCGGGGAATATTTTTTGCCGCTTTTCAGGAGGCAGGGCAGACGGAAACAAATTT
>DHOG01000125.1:68430-75137 GCA_002410715.1 Ruminococcaceae bacterium UBA5396 | reverse complement strand
GAGGCGGGTAATATTTTTAGCCGCTTTTCAGGAGGCAGGACAGACGGAAACAAATTTGAGTTTACCGGAGTAATAAGAAAACTGATTTTCAAAATTCAGTTTACCGCACGAGGTGAGGTTAGAGGCAATACACTGACTGCGGTAGCCGAAACCAAGCATGGTAACTTTAATATTACAGGGACACGGATATAAAATTTACAGGTGAGGATGGCCGCCAACGCTACAATGAAAGAACCCCTCTTTTCGCTTGCGGAAAAGTGGGGTTCTTTTACAGCAGCGGTGTCCTATGCCATTTGTGTAGGGCACCGTTTTCCAGTCTATATTATTTTGTCTCAACGATTCCGGCAGGAGTAGAAACAGCCGTTTATTCCATAAATCCATTTGGTTGCAGAAATTAAGACTTCAAAAAGCTTACTCGGCTTATTTTTATTCTTTTCGTCTTGCCATAAACACAGCAATCATGATGATTGCAATGATGGCTCCGCCAGCAACAATAAAGGGAATTAAGCCGGTTATTGATAAAAACGGATTGTTTCCGCGGGATTCTTCTACATTCTCCTGCTTTGCTATGTATGTTTCGGATGCTTCGGTAGCAATAGATGTGCTTGTCGTAAATGATTCTGTCTTATGTGATGTCCCACTGCTGATTACTGATGCTTTTGTGCTGCTGTGGGTAGTTTTGGTTGTTGTCGAGGTTTTAGGCTTTAAAGAGGTTGTTGCTTTGGTACTATTCTCAGACTTTGTTGATGAACCACCCGGTACATAAGCTATAGGCGAAAATTGTGGATATTTAAAATCAATCGAGTGGTCGGCTGTAGTAAACCTGCCGGATACTAGATGTGATTGAGAAAAGGTTAAACTTCCAAAAACACCACCCGGTGAATTTGTCCCCACAAGGAAACAAGAATACACAATTTTTTTACTTTCTTTTTCTGTCTGGTCATCCCATGTCACATCAACAAGATACCAATTACCATCCTCCATCTGCACCGCGTTCCACATATGGTCTTCGGTTTTTCCGGTTTTGCTGTCAACACCCTGTCCTACAACCAGAATACAAGGTATCCCCTCACGGTCACAAAGCAGCTTAAAGGCTTCCGAATAACCCTCGCACACTGCAAGACCGTCTACCAAGGCTCCATAGGCATCGTTTGCTCTGTCGGATGTAAATTCTGTATCATAAGCGATCTTGTTTGCAAGTCCATCATGTATAGAACGAAGTCTATCATATCTGGAGCTTCCTCCAATTTTAAAGTTTTTAACTTCTGTTTGAAGCTCTGATACAATGGTATTTTTAGAATCATTATAGGAATCAATTAAGACCGGCTGAAAAACAATACTGTTAATGGTGGTGCGATACTTGCTTCCTTCAGGGGTTTGATTCATTTTCGATTTGTATGTGCATCCGCCTTTACCAAATTCCATCCAGAAAATCTCCGGATAATCCTTTAAAAGAGCGTCTAGTGCACCCTGCACCAGATAGTTGATTGTCCGCATTTCCTCTTCTGTGGGGTTTCCTGTGGCTGCATAAAACGTAATAGGTGTCGCCAGATTTATTTCTATATCACCGCTGGTTGGCTTAAGATTCTTAAGTTTATCATAAATTGCCTTCTGGTTCGCATCAAGCTGATGGTAAAAGTTGTAACCTGTTGTAAAATTGCTTGCATAAGAAACAGATTTCAAAGCAATTCCCGTTTCGGTAAGCTTTTCCGGTTCAGCGCTGACTGCCATTGTTGAAAAAGCCAGAGCGGAAATTAGTATCATTGAAAATGCCGCAGCAATTCGTCGGAATATTTTCATAATTGCCCTCGTTTCATATGAAAATCTCTTAGACCTATTCCTCATCTCGAGTCGTATAAAAACTTGATAATAACAGTATACCCACATCCAATAAAACTGTCAATTAGACATAAAAATGATTTTTTCTGCAATTGCAAATAACCGCCGCAAGAAATTCAACGGTCTAAGTATATGACTTTTTGTATCAATACATTGAATAAAACCGAGACTTCTATTGAAATATGAGGCCATAAACGGTATATTTATATCCTAGGCTTTGTCTTGTTTTGATGAAAGAGAGGACAGTCCCCATGGAAAACGTAGTTAGAATCGAGACTGTATTAAATTTCTTGAATGGATGGGCGTCTCCCGCATATGCCGAGGATTGGGATAATGTCGGATTGCTTGCAGGGTGTATGGACACTCCTGTTACAAAGATTATGACTGCCCTTGACATATCAGTTCCGATAATTAAGCAGGCGGTTGATTTTGGTGCAGAGCTAATCATAAGCCATCATCCGGTTGTGTTCCGTGAGATTAAGCATCTTTATGGGAATCATCCGCTCTATCACCTTGCAATGAATCAAATGGCTGCAATTGCCGTTCATACAAACATGGATAGAGCGCCGGGTGGCGTAAATGATGTACTTGCAAAGCATCTTGGGTTGCGTGATATATATACAGCGCAGAACGGATTGTTACGGATTGGAACACTGGAAAAAGAAATGGAGCCTGCCGAACTTGCAGCACTGGCAGGCAGATTGCTTGACACTCCCTGCGGGGGAATCCAATGGTCAGACGGCGGACATCCTATAAAAACAGTTGCGGTATGCAGCGGTGCCGGCGGCGATTATATTGAGGATTTGCCCGATGATGTCGACGCATATCTTACCGGTGAACTGCACTATCATGAATGGCCGCTCGGGTCTAAACGGACATTTGTAGCAGCGGGGCATTATTACACAGAGGTTATGATTTCAAAAGAGATGGCCGCAAGGCTTGCCGAAGCATTTCCGGAGCTCTCGATTGCTGTGGCAGAAGAATCATGTCCTTATATGGTCTGTTGATACTAACTTTCAAAAGCGAGGAGAAATGATATATGGCTTTGGACGGCGCATTTTTAAGCTGTCTTCGAGAAGAGTTGACCGCCGCACTGAAAGAGGCTCGCGTCGATAAAATACACCAGCCCTCCCGGGAGGAGCTGGTGATTTCAATGCGCAGCAGAAATGGAACCAATAAACTATATATCTCTGCAAGAGCAAACTCTCCGCGCGTTCATTTTACTAATATAGCACTGGAAACCCCCGCCTCTCCCCCAATGTTCTGTATGATGCTGCGCAAGCGACTTACAGGGGGCAGACTGGTGGCGATCCGTCAGCCGGGGCTGGAGCGTATATTATTTTTTGATTTTGATTGTGTAAACGAGCTGGGCGATATCGTCCGACTGATGCTTGCTGTTGAAATCATGGGTCGTCATTCTAATATTATATTAATTAATGCCGACGGCAAAATACTGGATGCCATAAAGCGAATTGATTTTGAAATGTCTTCTGTCCGCCCTGTGCTTCCCGGTCTTGCCTATATGCAGCCCCCCATTAAAGCAGGGAAGCTGGATCTCACTGTATTTCAACCACCCGATTTAATCAAGGCGGCCATGACAGGTAAAGACAAGCCGCTTTCGCAGGCACTGTTGAATGTATCCCACGGACTCTCCCCTCTTATTTGTCGCGAGGTATCCCATCTGGCAACACGCGGCCGGGATACCAATGCATATTCGCTGACAGAAGATGAAAAACAAAGAGCTGTATTTTATCTGTCAAGAGTTATGGCGGCAGTAAAAACAGGAGAAAACCGCTGTCCTTATATACTTTTTAACCCACAGAACGAGCCGCTTGAATACAGCTTTATGCCAATCACACAATACGGCTTAAATGCTGTTGGACGTGAAATTGATTGCTTTTCATTGCTGCTGGACGAGTTTTATCGGCAAAAAGATGCCGCAATAAGGCTAAAACAGCATTCCCATGACATTCTCCGGGTTTTAAGCAATGCATCTGACCGTATAGCGCGAAAGCTTGAAAATCAAAAGCGGGAGCTGGCACAGGCGGGTGATCGGGAGCAGCTTCGTATCTATGGAGACTTAATTCACGGAAATATAGGAGCGATCCAAAAAGGCGCGGAATCAGCCGAGCTTATCAATTACTTTGATCCCGAATGTGCCACCGTTCGTGTCCCTTTGGATCCTTCCATGTCTGCGGCACAAAATGCCCAAAAGTGTTTTAAGGAATACAGAAAAGCACAAACTGCAGAACGTATACTGGCGGAACAAATCGAACGCGGCGAGCAGGAACTGAGATACATTGATTCTGTTTTTGATGCGCTGTCGAGGGTTTCAACCCTTCGCGAACTTGGTGAGCTGCGCGAAGAGCTGGCTACCGGGGGATATCTGCGAATTCAGCGCAGTAGAAAGAAACTGCCCGCTCCGCTGGGACCGCATGAATTCGTGTCCGACGACGGATTTACAATTCTGGTTGGCAGAAATAACGTTCAAAATGATCGTCTTACACTTAAGACCGCCAAAGGCAGCGATATCTGGCTCCACACCAAAAATATATCCGGATCTCATGTAATCGTGCAGGCAAATGGACAGATGGTGCCCGACCAAACGCTTGAACAGGCGGCAATCCTGGCTGCATTTCATTCCAAAGCGGCCGATTCAAGACAGGTACCAGTAGATTACACCGAAGTGCGGAATGTAAAAAAACCGGCAGGCGCACCTCCCGGAATGGTGATTTATGAGAAAAACCGCACTGCTTATGTCACACCTGACGCGACTTTGGCGGAACGGCTGAAAAAGTAAGGACTATAGATTTCACTTTTTCTTTTTTAATATTCGTTCCTGTAATGATAATACCTTTTTTCGGCGGTCTGATGTCTCTTGGGCATCATGCCGCCATTTTTGGTTCTCATATATCAGCACGTCACCCTGACGCACATCCTCCGGCAATAATGCACGCTTAACATCAGTACAGTTACCGTCATCATCCTGCAGAACTGCGATATCCTCTTCAAACCTATCTATAGCATATTTCATATCATCACTCTTTTTCGGTTGTTATGGCAATATTACTGCCGTCCGATATAACCCTAATGGTTCCATTTAAATCGGTTCGATAATAGGTTATGTTCATTTTCTTCAAAACCTGAAGGGTTTCCGCATGCGGATGACCATATCTGTTAGAGACACCGCAAGAAATGGCGGCATAAACCGGATTTACCGTCTTCAAAAAAAAATCTTGGGAGGATGAGCGGCTGCCGTGATGACCTAGCTTGATAAAATCAGCCCGCAGGTCCGTACCATTTTGGATGAAAGCATTTTCCGCTTGTTTTTCGGCATCACCCATAAACAGAAAACGGCATTTGCCGTAATCAACACGACAAACAACCGACATATTATTGGTTGAATTGAATTCGCCAATCGGACCTAGTATGGTAAATTCAGCACCGCCAAGGGTATATCTGTCACCGGGCTCTGCCTCTGTTACATCAACATCATTCCGGTCCAGTGCCTCAAGCAAATCCAGATATGTTCGTGTGGTGGGTGTGATGCTTTCAGGCATAATCGACATAATAAATCTGCCGACGGGAATCTCGTCAATTACTACATCCATACCGCCTACATGATCTGCATCCGGATGCGTAGCTACAGCATAGTCAAGTGAATCAATGCCATGTCTGCGAAGAAAATTAACAACATCGTCTCCGTCGCCGTTTTCACCCGCATCAATCAGCAGAGATTTTTCGCCGTTCTTCACCAGTATGGAATCTGCATTTCCAACGTCTATAATGTATATCTGCAGTTCTGATCCGGTTTCGGAAATTGAAACAGTTGATGAACCGGTTGAAGAAACCCCTACAGTTAGAAATTGTGAGCAAGAGGTGGACAGCATGACGAGCAATGATAAAAAGACCGCCATTCCCAATCGAAGTGTTTTCCTAAACACCATTTTATATACACGCCTTTATATTTTTTTATGTGGTTTAGACTTCGCTTTTTTTGAAGCTTTGGTTCTTGAATAACCGGCTATTTTTTTCATACTATCTGAATGCCTATTATTTGTCTTTTTTCCGGTTGGCTTATTTTTTTGAAATTCAGTACTGCCTCTACTCTCACGAGGTGTATGCACAAGACAATCCGGCCCACTGCCGATTAGGTCTGCCCGCCCGGCTGACTTCAGCGCAGCAAGCACCATCTCTCGATTTTCGGGCTTAAAATACTGAAGCAAAGCACGCTGTTTTGCTTTCTCCTCCGGTGTGCGCGGAACATATACCGGCTTTAGCGTGTATGGATCAAGTCCGGTATAGAACATACAAGTCGATATTGTGCCGGGCGTGGGATAAAAATCCTGGACCTGCTCCGGCCGCAGCCCCTCTTTTTTCAGAAAAACGGCAAGCTCAATTGCATCCCGAATTGTACTGCCGGGATGAGATGACATTAAATAAGGTACAAGATACTGCTTCTTGCCCATGCTTTTTGTGAGCTCATAAAACCTCTTTTGAAAACCTTTATAGGTTTCCATCGAAGGCTTTCCCATAAGATCCAGAACAGGGGCAGAGCAATGCTCGGGCGCAACCTTTAGCTGTCCGCTGACATGATGCTCGACCAGCTCTTTAAAAAAGGTCTCATCAGGATCTGCCATCAAATAATCAAATCGTATCCCCGAACGGATAAATACCTTTTTTACACCTGGGAGCATTCGCAATTTGCGCAGTATTTGCAGATATTCCCTGTGATCGGCTTTTATAGAAGGGCATATCTTGGGCGCAAGACACTTCTTCCCCTTACACAAACCTTTGGCAGTCTGGGCTTTGCAAGAAGGCTGTCGGAAATTGGCGGTAGGCCCCCCTACATCATGAATATACCCTTT
>DHOG01000125.1:54531-68266 GCA_002410715.1 Ruminococcaceae bacterium UBA5396 | reverse complement strand
CTACATCATGAATATACCCTTTGAAATCGGGCATGGCGGCAATCTCTTTTGCCTCTCTGATTACAGAATCCTCACTGCGACTCGCGATCTGCCTGCCCTGGTGATAGGCAATCGAACAGAAATTGCATGCCCCAAAACAACCGCGGTTATGTGTAATTGAAAATTTGACCTCTTCGATACCTGGTACACCGCCCAGCGGGATATACATGGGATGAAAATCACGCTCAAACGGAAGCGCATAAACATCATCCATTTCATTTTGCGTTAACGATGGCATCGGCGGGTTTTGTACCACAATCTTATCACCGTGTCGTTGGATAATCGTCTTCCCCCGCACTGCATCCTGCTCATCCTGCTGCATCCGACATGAAATGGCGTATTGCTTTTTGTCCCGCGTCACAAGCTCCAAACTCGGACATTCGGCACAGGGACGCGGCATGTATTCACGCGTAGGAACGGCAAAGGCTGTTCCTTTTATATCATTTATTGCAGAAATCGCCTCGCCCTGCGACAATCGTCGGGCAACTTCTGCCGTTTGTTTTTCACCCATTCCATACACAAGAAGATCGGCCCCGCTGTCAATCAGGATGGAAGAACGGACAGCATCATCCCAGTAATCATAATGGGCAAAGCGTCGAAGTGAGGCTTCTAATCCTCCGATGATAATAGGTATATCGGGAAAGCTCTCACGAATCTGCCTGCAGTAAACAATGGTTGCCCGATCGGGACGTGCTCCTGATTTCCCTCCTGCAGTATATGCATCGTCGCTGCGCTTCCTTTTTGCGGCGGTATAATGCGCAACCATAGAGTCGATATTACCGCCTGTTACGAAAAAACCCAGCCTTGGGCGACCAAACCGCAAAAATTCCCTCGCACTGATCGGTTGGGGCAGCACACAAACACGCAGCCCCTCTGCTTCCAGCACACGGGTAATGATAGCGATACCAAAACTGGGGTGGTCGACATAGGCATCACCGGTAACGGCGACGATATCCGGCTCATCCCATCCTCTCAATTTCATTTCCTCTAATGTTACCGGCAAAAAAGGCATTCGATTCTCCTTACTTCTGTTCCAGTTAATTTCCGTCAGTCGTCATCATTATTCATATTCATTTCAAGCCACTGCTGACGTGTAATGAGCACTTGACGCGGTTTACTTCCTTCATAAGGTCCGATAATACCCCGCTTTTCCATCTCATCAATCAGGCGCCCTGCTCGTGCATAGCCGAGCCGAAGCCTTCGCTGCAGAAGAGAGGTGGAGGCTGAGCCGCCCTCTACCACAACTTCAATTGCCTGCGGCAGCATTTCGTCACTGTAATCATCG
Organism: Ruminococcaceae bacterium UBA5396; assembly: GCA_002410715.1. GTDB lineage: Bacteria > Bacillota > Clostridia > Oscillospirales > Acutalibacteraceae > Avimonas. Next base: position 66,942 of record DHOG01000125.1, on the reverse strand, counting down.
TTATCTTCATCCGTACCACCCGATTTAGACGAAGATTTACCGGCGGCTGCCGCCTGACGATCAATCTCTTCGATCACCTTATCGTCGTATTCATGCTCTTCGGATTCCTTGAGATATCGGACAACCGATTCAACTTCCTTATTGCTCACAAAACATCCCTGTACACGCATTGGTTTGGATATTCCAACCGGCATAAACAACATATCACCGCGACCAAGCAGTTTTTCGGCTCCACCCGTATCTAAAATAGTTCTGGAGTCAACTGCGGATGCAACTGTAAGCGCCAGACGCGAAGGAATATTCGCCTTGATTAATCCTGTAATAACATCGACCGACGGACGCTGTGTAGCGATTACCAGGTGCATACCTGCCGCGCGGGCCATCTGTGCAAGACGAATAATCGCATCCTCGACCTCGTTTGCAGCCGCCATCATCAGGTCCGCCAGCTCATCGATTATGATGAGAATCTGGGGCATTGTTTGCAGATCATCGCCTTTTCTGGCCAACTCATTGTATGATGTAAGATCCCTCACATTGTTTTCGGCGAATAGCTTGTAACGGTTGAGCATTTCGGTCACTGCCCATCCGAGCGCACCTGCGGCCTTTCTCGGATCAGTTACAACCGGTACTAAAAGGTGCGGAATTCCGTTATAAACACCGAATTCAACCTGCTTCGGATCAATTAGAAGCATACGCACATCATTCGGAGAAGCTTTATACAACACACTTTGGATCATTGCATTTGTACATACCGACTTTCCGGATCCGGTTGTACCTGCAATTAAAAGATGCGGCATCTTCGCAAGATCGGTAATTACAGTGCTGCCGCTGATATCCTTACCAAGTGCAACCGTCAGTCGGCTTTTTGCGGTTGAAAACTCTTTGGAATCAATCAGTTCGCGCAGACACACGCCTGAAGGAACACGATTGGGCACTTCAATACCCACAGCTGCTTTGTTCGGAATCGGAGCTTCAATCCGCACCCCCGTCGTTGCAAGACGCAGGGCAAGGTCATCCGCAAGCCCGGTAATACGGCTGATTTTAACCCCTGCGCTGGGCTCAAGCTCATATCTCGTTACGGTAGGACCACGTGAAATATCAACCACTCGTGTATTAATTCCGAAATCCTTCAGGGTTTTAACCAGTAGTTCTGCAGTTGTCCTTTGCTCCTGTGCAGCAGAACTATCATTTGCGAATCGCCTGTCGTCAAGGAGGGTAAGCGGCGGGTAATGATAGCTTTCATCCCGTAAAGGTGCCGTAGGCTCTGCTTTCTGTTTTGGTTCAGTCGCGGTCTTACTAGGCTTTATCGCCACAGCCGTAGCAGCCTTGACTGACGGCTCTTTATGCACAGGTTCTGAAATTTCAAACTCATTCAGATTACGGGTAGCCCGCTCCAGAGCTTCAAACTTTTCAGACTTCACCGGATGATCGGGCATTTCAATATATCCATCGCCTAGATCTATGTCGATTTCACCCTTTTTAGCCTCGTTGGCTATCATGGCGTTTTCAATAGACTGCTTTGCCTTTTTGACCGGTGTAGCAGCCGCTTTAAATAATGCGATTACAGTGGTTCCGGTTACAAGCATCAAAAAGACGGCTATTAAAAGCAAGATTATAATTTTAGAGCCAATATCAGTGAAAAAATATTCAAGAGGATACCCCAGCAACACTCCGACAACTCCGCCGCCGTGAACCTTTTTCCCTTCAATGAATCCCTTGCCTACTGCCGCAAAGTATGACAAATCATTGGTATCAAACAAAAAGATCTGAACTGCGCTTGCAAGCATGGTAATCAGCATCACACATTGCCACAGCTTTGAACTGATGCTGCCAATGGGCTTTTCCAACGCAATGATAACCGATATGTACATCATTAAAAAAGGAAGTATGAAAGCACAAACGCCAAACAATCCGAGTATCAGACCATGAATGAAACCCCAGAGGTTTCCGCCTGGAATAACCGCCATACATAAAAGCAAAATTGCAGCGGCAAAAATAAGAACAGCAGCGGCCTGACGTCTTGCCCTAACAGCTGTTGCACCGCCCTCTCCTGTGCCGGATGATTTTTTTTTGGTTGATGCCTTAGATTTTGTTCTATGTTTTTTTGCCGGCATAAGGGAATCATTCCTTTCCGTAATTTTAAAATCTGCTATGTAAGGCATGAGCAATGCCCATGCCTTACTCTTCTTTTGTCTCTTTTTCTTGTTCAATCATATCATACAAAGCGGATATCGCTTTTGATAACGATCCAAGTCCGTCAATCAACCCTTCCCCAACAGCAGCTTCGCCGTCGAGAACACTGCCGATATCAAGGACCAGTTCATCTGTTTTCATGCAAAGCTCGATATATCGATCCTTCTTCATATCAGAGTTGTCGGCAACAAAACCGGCAATACGCTCCTGCATCCTTTGAAAATAGGTAAATGTCTGAGGAACGCCCAAAGTCAGGCCGGTCATTCGTACCGGGTGAAGCGTCATGGTTGCTGTGGGAGCGATAAAAGAACGCTTGGCGGCAACCGCAAGCGGTACCCCAATTGAATGACCACCTCCGAGAACCAAGGAAACCGTCGGCTTTTTCATACCTGCAATCAGTTCAGCAATTGCCAGTCCGGCTTCAATATCCCCACCCACTGTATTCAGTAAAATCAAAAGTCCTTCGATAACCGGACTTTCCTCAATTGCAACAATTTGAGGAATCAGATGCTCATACTTTGTGGATTTACTATTCTGGGGCAGAAGGTAATGTCCTTCAACCTGCCCGATAATCGTCAGACAGTGGACAATATGCCGTCCGTTGTTGGTCGTTACAGAGCCTGTATCTGTAAGCTGGCCTAACTGCCTGCGAAGCTCCTCCGCTTCGGGCATTTCCTGCTGGGGAGAACCCTGATCGCCCTGCTCATCCGGATTCTGATCATTATCTCCGTCTATATTATTCTCATATTTACACATGCTCATCTGCCTCCTTTTCAACTAGTATTACCCGAAAAGGAACCAGAATATGCGATTTAAAGATATTGCGTTTGGGTTACCGTTTAGTTATCAGCCGAGACAACATCTTTTGATTGGGGCGCATCCGTACTGCGCTTCAAGTTATGTCTCAAACCTCTTTCAGCCATTTTAGCGTTTGCAAGCATAAGCTTAATACGATTTTCTTGATTAATTTGTGTAGCACCGGGATCGTAGTCAATCGTTACAATATTTGCCTGCGGCAGATTATCCTTAATCTTACGAATCATGCCCTTGCCCACAACGTGGTTCGGCAGGCAGCCAAATGGCTGCGTACAAACAATATTGTTAATGCCCGAATCAATCAGCTCCAGCATTTCCCCTGTAAGCAGCCATCCCTCGCCCATTTTATTGCCGTATCCGAGATACTCTCCCGCAAGCTTTTTAAGATGATCGAAGGTACAGGGGGCACGAAACTCGGGATAACGCCTCACGGCAGCAATCATATCTGCCTGTAGCCGTTTAATATACCTTTCAAGGAATCCCGCCCCGACATAGGTTGCCAGTTTTCCGCCATACAGCTTATGATCCTCAACACGGTTATCGCATTTGAAGATAATAAAATCTGTCAAGCCGGGCACAACCGGTTCACAGTCTTCCGAACGAAGGAACTCCTCAAGATTGTTGTTTCCAAGAGGGGCATATTTAATATAGATTTCGCCTACGATGCCAACCCGCACTTTTGGTACGCGGTTGAGCGGGATGGAAGCAAAATCATCCACAATCAAATTGAAATTCTCACGGATATGCGCCGATTTAAAGCTTCCTTTACCCTTAAATTCATCCGTCAAGCGTTTTACCCATTTTTCAATACGGCGGTCGGTTTCACCTTCTATGATTTCATAAGGCCTACATTGATTTGCCATAAGAACAATCAGATCACCGTAAATCATAGAATACGCCATCTGTCGTATTTTTTTAAAATTTAAAGAAAATCCGGGGTTTTTTTCCAGACCCGAAAGATTAACCGAAACCACTGGAATATAGTCATATCCCGCTCTGTGCAAAGCCTTGCGAAGCAGATGAATATAATTCGACGCGCGGCAACCACCGCCGGTCTGGGTGATTAAAAGTCCCAGCTTGTGGGGATCGTATTTCCCGCTTTTTACGGCATCAATCAGCTGACCAATGACCAATAGTGCAGGATAGCATGTATCGTTATGAACATATTTCAGACCTTCGTCTACAATGCCGCGGTGATTGGTTGTCAACATATCGATTTTATATCCGTGTAGTTCAAAAATATGCTTTAGCATAACAAAATGCACAGGCAGCATCTGGGGCATAAGCAGGGTGTATTCCTGCTTCATCTCCTCGGTAAAAAGCAGGCGTCCCTGTTTGGTATATACAAGTTCGGCCATTGGTATTCTCCTTTATTTAACCTCACCGCGAGCCTCTATTGCCGCCAAGAGGCTTCGAATGCGGATTCGAACCGCCCCGAGGTTGTTGATTTCATCAATTTTAAGCTGAGTGTAAAGTTTATTGCCTTCCTCGAGAATGGTGCGCACCTCATCTGTGGTAATGGCATCAATGCCACAGCCGAAAGATACAAGCTGGACCAACTGCATGTCGGGCTGGGTTGTAACATAGTCGGCGGCACTGTATAGTCTGCTGTGATAAGTCCATTGATTCAGAACATTAACAGGACGGCGTGGCTGCCGATATGCAACCGCATCTTCGGAGACAACAACCAGCCCAAAGGATGATATCAGCGAATCAATTCCATGGTTTATTTCCGGGTCGGCATGGTACGGACGTCCTGCAAGAACAATGATCTGATTCCCGTTCTCCCGAGCTTCCTCAATCATTCGCTCGCCTTTTTCGTGCAGCATTCTGAGGTATGCATTATATGCATTATATGCATTATATGCCGCTTTGGAAGCGGCCTTGGTTTCGGCTGCCGGGATTCCAAAAATCTCGTTAAAGTAAGCAGCAGCTTTTTTCGCAAAGTCGCGTGGCCGGTGCATACCGAAATATGGGTTAAGGTAACGTACCTTTTTGAGACCGCTGACATTTGCATCAAGCAGCTCTGGATAATATGCCACAACCGGACAGTTATAATGATTATCTCCCTTGCCTTCGTCAAAGTTATATGGCAGACACGGATAAAATATTGCGTCAACATCCATCTCAAGCAGCTTTTCAATGTGTCCATGTATCAGCTTTGCCGGATAGCATACCGTATCTGATGGGATGGTATGCTGACCGCAGGAGTAAAGCGAACGGGAGGATTCGGGAGACAAAACAATCTCAAACCCCAGTTTGGTAAAAAATGTATACCAAAAAGGCAGATTTTCAAACAGATTCAGCGCCATCGGCAAACCGATTCTGCCCCGGTGGTTCTCCCCACCCTCCAACGAACGGAGATAGTCATATTTCCATTTAATCAGGTTTGGGAGCCCTGTATTCTTGCCTTTGCCGAGGGGCCGTTCGCATCGGTTGCCCGAAATATAGCGCCTACCAACACCAAATGTGTTGATAGTAAGATGACAGTTGTTGCCGCAAAGCCCGCACTGGGACGACTTGGTGTTATGCTTGAACGCTTCTAGCTCATCCATGCTTAAAATCGAGCTTTTTTCAAGTTGCAGCGAGCGTGCCGCAAGCGCGGCACCGTAAGCGCCCATAATTCCTGCAATTGTCGGGCGGATCACTTCTGCACCCAATTCCAGCTCAAAGCTGCGAAGAACCGCATCATTTAGAAAAGTACCGCCCTGAACGACAATATGCTGTCCAAGTTCTGAAGGACTGGACGCACGGATAACCTTATAAATCGCATTTTTTACAATACTGATGGAAAGCCCTGCCGAAATGTCGTCAACGCCTGCACCTTCTTTTTGTGCCTGCTTGACCGAGGAGTTCATAAACACCGTACAGCGTGAACCAAGGTCAACCGGCTTTTCGGCAAATAGACCAATCTTTGCAAAATCGGCGATAGAATAATCAAGTGCTTTGGCAAAGGTTTCAATAAATGAGCCGCAGCCAGACGAACAAGCTTCGTTGAGAAGAATGCTGTCGATTGCGCCATTGCGTATTTTAAAACACTTCATATCTTGACCGCCGATGTCGATAATAAAATCAACCTGGGGATTAAAATGTGCCGCCGCATCATAATGCGCCACCGTTTCAACCAGGCCAAAATCTATATTAAATGCGTTTTTGATCAAATCCTCGCCATATCCCGTAGCCGCGCTGCCCTTGATGATGATGCGATCCCCAAAACGACTGTATATCTCCTTAAGCTGTTCCAGCACCACCGCAACAGGATTGCCACCGTTCGAAGCATAGTATGTATACAACATACCGCCGTCAGGTGTGATAAGAACCAACTTGGTGGTGGTAGACCCCGCGTCAATGCCGAGATATGCGTCTCCATGGTAGGCATCTGCGTCAATCATAGGCGGACAATAGGCATTATGACGGGAAGTGAAGGCTTGATATTCTTCCTTTGATTTAAATAATGGAGGAAGTGTGTTGGTTGTATTTTTCTGAGTCGAAGCACTTTGAATCTTCCGAAGAACATCGTCAAATTCCATCGGCTCGGTATTTCCTGAATATACGGCCGCGCCGACTGCAACAAACACATCCGCATTATCGGGGAAAACAGCTTGTTCGGAATTGAGTTTCAGTGTTTCCATAAATCGTTTACGCAGACCGCTAAAGAAAAATAACGGACCCCCGAGAAACAAAACATTCCCTTTGATTTCCCGTCCTTGTGCCAAACCGGAAATTGTCTGGTTGACAACCGCTTGAAAGATACTTGCTGCAATATCTTCCTTTCTAGCACCCTGATTCAGCAGCGGCTGAATATCGGTTTTAGCAAAAACTCCGCATCGGGAAGCAATAGAGTAAAGCTTTTCATACCGTTCGCTCAGGATGTTCAGTTCCTCGGGCGTAACGTTGAGAAGGGTTGCCATCTGGTCAATAAACGCACCTGTACCACCCGCACAGGAACCGTTCATTCGTTCCTCCAGACCGCCGGTGAAAAATATGATTTTGGCATCCTCGCCGCCAAGTTCGACTACAACATCCGTAAACGGATAAAACCGCTCGACAGCTCCCGCAGTGGCAAATACCTCTTGCACAAATTCCAAATCGGCAGCCTTGGCTACACCGAGCCCGGCCGAACCTGTTACGGCAACCTGAACTTTGCTTCCGCTGAGCTTCGAATTGAGCTGTTCCAGCATTTCGGCGGTTTTTTCACGAACCTTGGACATATGCCTTTCATAAGTTCTGAATATGACTTCATCCTGATCGTTCAATAAAACCACCTTAACAGTGGTTGACCCAATATCTATTCCAATACGCAAATTGGAGCCTCCTAACAAGATATATACGCCTGAACTAAAAACACAAATGAGGTCCTGTAATTGGGCGAATTTTTCTGATATGCTTTTCATTATATCATTTCAGAAATAAAAGGGCAAGAAAAACTACCCCGGCATGTTTGCTACTATCTGTGCCCGGCTTATTTGCCATTATATGCGAAAGATAACGAAAGAGCGCTTATTTCAAAGTGAAATAAGCGCTCTTTCTATTTAAGAGGTAGTAGCAGTCTTATTTAATTGCCGGCAGACCTGCGGCTGCCACGCTTTGGCCTACGCGACGGCTTTTTTCGTCAGGCAACACAATATTGATGTTAAGCTCCGGATATTCTTCTGCAAGAACCGCGCGGCAGCGCTCAAGCATCCGCTCTCCTCCTTTTCCGGAGGTAACACGTCCCAGTAAAAGAAGATGCTTTATATTGTAGAATCTGGCGTAAAGCGGTAATGTATGTCCCAGATAACAACCAATAGAATCGTAGATTGCAAGTGCAGACTCCATGTCCTGTTCAGCAAGCTTCTGTACTTCTTTGAGCTTTTCTGCCTGCGTCAGATTCTCGCCGAGCGATATACCGGCCTTCGGAGCAAGTTTTACAACCCCGTCCTGTGAAAAATATTTCACGCCGCATCCGATATCACCGGACCATTCATCCTCCATCGCTTGGGAATGGGCATCTACAGGCGCAAACGCCAGCTCATTCAACCAGCCTGTAATGTTTCCGTCCTTCGCAACATATCCCACCGCTTCACTGGTCCCCATTGCTATACCCAGTACACCTGTATCGTTTAAATCCATCGCACCCGCCAGCGCCGTTACATCACCGTCATTGGCGACTGTAAAAGGAACCTCTCCGATTTCACGGCATGCCCGCTCATATATGTTTTTTACCTTGGCATCAAACTGGTCCTTCGGTACTTTTAAAAACAGCGAAGCCAGCATGGTTCTGTTATTGACATATATCCCCGCCGAGCTGATACCAATCGCATCCACCCTAGGAAGCTTGGAGGCGGCGGTTTTCATCGCCGTTACAATTTCATTGAAATGGTAATCGGGGTCGGTGGTTGTTTTGGGTGACCAAACCACCTCTTCACTGTACAGAACCTCACCGTCCATGACGGCAGATACCTTGCGGTCACTTCCGCCGGCATCAAACCCTATGCGGCATCCGTCCATATGCCCGCCCAAGGGTTTGGAACTTTCCCTTTCTGTCGGCTTTTGGTCATAAGGCAGATGAACCACCTTGAAAGACTGTTCGTAAACATCGGACATTGTTTTTACATCAAACCCACGTTTCCCATCTGCTGAATAATTGCTTTTTATATATTCGTATACTTCTCTGCTGCCGCAAATGGTAACGCAAAAGCCGCCTTTCGCCCACATCAAAAACTTGACAAGCCGTTCCACATAGTAAAAGTCCGCCTGCTGCATATCAGGAGTTCCATGAATAAATGTATCATATACACTGATATATCCGGCCTCACGTTCTATCGCAATTGCTAGAGGCTGCTTTGCCGTTTTTAAAAAGCCGCGAAAAAACTGCTCCATGGGAATAAAATGAGGATCAAGCTGCGGTGCGTTTTTGACGGAAAATTCTATACCGTAAAGCTTCATCAAGAAAACCTCCCTATACGATCCTTCACTTCGCTGCGGAACCCTTCAATATATTGGTTGATAAATTCAAAGTAATTGATATTGCTATTGACAAGCTCTGTAATATCTAATCCATATGACAAGCTCTCACATTCATCGGTATCGTGACTGGCAAAGAAGGTTGCATTGGCAAGACGGCGTCCGAGTGCGGCGCTGTCATAACGCTTGCCCCCCGCAATTTGGCTATCAAAAACACCAAGAAGTGCTGCAGCAAGGTTGGGATGGGTTGAGGTGTCAAAGCACACCTTATCATCATCGCAAAGCCAGTCTAGACCACGCCAAACCTCCAGTGAATATACCTTTTTGGGACGCAGGTCGGCAGGAAGACTGCGGATTGCGGCGATTGTACGCAATGCCACCGCAACATGAGTGTCATGCTTGTCGGCAAGATTGTGCGTATAGATAATCTCGGGGCGACATGCCCTGATTATGGATGCAAGCTCTTCAACAGTCTGCACATTTTTGGCATCCTTCACCTCGGAGCTAGGGTAGCTAAGCAGAAACTGAGCCGAATATCCTCCAACACTTGCAGCATTTTTCTGCTCAGTAATACGAACGAGTTTCATTTCTTCATCTGTATAACGCTCATATATTCCGCTTCTGGGAGAACCGGCGCCATCCGTGACAACCACTCCGGTAAACCACTTATCGGCAATGCCGTAGCACTTGGCTGCAGGTGAAAAAGCCATAATTTCAATATCGTCCTGATGCGCCGCAATGCACAAATCTGTGGTACGGCTGAGGGCGGACTGCTCATCTACTCCATCTGGAATAAAAAGTTGGGCTTCCTGTTTATTTAATTTCATTTTTCGTTACCTCTCTGTTATAGTAGTATCAATCCACGCTATAGACAACGGTTAGATCGGGATGCATTTGCAGGATAGAAGCAGGCACCAGTGGTGTAACCGGTCCATAAACAGCCTTTTCCAGAATATCTTTTTTATCAGGGCCGCTTGCTACCAAAAGAATTTTTTTAGCAGCCATAATAGACTGAATTCCCATTGTAATCGCCTGCTTTGGAACATCATTGATACTGCTGAAGAAGCGAGCGTTGGCATCAATCGTAGACTGCTTCAGATCCACAACATGTGTTTCTTTATCAAAATAATCATTTGGCTCATTAAATCCGATATGTCCGTTATGACCGATACCCAGCAGTTGAATGTCCACGCCACCCAGCTCTTTTATGAGTTTATCATAACGTTCGCATTCTTGATTTAGGTTATCAGCGATACCGCTTGGGACATTGGTATTTGCCATATCGATGTTTACATGATTAAAAAGGTTATGATTCATGAACCAGCGATAACTCTGATCATGGTCTCCGCTAAGCCCGCAATACTCATCAAGGTTAACAGTTTTCACTTGAGAAAAGTCCAGATCTCCTTTTTTGTACCATTCAATCAGCTGCTTATAAATACCAATCGGCGTTGAGCCTGTTGCCAGCCCGAGTATAGATTCGGGCTTCAATATAATCTGTGCTGAAATAATATTGGCTGCTTGACGACTCATTGCTTCATAATTTGATGTTCGAATAACTTTCATACCTATCTCTTCCCTTCATTTACGAAATAGTATCAATCTTTGCATACCTTTTAATTATTGCCTGCATTTGATCCATTTTCAGTTCCATGTCACCAACCAGTTTAAATTGTGTACGGCATCTTTCCAGGTTATGGTTCTGTCGATGAATTTTAAAATAAGTGTCCCCACTGAGATAATCGGTCAGAAAACGGATTCCACACTCAAATGTCATTATTTTGGCACCGACAGCCAGACTTTCGACTTCCTTTGGTGTCAAAAACTCTCCGGCAACACTTAAGTAACCATCAGCAAACACTTCAAACAGCCTGAGGCTCATGCTGACTTTATCCAGATCTGTTTCATCCTCAGCAGCCGTACTTGCGCCAAATCGGATGCTGTCCCCAAAATCAAATGCAGCAGCGCCGGGCATCACGGTATCAAGATCAATCACACAAATACCTTTCCCGCTTTCTTTGTCAATCAGTATATTGTTCAGTTTTGTATCGTTATGGGTAACTCTGTAAGGGATTGTTGATTCATCAAGCATTTCAATCAACACTCCGGCATCCTTTTCCCGCTCAAGTGCAAACGCTATCTCATCCTGAACATATTTTACTCTACCGACTTTGTCGTTATTTATCGCTTCTTTCAGCGCGTCAAAACGTTTAATTGTATTGTGAAAATCAGGAATTGTCTCTATCAAATCGTTTGTATTATAATCAGAAAGAAGGCGCTGAAAATTGCCAAACGCTACCCCGCAATTATAAAAATCCTGTTCATCTCGGCAGCTTTGATATGTCACCGTATTTTCTACAAATACGTACATGCGCCAGTAGTGTCCGTCTGGATCAATATAATAAATATCCCCACTTTTTGTAGGAATGACAGTCAAAGTCTCTCGCATTACATCTCCGTTGTAGGTGGCAATCTTTTTCTTCAAAAACTGCGTTACGCCATATATATTTCTCATAAGACCGGCAGGATCTGCAAAAACATTATGATTAATTCTTTGCAATATCATACGATATATACTACCATCCGGCTTTTGCATACAAATCGAGTATGTATCGTTAATATGCCCTTCCCCATATGGCAAGCTGTGTAAAAAAGTGTCGTCAGCAATAAACTGTGAAACAATCGCTTCAATTTGCGGCATAATGCACCTAAACCTTTCCTCAAAATTAATTCCAAAGCGGAGCAGGATATTCACCTGCAGCTACCATTTCTGAAATCGCTTCTGCTACAGATTCCTTATCTTCACGATAGGTCACGCCAAACCATTTGTCTGAGGTTTTCAGGACACTGACCGTACAAAGCCCCTGCTTAATCATATCCTTTACTACAAAAGGAAGAAAAAATTCCGCCTTTGATAAGTCATTTTCATTATAAAGAAGAAAATCTCTGAATCTAACCGATGTTTCTTTCAAAAACGAAGGCGGAAACCCCCAGCAGTTCATTGAAACAATGCAGTTTTCATCAAGGTCAACCCAATTTTCGTCATCCTCTGTATATTGAATCTTGCCTTCACGTCTCATGATTTTCGTACGCTCGTTTACATCAGCGAGCATGCCGTTTTCATCAACGCTGCAGATGCCTCTTGCAACATGTCCGTTTTCCGTCAGCGTATTTTTGAGTATGTATCCCGCCATACAATATTTGGCAGGCTTGCTTTCCAAATCAGCTGTATCAAGCCATTCTGCCAGCTTTTTAAATGCCTCATACCCATAAAAGTCATCTGCATTAATCACAACGAACGGTTCATTTACCTTACCGATACAGCTCATGACCGCGTGTGCTGTGCCCCAAGGTTTAACTCTGCCATCCGGAACCTTAAACCCTTCCGGGAGATGGTCAATTCTTTGATAAACATAGGATACCTCCGTGAATTTTGCGATACGGTCTCCTATAGCC
>DHOG01000125.1:47765-54399 GCA_002410715.1 Ruminococcaceae bacterium UBA5396 | reverse complement strand
GGTCTCCTATAGCCTCACGGAATATAGCATCATTTTCTTCTTTAATTATAAATACGACCTTATTAAACCCGGCCCTTTGTGCGTCATATATGGAATAGTCTATAATTAATTCGCCGCACGGGCCAACCGTATCCACTTGCTTCAAGCCGCCATATCTGCTGCCCATGCCTGCCGCCATAATAACCAGCGTTTTTTTCATGTATCTACATACCTTTCCGATATTTTATTCACTATTGAAATTATATCTTGCAAAACAACATTTTTCTATGTAAAATAGGGTTGTATTTGGTATTATCGTTCAATAAAAACTATTTTCCTATAAAGCCATGAAAGGGAGACATCTATGATTCAGGAAGACAGGCTTGAAATGCTATCGGTATTGCGGGAACTGCATAACATTTCCGGGTTTCGTATTTCAATTCATGATACAAAATTCCAGGAAATTGAAGCGTATCCCAAAAGCATATCCCCTTATTGCCGCATGGTACAGAGTAACGAAAAAGGCAGATGCATGTGTGTTGAAAATGACAGACGCGCTTTTGAACATGTAGGAAAGAACCCTGAAGTATATCTTTACAAATGCTGTTTCGGCTTATATGAAGCCGTTGCCCCTTTGTACATACTCGGAACAATCGTGGGTTACTTGATGATGGGACAGTCGATAGACGGGAGTGAGGGCAGCAAAGAAACATTAATACAAAACGCACAAAATATAATAAACGATAACAATGCTGTCTTTGAGGCCGTCGATTCTGTCAGCGTATGCAGCATAGATAAAATTTTGTCGTGTATGAAGATACTGGATATCTGTGCACAGTACATTACCCTAAGCAATCGATTTCATTTGAACAAGTCCGATATCACTGAAAAAGTAAAAGAATATCTGGAGCATCATTTTTCTGAAAACATTACGATTGAAAGTATCTGTCTCAAATTTTTCTGCAGCCGCACAAGCTTAATGACATCTTTTAAGGCAAGTTACGGCGTTGGTATCATTGAATACTTGACACATGTACGCATTCAAACGGCAAAAGGGCTATTATACGGAACTTTAAAAACAGTAAAGGAGATTGCGCACGAATGCGGTTATAATGATCAAAATTATTTTAGCAAGGTCTTTCTAAAACATTGCGGAATGACTCCCACTGAATACCGCCATACAAAAGCTTCTACATCATAAATTTGACAGCACTTCATAGCATATAACGGGATCGCTAATTTCTAAAACACGCTGCTCCATTGGACATATTCCCGTTCCGTTTTTGTTCATAATAAAGGGCGCCGTCTCACCATAATGCAGCGTAACCCCTGCCTGACTGAGTAAAGAAAGGGCATGTTTACTGACTGTGTCCGCATATATTTCACGTACTTCTCCGTATAAAAGCAGCAAGGCAGCTGCTTTTCCTATCACCTTATCCGCCGCTGAAGCGCCTTTCATTAATTCCGGTGAATTCTTCAAAATTGAAAGCAACGGTGCGATTCCCGTTTGTGTTGATACAAATTCTTTTCCATTGCTTATCATTACAAAAGTATAATCACCGTCATGTAACATTCTTTTTGCCTTCTCCAGTGACCTTGTCATAATAACCACTCCTCTCTAGGACAAATATCAAAGACGGGATAAGTAGTAGCTGTATAATAATCCCGAATATACCGGTTATTACCGACTCCAGCACCGCAGAAGCGCCAATTCCGGTCATATGAAGAAAGTCCGCAGCAATAAACAGAGCAAGAGCGTAAATCACTCTTCCAAGAAACATTGCAATTACAAGTGATATGATAACCCCAAACTTTCTCTTTCGAAAACTCAGAGTCCGATAGGCAAGGCCACTTATAAAACCATATGCCGCAAGCTCAATTACCATAAACGGCAGCCGCTCAAAAGCCGGCATACCCGTTAAAATTGTACTTAATAAAGGAGCCGCGGCGCCAACAATTAATCCGAATACCGGACCCAGTATAAAACCGCCGAGAAGAACCGGCAAATGCATCGGCAGAAGCAGCTTTCCAAGCTGGGCAGAACCTAACAGATGAAACACCTGCGGAATTAATACGGATAAAGCTATAAAAAGCCCTCCGATTGTTACTTTCCTTACACGTATCATAGAAATCAATGCCTTTCCGTTTTATCCAAGAGTGTCAAGCTCAATTTGAAGCTTCTTTAAATCCTTTCGGATCTCAATTTTTTGCGGACATGCCTTTTCACACAGTCCGCATGATACACAATGTATTGCTTTTTGCGAATCGTCGATTTCATGTTTCCACTGCCACCTTGCCGAACCTGCATTCTGATAGACGCCGTATGTATTCCAGATTCGGAAATTGAACGGAATATTCACGCCTTTTGGACACGGCATGCAATAGTTGCAGCCCGTACATCCGTTGTTCACTCTGCTGTTCATCATCTCAGACACCCTTGAAATAAGCTGCTGCTCATATGGGTTTAACGGGTTGGGACTTTCAAAGGTTTTCAGGTTATCCTGTACCTGTTCAATCGCAGACATTCCGCTGAGGATCACCCTTACATTGGGCAGGCTTCCCACCCATCTGAGTGCCCATGATGCATTGGAAGCATTCGGGTCGGCTTTTCGCAGCTCATCCGATATTTCATCGGGTAGTGATGCAAGCTGACCGCCCTTTATCGGTTCCATCACGATAACAGGAATTCCAAAACTTTCGGCCAAATGGTAGCCCTTCATACCCGCCTGTTCTTCGGTATCCATGTAATTAAGCTGTATTTGACAAAAATCCCATGGTCTATATGTAAGGATTTCTTCAAACACCTTATATTCATCATGGAAAGAAAATCCAATATACCTGATTTTTCCTTGTTCTTTTAGCTCTTCACAGAATTCGGGTATTCCAAGCTCCACCATCTTATCCCATGTCTTTTTATGTAGTGAGTGAATCAGATAAAAATCTATATATTCCATTCCCAGCCTTTCAAGCTGCTCATGAAAGATGCGTTTGGCATCATCAAGACTTTTTATCTGCCATGCGGGAAGCTTGGTTGCGAGATAAAAACTGCTCCGTTCATATTTGGAAAGCGCTTTGCCTACAAAAGGCTCACTTTCTCCGCCATGATAAGGATATGCGGTATCAAAATAATTTACTCCGTTTTTATATGCTAGATCCAAAAGCTTTTCAGCCTCGTCACTGTCTATCGTACCGTCTTTCTTTGTAGGAAATCTCATACATCCATAACCCAGCAGCGAAACCGATATTCCCAGCTTTTCAATACTTCTGTATTCCACCTGAAACCCCTCAATTCTATTTTAATATCCTTGAATTAAAACGCTCGGATTTTATAATAATCCATAGTTGCAAATATTATAACACAAAATGTAAGGCAAAGTGGTATCCTAATAATAAGTTCTAAATGTAATTGATTTCCAATCCGCCAAGAGAGACATTGCCGGTAAGGGTTAGTTTGGGGGAATTTTCGGATGCATTATTAAACCGCCTTGCCTCTTCCACCCCGCCAAGACTGGCGTGAACATTATTCTCTACATTCCAGTGTCTGGGAATATAAAGCTCAATTGCACCAAAGCTGACGTCAACAAAAACCTCCGCACCCTCCGGGCTTAGCTGAGCCTGGTCAAAATACACCTCCATAAATCCAAAGGAAACATGAAATTCTCCACTTTTAAGACAATCCGAGTGGACATATTTACTAGATGATCCGAAGGAAACTTTTGCATAAACCAAGTTTCCATCCATTTTATCAGATGCATAGCTGAATTTCCCTTTGTCATTGCCCTTGCAGCAGCGAATAGCTTTGTGCTTGGGATGTCTGCGGAAGAGGATGCTAAATCCAATGCTTGTGAGCACCGCCGCAAATAGCAGCAGCCAGGCCGAAATTCTAACCATACCAAGTGGCTGCTGAAAAATCATGTAGATAAAGGCAAGGGGAATAAAAGCGCCGAAAAAATTGAGGTCAAACAAACTTATTCCAGCGAGAACCAGCAAAAGCGCTGTTGCAATATAGCTCAGTAAACCGATCCGCTTAAATGAATCCACTTGACTAGCAATCACAAAGATAGCAGATAGTAAAAATAAAATCCCCCAAAACCAATTTTTGCTTTTCATATAGATCTCCTTTCATTCATGCGCTGTTTCAACCCCTGATAATAGCGCCTTGACACGTATACTTGTTTATGACTGTTAATAAATCGTACCAGACTGGATGATGTAAGATTCCGCGTAATTGAATATATGTGTGTTATGTTAATTATGGTTGATTTGGCTGCACGCACAAAACATTTCGGCAGAATCTCCTCCAACTCATAAAGCCGGTATTTGATACGATAGGAATCATTTTTGGTATGCGCGTATACCTGTTCCCCATCGGTTTCAAAAAATAATACCTCTTCAAGTAGAATATAAAACTCCTGATTTTGCTTATAAAATATGAGTTTAGACCCGGATTGAGACTGTTCCAATATAAAATGATGTATTTTATTAACTGTGTCATTCACCCGACTGCAGCGAATCAGCACTTCATCCTCCGTCAGATCATCCACCACTTCAATGCGTATCCTCACCCAATCACCTCTGTTACAATATTATAGCAACTGCTTATTTATTTTTAAAGGGATTTCGGCTAACAGGTAATCAGAAACCGCTAAGCGGTATATTATTTAGTGAAATAGATTAAATTATGTGATATGATACTCTATAGACACCATTACCATTTTACTTTATTAACAATTAAGGGGGTCGCTGTATTGAAAAGGAAATTGTTGCCTATTTGTCTCTTTGCGGCATTGTGCCTGCTGGTAACTGCTTGCAGCAGTAGAATGCCCGGCAGTATGGACAACAGAGGAGTAAACTCCGAATATGAGTACGCAGAAGAGGATGGTTTGGCAAAAGATGTATCCGACTCTAAAGGTGCTAAACAGCTATCCGAAAACACAAACAAAGACCTTAAAACACGCAAGTTGATTAAAGATGTAACTTTGACCATTGAAACCAGAGAATTCGACAAGTTCATGCAAAACCTTGACATCGAAATCAGCAAGTGCGGCGGATTCATTCAAAAGTCCGATATAAACGGCAACAGTTATAAGGTGGATTCTGATCGTAGGGCAAGCATTGTGATACGTATTCCGGCGGATAAATTAGACAGCTTTACAGGCAATATTTCTTCTCTCGGTAATGTCACATCGAGGACGGAAGGTACACAGGATGTGACAATGGATTATGTGGATATTCAAAGCCACATAAAAGCGCTTAGAACCGAACACGAAAGCTTGCTTGCACTCCTAAAGAAGGCCGACAATCTAAATGATATCCTTACAATTCAAAATCATTTGACCGATGTACGTTACGAGCTGGAATCCTATGAATCAAAGCTTCGTACATATGATGATTTAATCGATTACAGTACCGTTACCATGAATGTTTACGAAGTAGAGCGTGTTACGCCGACCGAAAAGCTTTCCATGTGGCAGGAAATCGGAAACAACATTTCCAAAAACCTGTCTTCAATTGGGAAAGGCGCCCGCAGGCTGTTTATCTGGATTATCAGCGCTTCTCCCTACCTGCTGATTCTTGCCGCAATTGCACTTATAGTTGCTTTTGCAACTCGCAAATCAATCAAAAAAAGCAGACATATCAGACAGGAAATAGATGCACAAAACATCACAAACGGGCCTGAGCATAAGGATTAAACTTCTAGTTAAAAGGGGGCGGTAAAATGAATTTCATTTTACCGCCCCCTATGCTTATATTAGAAAGTACCAAAAACAGATAGATGACTGTTTATATAGGTAATATGAACCGTCACAATCATACGTTGCTATAGAGAACAACCACAGGCAAATGAGGGGCGTTGAATATGCGGACAGGTACCCCTCTTCTAAGACCGCGGCTTACCACCATCTGCGTACCATTTTGGGTGTATAGCCCGTTTGTAAATTTCGGGAACAGTCCCTCCCCGGGCGAGATCAGACCTTTGCCCCCCAACCGCCACTGCCCTCCATGGGCATGACCTGCTAAAACCAGCTGCAAACCTGCACTGGCATACTGCTGCATATTTTCGGGATAATGCGAAAGCACAATTTCGGTAAGCCCGCTGCTGCCCAATCTGAATAATCCGGCAGTGCTGCCATCCGGCAAGCCCCGAAGAGCGATTTTCGATTCACCCCGCTGTATACATACCGGATTCACATTCAGCACGGTAACTCCGGATTGTCTTAGAATATTTGTCCATTCATTGACAACCCCGGACTTTACCTCGTGGTTACCGATCACCGCATAGCATGGCGCGATATCAGCCAGTTTGGCAGCAACCAATTGCAGCCCGTCAGCGTCAAAATAGCTGAATCTATCCACCAAATCCCCTGTCAACGCAATCATGTCAGGGCGAATCTTCCGAACCAATTCTGACAATTTTTGCGGACTACGGACACAGTTGGGCAAATGCAAATCAGATATATGGGCAATGCGAAAGCCGTTAAACGCATCGGGTAGCCCGTTTAGCTTAATCGGTATTTCTTCAATGTTCACCCTTTTGTTGTCGGCGTAAAGACCGATACCGGCTAGACTTGCCGCAATCGCGGGCAACAGTATATTTCGCTTGTTTTTCTTCATATCCTATTTTGTTCCAAAAATACGGTCACCGGCATCACCA
>DHOG01000125.1:47401-47622 GCA_002410715.1 Ruminococcaceae bacterium UBA5396 | reverse complement strand
AATACGGTCACCGGCATCACCAAGACCGGGAACAATATAACCATGATCATTTAGATGGCTGTCAAGCGCGGCACAATAAACCTGTACATCGGGGTGCACACGGGTCAATTCGGAAAGGCCTTCGGGCGCAGCAATAATGCACATAAACTTCACGCTGCGGGGTTGGCGCAGCTTTATCCGGGAGATTGCATCGACAGCGGAACCACCGGTTGCCAGCATGG
>DHOG01000125.1:45729-47165 GCA_002410715.1 Ruminococcaceae bacterium UBA5396 | reverse complement strand
GGCAGCTTGCAGTAATATTCAACAGGCTTTAACGTACTGGGATCGCGATAAAGCCCGATATGTCCGACTTTGGCGGCCGGAACCAATTCTATCGCACCATCAACCATTCCGAGCCCGGCTCTCAGGATGGGTACAAAAGCCAGCTTTCTTCCGGCAATCACCTTGGATTTCATCGGAGTGATTGGGGTTTCAATCTCTATTTCACAGGTTGGGAGATCCCGAGTAGCTTCGTAGCACATCAGCTCGGTTATTTCTTGAATCAGTTCGCGGAACTGCTTTGAACCTGTTTTCTTATCACGTAGAAGTGTAACCTTGTGCTGAATAAGCGGATGGTCGGCGATAAACGGTTTCAAGGGTTGTGTTTCAAAGTCGTTCATACATTTCAATTCCTTTCAATATTTCACTCAAATCAAATATCCGCCCTCACCGCTGCCGGATTTTGTTTACTGTTCCCATTGGCGTCTCTTTAACTCTCGTTCCGCCTGCGGAAGCCGAAGATATGTCGGCATTAATCGATCGGGGGGAACAGCGCAATCGGTCATTTTGGCTGCCTCGATTGCAACACCTATGGCATTTTGATAACGAAAATCCGGAGGTGCAAGATAAACATTAGGTACGGATAAACCAAAGGCATTATAACACAATTGTGCCCCATCGCCAATAAAAAGTACCCTTTTTTTATATAATTCTACTTGTTTTTTTAATTCGTCTAGATGTAGAGCGCTATCATCTGTCAGCCTCTTGATATCTCCATTATTATTTTCAAACAGTGCGGTATACACCTGATTGCATCTTGCATCCATTGCGGCGCATATCAGTCCTTCAAACGGAATTCCCTCGGTCAATCGTGCCATGGCCGCAAGTGTTGATACACCAATGCAAGGTATCCCATCCGTAAATGCAATTCCTTTTACAGCCGCAACTCCTATGCGAACGCCTGTGAAAGATCCCGGGCCTGCCGCAACCGCCAAATAATCAATATCCCTAATACAAACCCCCGCGCTGACCAGCATATTATTAACCATCGGAATCAATGTCTGGCTGTGTGTTAGACCGGTGTTAACATAAGAAAAGGAAAGCACCTTTCCATCCTGATAAACCGCACAGGAAGCAGGTCCTGCCGAGGATTCTATCGCCAATATTTTCATAAGCTAGTATTGCAACCTTTCAAACAGAAAATTATCCGCCCTAGACAGGCTTGTACAATTCAATACGCCGCTGATTTATAGTAAGCTGTTCAATTCTGACACGCGTTGTATTTTCGGGAAGGGCCGCCTCTATATTCTCGCTCCACTCGATCACAAGAATTGCGCCCGAATCCATATAATCAAAAAAACCTGTGGAATACAAATCATCCCACCCCGATACCCGATACATATCAAAATGGACAAGCGGAGGGCTTCCTCCATAATCATGCACCAGCGCAAAGGTTGGGC
>DHOG01000125.1:9100-45564 GCA_002410715.1 Ruminococcaceae bacterium UBA5396 | reverse complement strand
CACCAGCGCAAAGGTTGGGCTGGACACTTCAGCGTTTAGGCCCAAACCAAATGCCAATCCTCGCACAAATGCCGTTTTTCCCATACCCAGCCCGCCATACAGCGCCACTACATCACCGCCTTTAAGTTTCCCGGCAAGCAATGCCCCGACAGCTTCGGTTTCGGCAGGAGAATTTGTCACAAAGCTCTGCATTAAACGTATTCCTTTCGACTAAATGAACTTTTATGAGAATTCTACCATTTCAAAGTATACCATAATTTATATAATCTTAAAAGTAAAATGTTGATTCAAAGGTAGAAAACCGTGTTTTTAAGCGATTCTACTCTAATTTGTAGGATGAAAATTGATATGTTACAGTTGAGTTGTGGGACAACAACAGGCAGCCATTTATTAATAACTCAACTCCCCTCGATGCTACAAGCCAAAAGTATAAAACCTCCGCTTCCAAGTGGGCGAAGGTTTTATACCAGTCGTTGAGACAATAAACAGCGGATGCGCATAGCATCCGCTGTCAGTCTGTGGATAAACAGGTACTTTCATACCCTTTTGCGGTTTACGGAACCTCTCGGTTAATCATTCCATTTGGTTAATGGTAATCCCTGTTTGTCTTTAAATGATCCACAAAGAATCATAATCCAGTCTACCAGTGCTCCAATGCCCAAACAACCAAGGGTTAATAGCCATATTACACCGGTTCCGATTTTGCCGACATAAAATCTGTGAATCCCAAGAGTTCCAAGAAAAAAGGCTAGGAGAAATGCTGCTAATCTGCTTTTCGGGGAAACGGGAGCTTGCTGCGCACCGGAATTAACCATAGTTTCCTGCGGTTGCTGTTGTACCTCCATGACATACCCACCCTTACATATGTATTTAATAAAAAACACCTAGATAAGTATAACAAGTATAACTTTTCAATATTACACTGCACTCATCTATCTATATTTTATAGTTGTTTTCTCAAATGTCATAGTAAATTTTGTCGAGTTATGCAAGGGAAAATAGCATAATAATAAGCTGTGAGCCAAAACTCACAGCTTATTATTATAGCCTTTTCAGGCATCTCTGTATCGTGGTTAGTTGGGTAAGATTGAATCTACAAAATCTGTATTTTTGTTCATCCAATCACGTGCAGCCTCAAGCGGTTCTTTGTCGCTGTCTTCTACTGCACCCATCAAATCACCAAGCTCGCTGTCAGACATTTTGAAGTTCTCCAAAAGCTTGGATACCTCCGGCATGTCTTCCGCGAGACCTTTTCTTGTAATGCAGTGAATTTCCTCTGTCGCACCGAATGTTCCTTTCGAATCATCAAGGAATTTCAAATCCCAGCGTGCAAACTTCCAGTGAGGCGCCCAGCCTGTTACGACTACGGGTTTCTTATCGTCAATTGCTTTTCTTAATGAAGCGGTCATTGCAGCTTCGCTGCCTGTCATCAGTTCTAAGTCCATGTCATATTCGTCAATCGCTCTTTCTGCGGCTCCCATAATTCCTGCACCTGAATCGATGCCGATTATTTTCCCGTCAAAAAGATCCTTATTGCCATTTAATTCTTCAATACTGCTAATATTAACATATGACGGGACCACAAGACCGATTCGAGCATTTCCGTTAATAACGGAAAGATCAATCAGATCGTCACCGTATTCCTTTAAATACTCCTCGTGGGTAACCGGCAGCCATACATCAAGAAATGCATCTGTATTTCCACTGGCTACTGATGTAAAGATAGGTGCTACATCTGCCATGGTAGTCTCAACCTCATAGCCCATTTTATCTTCAAGAACAGCAGCGACCAGGTGTGTCATTGCAACGCCTTCTGCCCAGTTCACATAGCCAAGCTTTACCGTCTTTGTGTCTGCTTTGCCGCCCGAGCAGCCTGTTATTACCCCCAAAGTTAGCATTACGCTGACTAGCAGCGCCAAGATTCTCTTCAAATCTCTCATCCTTTCCAAAAAAATTATTTATAAAATCTCAATCACGCCTGATAATCATCCGGAAATTGGTTTGCGATTTGTATGTAAACCAAAGTTTGATCCTTTCCCTCAGCAGAGACTACGGGGTGTAAAACCCAAAAGGATTCATAATAAAGTAATTGAGACGATATAACAAAGTTATTTCCTTGATTTTGACGTGTTTTTTCCAAATCCTTGTGTGATTCTATCAAGAATCATTGCTAGTATAACAACTGCCAGCCCTCCTTCAAACCCAAGGCCGACCTTCATCTGCGTAATGCCTTTCAATACCACATCCCCCAATCCGCCGGAACCAATCATTGATGAGATAACAACCATCGAAAGTGAAAGCATAATGGTTTGATTCAGTCCAGCCAATATCGTTGGTTTGGCAAGAGGAATTTGAACTTTATACAGCAGTTGCCCTGCCGTTGAACCAAACGATCGTGAAGCTTCTATAACATCCTCAGGAACCTGGCGTATACCAAGGTTTGTCAGCCGTACAATCGGAGGCATTGCAAAGATGACGGTTGCGACTGCCCCCGGCACTTTTCCAAGATCAAAAAAATAAACGGCTGGTATCAAGTACACAAAGGCTGGCATTGTCTGCATAAAGTCAAGAATCGGACGAACTACCTTATCCACTGTATTACTTCTTGACATCCAGATACCTATCGGCAAACCAACAACAATCGCGATAAAGGTAGATGTAAAAACCAGTGCAAGCGTCGACATGGTATTTGACCAAAGACCGATCGACTTGATTAGAAGCATCCCGATCACTGTGAAAGCAGCTGTACCTTTACCGGAAACCCTCCAAGCAATCAGTGCCAGTATCGGTATGGTTATAAAAAAAGGAATGAGTGTAAAAACAAATTCAAAACCTTGAACAATAGACTCCAAAATGCTTTTTATTGCATCAAAAAACACTGATAAATTTTCTGTAAGCCAGTCAATTACGGTTTCAACAAAATCACCAATCGGAATTCTAAACATTTACAATATCCTCCCCCAGAATACCGGCTAAAACGGAAACCTTGAATATGATTCCCAGCAGCTTGTTTTCTTCATCTGTTACCGCAACAGGATATTTTGAATTGATAAAGTACTGCATTAAATCCTCAATCGCAGTATCAGGAGAAACAGTGCTGATATCCTTATGAATAATTGAATCCAAATTATCCTTACCGGATTTCAGAAGGTTGGTCGCATCGTCAATCGTAAGAATCCCTTTTAAATGACGCTCCCTGTCTGTGACAAAAATACTGGATATCGATGCTTCCTTCATTTTTCTTACTGCAATTCTAGCCCCGTCCTTTGAATAGACGACGGTATCCGGATCTCTCATAATTGTTGATGCGGTAACCACTTTAGCGCGGTTTACATCTTGAACGAATTCTTTTACGTAATCATCAGCAGGATTTTTAAGTATTTCTTCAGGAGTATCAATCTGAATGATATTTCCGTCTTTCATGATTGCAATTCTGTCGCCGATTTTTAATGCTTCGTCCAAATCATGGGTAATGAATATAATGGTTTTTTTCATTTTGGACTGAAGCTTCAGCAGTTCAATTTGCATTTCTTTTCTTATCAGAGGATCGAGTGCGCTGAAGGCTTCATCCATTAAAAGAATATCGGGATCGGTTGCCAAAGCACGTGCAAGCCCAACCCTTTGCTGCATACCACCGCTAAGCTGTGAAGGGTAGGATTCCCCATACCCTTTTAGACCTACAAGCTCAAGCATTTCAGATGCCTTTTCCCGTCTTTTATTTACGTCCATGTTTTGTATTTCCAATCCGAAAGCGATGTTGTCCAGGATAGTACGATGCGGCAGCAAAGCAAAGTTTTGAAATACCATTGCTATCTTTTTTCTGCGTATCTCCATTAAATCTTCTTTGCTGCATCCGACAATATTCTTATCGTCAATCCAAATCTCACCGGATGTAGGTTCAATCAGATAATTTAAACATCTAATCAGCGTAGACTTTCCGCTTCCGGAAAGCCCCATCACCACAAACGTTTCGCCTTCTTCAACATTAAAGTTTGCATTATTAACACCGATACCGTGACCGGTCTTTTTCAGGATTTCGTCTTTCGACATACCTTTTTTTATCATAGGAAGTATCTTTTTCGGCGTTGTACCGAATATTTTATATAAACCTTTGACCTCAACCTTTGACATAAGCACTCTCCCTTACACATAATCTTATTGAACAAAAAGTGACAACCTCCAATATATTTTGAAGTTGTCACTTTTAGCATTATATACGATGTTCTTTAATCTGTCAACGCTTCAGGTAAAAAATCCAAAAAAATGCGGGTTTCACATGCAAAAATCATAATCCAATTCTGCAATTTAATGTAATCGATAATGGATACTTTATAACTTATTTTGTTAATATCCTAAAACAACATTGACATTCATATTATTTCGATTAATATTTCATGCAGAAATCTACAGGTACGGGATTTAACCACATGAGCGGTATAATATCCTGTGCAATCTAAGTATACCCTCAACAAGGAAACAGGCACTTTCGCTTACGCGAAAGTGCCTGTTTATCGATGGTGTAAAGTACGGTATCATTCCGCGTTGGAATCCAATTTAACGACCCAGAACCAGATCATTTACCCGTTCAATGGTGGAAATGTCACCAACAAAAATTAAAGTATCGCCGGAATTTATAACTACATACGGACCTGGTGACAGGATAATACTATCATCCCTGCGTATTGCAATAATGGTAGCTCCTGTTTCCTGCCAAAACTTAAGTTCTTGAAAATTCTTTCCAACAATCGGCGATTCATCAGGAATATCAATTTCGAAATTTTGGAAAGGATTTGATTTTGAGAACTTATCGCTGGTCCTGACTATTAAGTTAGCTATTTCAAATATATGATTATTTATTTCACGCTGTTGCGCGATTAGGCTTTTCAATTTTCGATATAAAGCACGTACATCATTTTGCTCATTAAATTTTTCAACATATATTCTTGCATGTTCTGCAGATTTAACTATGGTACCACTGTTTTGCTTCACTTGTACAATATGCATATCCTCAAGCAGCCTCAACGCCCGTCGGATTGTTTCGGGAGATACACCATATTCAGAAGACAAAACGGATCTCCCATGCAGTTTTGTATTTTCCTTAAGATCCCCACGTGCAATTCTGTTTGCAACATCCAACGCAATTTGGGCATAAACCGGTGGTGTTATCTTTTCATTCATTCCTACACATCCAAAACATCATACTGTTATCCAATGGTATCATAAATTAGCAAACCGCACAACATATAAGAGTTTTTGCACATCTCCCCTATTGAAGCATATGGAGAATAGAGCGATCTACCTTGATGAAACACCGTGTGCAGATTTGCACACGGTGTTTTCAATACCTGAAGTTATTCCTGAGCAGAGGCTGAATCTTCTGTTACCGGCTCTTCGGCTATAGTCTCCTCATTAACAGGTTCTTCTTTTGCAACCTCTTCAATAACAGGTTCTTCTTTTGTTTCTTCTTTTTCAGCCTGTTCCTCTTCATCAGCTTTCTCTAACAGGGCGCGAATTGAAAGGCTGATTCTTTTATTTTCATAATCTACTTTTATTATTTTTACCGAAACTTCCTGACCAATTTCAAGCTCATCCTGTGGCTTATCAATCCGCCGATCGGCAATCTGTGAAATATGAATCAGTCCATCAATACCCGGTATAATCTGTGCAAAAGCACCGAATGTGGTCATGCCCACGATTTTTGCATTCACAATCGAGCTGACAGGATAATTTGTTTTAAAGATTTCCCACGGATTATCCTCTGATTTACGATAGCCTAGAGATATTTTCTTCTTTTCAGCATTAAGATCCCGGATGTAAACATCAACCGTGTCGCCTACATTGACAATCTCCGAAGGATGCTTAATCCGCTTCCATGAAAGCTCGGATATATGAATCATACCGTCTACACCGCCAAGATCCACAAATGCACCGTAGGATGTCAGGGACTTGACAACGCCTGTAAACCTTTGTCCAACCTCCACCGTAGCCCAGAAAGCATCTTCCTTTTTCTTGCGTTCTTCACGAGCAACCAGACGAATCGATCCAACTGCACGGCGGCGGTTCTTATTTGTTTCAATTATCTTAAAGCGCACCTGTTGCTTTAACAAGGGAGTAAGATCCTCCATACGAGAAGCAGAAGCATGAGATGCCGGTATGAATACACGAACACCATTTGTAACAGCCAAAACGCCGCCTTTTATTACATCTGTAATTACTCCGTCAAGAATCTCTCCGCTCTCTTCTGCCTTAACAACTTTGTCCCAGCCTTTAAGGGCATCGATCCGTTTTTTGGAGAGCATGATGGTGCCTTCCTGGTCGTTTGTACGCATAATTAACAGATCAAGTTCTTCCCCGATTGTAACGACTTCTTCAGGATTTACATTCGGGTCAGCCGAAAGCTCATTTACCGGAATATACCCGGTCTGCTTACGGCCAACAACCTCTACCTGCACCTCATTTGGTGCAATCCCGACAACCACGCCGCGTACCCTTTCATCTGTGCTCAAGCTTTGAAGAGATGCCTCAAGTGCTTCTTCGAAGCTCATTTCCTCAAACGATTTCTCCGGAGCATCCGCCACATTTGAATCCACATCAACCTCGTATGGAGTTGTCACTACATCCTGTGTGGTTTCGACTGAGGATTGTGCTTCTTTGATTTCGTTTTCATTTGTGCTGATAATTTCGGACATGGTTGAAAGTACCTCCTTTATAATATCGGCAGGCGTAGAAGCACCGGCGGTTATACCAACCGTCTGAACACCCTGAAACATCGAGGGGTTAAGCTCGTCCGCAGTTT
Organism: Ruminococcaceae bacterium UBA5396; assembly: GCA_002410715.1. Classification (GTDB taxonomy): domain Bacteria; phylum Bacillota; class Clostridia; order Oscillospirales; family Acutalibacteraceae; genus Avimonas. The sequence continues at coordinate 38,768 of DHOG01000125.1, read as the reverse complement.
CGATAAGAAACGTAGGACAGTAATCCGAACAAACATCCCTGAGCTTCGCAGTGTTTGAACTTTCACGCCCTCCGACAATCACCATAAGATCGCTTTTTTTAGCAAGTTCGGTGGCTTCATTCTGCCGCTCGGCAGTAGCATTACATATTGTATCAAAAATCATAAGGTTTGTATAGAGTTTTTTTGCAATTTTCGCGCATTTTTCCCATATTGAAGCGTTAAAAGTAGTTTGCGCTACCATAATGATTTTATCAGAAGGATTAACAAGTTTTTTTTGGGCCAGCTCTACTAGATCCTCAGGAGTGGAAACAACAAATGAAGCGCCCGAGCAATGACCGCATATACCGGTGACCTCCGGATGACCTGGATTACCGGCTATGATTACCGTCGCACCATTCAATGATTCACGGGCAACGATACGATGTATCTTGGAAACAAACGGGCATGTTGCATCACAAACCCTGATCCCACTCTTTTGAATTTCTTCATATACTTCCCGGGAAACACCATGCGAACGAATTACAAGAACTGTATCCTCAGGTGTATCTTTTGATGAGCTTACAATACCAACGCCCCGTTCTTCAAACCCGGCAACCACCTGCGGATTGTGAATGATGGGTCCCAGTGTAGATACCCGTTCTCCGCTATCAAGCAGTTGGTTAACCGTATCCACCGCTTTACTTACGCCAAAACAAAACCCGGCTGATTTTGCTAACAATATGTTCAATTTAAAAATCATGCCTTTCTATCCGACTTCTACCCCATCATAACAGCGATACGTTCCATAATAAGGCGAGAAGCATACCTTAAATCAGGATTTTGACTATCCAAATGGAGCTCAGCAGATGAAATTGGTTTCCCGACATAAATAAGTGTTTTGCGAAACAAGCGAACCTTCTGTTCTTTGGTTTTAATTGCGACAGGCAGAATATCTGCACCTGTTCGGGCTGCGATTAATGCAGCCCCAGACTTTGCACGACCAAGCTTTCCGTCTTTTGAGCGCGTACCTTCCGGAAAAATACCCATTAGCTTGCCCTCACGCACAATTCGCTCGGCGGTATCAAGTGAACCGGTATCTCCTTTTCCTCTATTAACAGGAAAGGCACCAAAAACGTTTGAAAAAAACCATGTGGCGAGAGGCCCTTTAAAAAGCTCCGCTTTTGCCATGTAGTGTATTGGTCTGTGCTTGAAACCCATAAGGAGAAAAACCGGATCGATGTTTGATATATGATTGGAACATAGAATAAGCGGCTTGCCGTCTGAAGCAGGAATATTCTCCAATCCTGATAGTTTGTATGGGAAAAGAAGATAAAATAAGGGTCGAACCAGCCATAATAAAAAACGACCAAATCTCATAATTAAAACAATGTCCTTTCCGATTTTTCCTCTATGGATGCTATTCTTTTGGCAGATAAAACCCTTTGCTTTTTGAATTAATACTTTGGATTATTTCTTTTAGAATATCTACTGACTGCTCCAAGGTATTCCCCGATGTATCAACAGTAACCGCATCATCAGCAGCCTTAAGGGGCGCTGTCTCACGATGGGAGTCATCGTAATCGCGCTTTATCATATCTGACAGAACATCTTCATAGGATGTTTCAACGCCTTTTGATATTAATTCGTCATACCTGCGTTTTGCACGGTCTTCTGCCGAAGCTGTCAGAAATATTTTCACATCAGCATATGGAAGAACAACGGTGCCTATATCTCGTCCATCCATTATAACATCATTTTTGTTCGCGATGTCCCTTTGTAGGTCAAATAAAAATCGGCGAACTGCAGGAATTGCCGAAACCGCAGATGCAGCCATGGAAACATCCGGCGTTCTAATCCTATGGGTGACATCCTCATCATTAATATATACGCGCTGCGAACCGTCGCTGTGCCTGAGCTCAATCTTTAGATCTGGAAGCATCCCTTCCACAAAGGATGGATTATCGGGTTTGCCCCCGCGATTCAATACTTCATAACCAATTGCACGATATAAAGCTCCGGTATCAACATAAAGAATCCCCATATCCTTTGCCAATCGCTTTGCAATGGTGCTCTTTCCAGCTCCTGACGGGCCGTCAATTGCAATAGAGAACGGTTTACTCATTATATCCATGTCCTTTCTGGGTTTTACGTCCGTAAGGACATAAAACCGATTCTTAGCGTTTTCTAACCAACAATTTTGAAACGTCAAGAATTATTTTTTATTCCAGCACATGACTTCCTGCTGCCGCTCCGGTTGAAAATGCAATCTGAAGATTAAACCCGCCTGTGTACGCATCCACATCAAGAATTTCTCCGGCAAAATATAAACCCTTTACTATCTTTGATTGCATCGTCTTGGCATCAATTTCGGTAACCTTTACCCCACCCGAGGTTATAATGGCTTCTTCAACCGGACGGAATCCTGAAATGGTTACCGGCAGTGATTTCAGCATTTCTCCAAACCTTCTGCGCTGTTCTTTTGTAATGGAATTACATTTAATATGCGGGTCAATTCCCGAAAGTGACACTGCAACCGGGCACAGTGAACGCGGCAGAAGAGCACCCAGCGAATTTGCGAAATCATGGTTTTTATTTTGTTCAAAGTCTCTTAGAAGCCGTGCATCCAGCTGTTCCGGTGTAAGAGCAGGTTTGAGATCAATCAAAATTGTATAACGCCCTGGCTGCATTTTTCGCATATGTGCACTTGCACTTAGGATCATCGGGCCTGATACACCGAAATGCGTAAACAGCATTTCACCGAAATCCTTATAAATAATTTTACCAGCTTGGTTATCCTTAACTTTGAGAGAACAATTGCGCAAAGACAAGCCCTGAACATCTCTGCACCATTCGTCAGACGAAACAAGCGGGACCAGAGATGGACGTCCGGGTATAATTGTATGTCCTGCCTGCTTTGCAAAGGTGTATCCGTCACCTGTTGATCCTGTCAGTGGATATGACAAGCCACCTGTGCATATTATTACAGAATCGGCAGACAGCCTTTCCCCACTCTCAAGTTTTACGCCTTTGCATTGACTATCTGCAAGAATCAATTCCGCGGCACGACCGTTTTTGAATCTGCATCCGGCCTTCCTGGCATAAGATACCAATGTATCGACAACATCTCGGGCCCTATCCGAAGATGGAAACACGCGGTTACCGCGTTCTGTTTTTATTGAAAGCCCCTGCTCTTCCAACAGCCCCATCAATTTTTGGGGTGTAAACGCAGTAAGTGAGCTATATAAAAAGCGGCCGTTTTCGGGAACATTTGATATAAATTCACCGATACTACAATTATTAGTAATGTTACAGCGTCCTTTTCCTGTAATCATGAGCTTGCGTGCCATACGCTCATTCCGTTCCAAGACGGTAACGCTAAGACCTCTCTCCGCGGCAACGGCACCGGCGATTAAACCTGCAGCGCCGCCACCTACAACCAGAACCATTTGTTTACCCGATGATGTAATAGAATCAAATCCTTTCAGCAGCCCTAAGTTTCGGGAAATTTCTGATATACTTCATGTTCTTCCCAAAGCTTCTCAAGCTCTGTAAGCCTGTGTGTTATAGCATCCTTTTTCTTTAGTGATATTGCAACAATCATAGCATTTATTATACTTAACGGAGCCACCAGTGAGTCAACGATGGTTGCCATATCACTGTGTGCAAGCAGTAAATAATTTGCGAATTCAGCGATCGGCGACATTTTACTATCGGTAATTGCCACAACTTTGGCATTCCTTGATGACGCAAAATGCATTGCTTTTACCGACTTGCTGGAATATCGAGGAAAGCTGATACCAAGTGCGACGTCCTGAGAATTGATATGAAGCATTTCCTCAAAAATCTCGGTTTCACTAGATGTATATATCAATTGTACATCCAGCATGAGCATCTTAAGATAATAGGCGGTAAACATTGCAAGTGACCGGCAGCTTCCGGCACCAAATAGATACACCCTTCTTGCCGACACAATTGCATCAATCGCTTCATAAAAAACATCGTGTGGTATTTCCTCCAAAGTCTGACGTATATTGGCAAGATCGCAGGCGATTACATTCTCTAGTACTTCATTCTCCTCCATATACGCCCTGGTAACCTCAATGCGCTGTACGGATGTCAGTTTGCTTCGAACAAGCTCCTGCACTGCTTTTTGAAGCTGAGGATATCCGTCAAAACCAAGCTCTGTGGCAAATCTGACAACAGTCGACTCGCTAACCCCTACAGCCTGACCAAGGCGAAAAGCAGTCATAAATGCTGCCTTGTCATAGTTTTCTGTAATATAGTTTGCGATCAGCCGCTGACCCTTTGAGAAAGAAGATTGTTTTTCAGCAATATGGTACATCAGGTTGATTGCCAATCCGGTCACCTCATTTCACACAGTCCTATTTTAATTGCATTGGGTGAAAATTGCAAGAGATTTAACTTAAAAATCGGACTTTAAGATGGAACCGTTGAATGAGGATATAAATACAAATGAGACCATGATTAAAACCATAGTCTCACCATAGCTGAATAAAATCAATGGTGAATCCGCCATTCACGGCCGGGTGAAAATAGTCCAAGCTGCTGGTTTGCCTTACCCTGATATTGTTCAAGAAGCAGACGACTTGCAATTTCCGAATACAATAGGCCATCATCACCACAACAAAGCGCATATGCAACCCGCTCATCATCCGGTTTGCGGCCTAAAACAGGTAGTCCATCGTCAGTGCGGCCGTTTCTGGAGGTATAAACATATTCAACCGTTATATTCCTGATCGCAGGAAACATGGAGTGAAGTCGTTTCTCCAGCTGCTCATACCTTTTTTCAGTAATCGGTATTAAATCAAGCACCCGCGAGACATAACTGTTATCAAGAATAGAAGAACCTGCAATCCCTCCAATCAAGATACGGCTGTCAGGCGTCACTGTCATAAACACTGTAGGAGATCCTTCACGATGAATTAGGCATGGCCCTCTCCATCCGGAAAAATCCGATATAGGCTCGGTTATTACCGTACATACTGTAGCGGCTCTGTCAAGACCTCCGCATTGCTTCTCTGTATCTATACCGGCAGCAACCACTACATATTTACAGCGCACATGACGTTCTCGGTCGCAGTCCAGTGTTATATATCCACTGTTTTCTTTGTCAATCGCGTTCACTGCAGTATTTTCATACACTCTCACACCCTGTCCTACAGCCGCAGAGGTAACGGCATGAACAAATCGATATGGATCAATCTGAGCCCCAACCCCCTCCGAATACACGCCTGCTTCCATAGGAAATGTAAAATATTCAACCGCGTTCAAGTTGGTCAGCAACTGAGCGTTGATTCCGTTATGCATCCTCATGGCATATTCGCGGCGCAACATTTCGCCATATTTTACATCTTCGGCAAATCTCAGGCTATCCATCCGTTTATATCCGCAATCAACATTAAAGCTGTTGCATAGCTGTTCAATATTGTTTATCGCCTGTATCATCAATTCGACCGCCATCATTGCTCTGTCTGCACCGATTTTATCAACAAGTGTTGCAATACACTGTTCTCCGTCAATACTCATCATGCCGCTGGAAGCTGCGGTACCGCCAAACCCAATCGGTGATGCGCTTAACAAAACAGTATCATAACCAGCTTCCGAAAAACGAAGGGCGCACAGAGCCGCCGTTACGCCTCCTCCAATTATCGCTATTTCACAATCTAGGTTTTCGGTAAGCCAAGGGTACTGAACGGGTACCGGATTTACACTTGTCCAAAAAAACTGTTCTGTAGCCTTTGTAATCAATTTACTTCATCCTTCCAAAATACATTAATGCCCTATACTTTGGATTATTTTGTGTAAGAATCCAAAGTATATGCGTATTTATGAAAGGCTTTGTTGCAAATAAAAAACCGACAGACAAATCCATCGGTAAAATTAGTATAAACTATTTCGGAAGCAGCCTATTTATCTCATCTCTAAAGCTTGTTATATCTTGAAACTGTCTGTATACCGATGCAAAACGAACATAGGCAATTTCGTCAATTGCCTTCAGCTTTTCCATCGCATATTCACCAACACGAAATGATGTAACCTCACGATCAAGGGAATTTTGAATACTTAATTCGATATCATCTACCGCTTTTTCAAGTGTCTGGATTGAAACCGGACGCTTTTCACAGGCGCGTAGCATTCCGTTTAACAGCTTGCTACGATCAAAAGTTTCTCTTGATTTATCCTTTTTAACAACAACAATGGGTAAGTTCTCAACAATCTCATATGTAGTAAATCGCTTTGCACAATTCAAGCATTCACGGCGACGTCGTATGCGTGATCCCTCGTCAGTCGGGCGTGAGTCGATAACCTTGCTTTCTGTATAACCGCAATACGGGCATTTCATATGAATCACTCCGGCGATCTTTTATATTTTACTTACCTAATTTTAAGTATAGCACAGCCATTCGAAATGTGCAAGATTTACTGAGGGCATTAACTTGTCCGATATGTTAAAAAGGTAGTCCATATATGTATCCTAAATAATCATCCACTATGTCAGAAAGAAAGTCGGAGCGCAGTACTGCACCATCCAGTTTGATTTTTAGCTCCTCAACATCCGACTGCTTTGGGCATAAGTCCGGTAATTCAACAATCTTCCCGTCGGTAAATGAAACTCTCAGTCCCCACACTGTTGCCTCTCGGCAGTTTTCATCATCCCATGTCAAACTTGATATTATTTCGGTTTTAAAAACGCATACCGAAATAGGGTCCCGTGTTTTCACCCGAACCTGATTCATATCTGCTCCACCTCTCTAAATTTAAAATTCTATATTTTGTGGTTAAACATCACAAAGTATAGAGATATTATAACAGTATTTAAAGAAGTGTCAATATATTATTGTAAGATTATAATAATATTTTAGGGAAAAATGCTCCTAATTCGTTCGCCTTTTTTCATCAAATCTAATTATTTTAGCACGTTAAAACACATAATATTCTATATGTTGACAATAAGCACATAATTTAATCTATATTTATGACAATAACAATTTTTTATTATGTTTTTTTATTAAACTTTTTGTAATCGAGATTTTGTAAAAAAATGCAGCCTTTGACAAGGTCAGATATGTCATTATAGTTGTTTCGGTATAATTCGATTATGACATCACCATCAAATCCCGTTTCCATCAGCTTATTAAAAATCAATTTATAATCCAATTCGCCCCTGCCGGGTACAATACAATCAGAACTCTTATTACTATCACTTATATGTACATGTCTGATTCCACCCGCCATAGCAGATATTACCTCGAAAGCACTTAGCCCACAGCGTCTGCTTTGTTTAATATCAAAGACAAACTGTGCTTTTTCTCCAAGAATATTGCGCATATCTCTCAGGTAAGAAAGATCCGCAGATCTATAATTTACTACATTTTCCTGCAACAAAGTGATTCCGCTCTTTTGTCCTAAATCAAAAAGTTTTTCGTATCGTAGAATCGACTCTTTATTGGACAAGGGCCCCCCCGGCCTGTCACCATGAATTACTACAAAAGAGGCGCCCATAATATTTGCAGATTCAAATACACGTTCAAGATGCGCCATGCCGTCTTGTAATCTTCTTGCATAATCCGAAAACAATATGTAAGCATCACTGATTGAATTATAGGAGTGAAGTGACTTTATACATGCACCATATTCATCAGCACTTCGCCTCAGCTGACGTGCAAATTTCGCTGTTGTTTCCGATACAGTGTTAATAAAAATCTCTATCGTTTTAAACCCTGCTTTTAAAAGTACGTTTAATGCGTCCTCGGTATTCATTGGATACAGATTTGATGTTGACGCCCCAATGGTCATAGAACCCCTCCGTTCGTCACTTGATATACCAATATTTTTGCATTGTTTACTAAGAGTCTGCTATGTTATACTTAAAACACATATTGAAACACATGATCTGTAATTCCGGCAACAAGAATATTATAGCACAAATGGATCGACATAACGGGGGGATGGCGTGAAAAATATATTACGCAATAAAAAACACTTACCGATCCCCTAAAATGTAAGCGGCATCCGTACTATTGAAATCTCCGTTATGGAGATGGACTCATCGGTCAGAAAGGGCGACCGACGTTTTCCATGATGAATAGCGCCCTTTTCAAGAGGTTTTATGTCCTTTTGGCATAAAACTCGGAAAGGACATGAAATTTTAACATGATTAACGACATCATTAGTCTGCTTAATACTTTAAAGCAGCTACTTCATTTACATAAGTTTTCAAAGGATGTTATACACGGTTCAGCACAATTTTCAGCCTTGCTGTATCTTTTTGCCGCCGTTATATACTTGATAGCCCCATATACTTCTGATTATTTAATGAGCGTACGTTATTATCAATCAGCTCTGGAAATCGCTCCGGTGATTCTGGCAGGCGGAATTGTTTCTGCCTTATTGTGCGATCTGATCTTGGGTAAATATAAACCGGATGAAACCCCATCTGACAAAAAGAAGAAAAAATGAATTTTGAAACGGTGCCCTATGCAATAGCATAGGACACCGCCATGAACCTGAATAGCTAGCCATGCGGGCGTAAGGATACGCTCTTTTTTATGCCGTTTTATTTTTAAAAAAAGAAACCCCACTTTTCGCTTGCAGTAAAGTGGGGTTTTGACAATGTGAAAGCACTGCAAAATTGCAGTGCTTTCTTAATTGTTCATATTAGTTACAGATTGAGCGTTCTGTTTCCTTGTCAAAAATATGAATCTTGTTGTTATCGATAACAACATCAATCTTATCACCGGGACGTGCAACAGAAGTTGGCTCGACACGAGCAGTGAAACTATATCCCTCGGTGTTAAAGTACAGATAGGTCTCAGATCCCATTTTTTCTGTAACTTCAATATCCGCCTTGATAATGCAGTCAGGCATAGCTTCGAGGTAGCGGGGTTCGTCATGAACATCCTCAGGACGAATACCTACAATGATTTCCTTGTCAATATATTCGTCAAGTACACCCTTTGCGTTCTTAGAAGCAGGTAGCTTAATCTGATATTTGGTGCCGCGAGTTGTCTTTGTATCCTCAGATCCAAACTCAACAAAGAGATCGTCACCTTTCTTGAGCAGCACCGAATCAATGAAGTTCATCTGCGGACTGCCGATAAAGCCTGCAACAAACATATTAACAGGAAGATCATACAAAGTTTGGGGAGAATCAACCTGCTGAATAAGACCGTCTTTCATAACCACGATACGATCAGCCATGGTCATAGCTTCTGTCTGGTCGTGAGTAACATAAATAAATGTAGTACCCAGTTTCTTATGAAGCTTCGAAAGCTCTGTTCTCATCTGAGCCCGGAGTTTGGCGTCCAAGTTTGAAAGAGGTTCGTCGAGAAGGAAAACCTTGGGTTCACGAACAATTGCACGACCCAAAGCAACTCGCTGACGCTGACCGCCTGACAAAGCCTTTGGCTTTCTGTCAAGCAGGTGCGCTATGTCCAAAATTCGTGCGGCCTCTTCTACACGGCGTTTAATCTCGTCCTTGGGCGTTTTGCGGAGCTTAAGCCCGAAAGCCATGTTTTCAAACACTGTCATATGTGGATAAAGTGCGTAGTTCTGGAACACCATCGCAATATCGCGATCCTTAGGAGCAACATCATTAACCAGCTTATCGCCGATGTAGAGCTCTCCGTCAGTAATCTCCTCCAGCCCGGCAATCATACGAAGTGTGGTGGATTTACCGCATCCAGAAGGGCCAACAAGAATAATAAACTCTTTATCCTTGATTTGAAGGTTGAAATCCGAAACCGCAAGGACTCCGCCTGGATACTTTTTGTAAATACTTTTAAGTGATAAACTAGCCATGAAAAAACCTCCCAAAATTAGCAAACGGTTGACTTTTTGCATTCATCAAAATCCATCTATCAATAATATAACAGATTTCTCTCAAGTTAACCATGCTTTTAATCAACAAAGATTGATAAGACAGTTTATATATTTTATCCAATGTCAAAATACACAAAAAAGTGCTTTGCTACTCAAATATTAAATCAATTTCATTCTGCGTCAGTTCTCGGTAGCCCCCTTCCTTTAAATCAGGAATCGGTTTTAAATTGCCGATAGAAATGCGTTTGAGCCACAAAACGGTGCTTTTGACAGCCCCAAACATTCTTTTTACCTGATGGTATCTTCCCTCTGTTGTTGCAACTTCTACAAGCTGATTCCCTTCATGCGTATCTGTGCAAGCCTTGATAATCCGCAACTCAGCCGGGCGGCAGACCGTTCCGTCCCTAAGGCATGTCCCATTAGCAAACACAGCAATCTCCTTGTCCCCGATGGGATTATCAATAATTGCCCGGTACCTTTTAACAACATTATTTTTGGGTGAGAGCATCCTATGAGCAAAATCACCGTCATCAGTAATAATTACAAGCCCGACGGTATCTTTGTCCAGTCTTCCCGCTGGAAAAAGCCCCGGCCTCCTCATGGTTTCAGGAAGCAAATCAATAACTGTCGGGGCCTTTGGATCGCGCGAAACGCACAAATAACCTGCGGGCTTGTTCATCATGATATAGATATAGCGGCTGTAACGTATAATATTGCCATTAACCGAGATTTCACAAAGACTGGGATTTATCTTTTGGGATGGGTCACAGATGACCAATCCGTCAATCATTACTTTCCCGCTGCGAATCAGATGATGTGCTGTCTTTCGCGTTGCAATGCCCTGTGAAGACAATATCCGATCCAGTCTCAGTACCATCAATAAACGATTCCTTTCACATTAGACATCATAAATACTTAGTTTTTGTGGTTGGTGGTAGAAGTCGTAAACGAAGAAGTTTCAGAAGATGTTGGGCCAGCCGTTGTAGAATAACTGTCACGACTATATTTTAATAATCCGTGCATAAACCCGTCCAAGGCAGTCGATGAAACATCCCCACCAATGATTTTGTTTTTGTATATAAAAAGATTTGCCTGAACCACGCCCTGTGCCGGTACATTCAAAACACGGTACGTCCAGCATTTCACGCGTTTGCCGTGATAGTTTTTCAGATTCATACCGGCTTCCTGCTGTATTTGATTATATCTCTCAAAAACATCATCAAACTCGTCCGGTATAAGAACCTCCTTTACTGTAGGCGAACCAGAATCAATCTCATACCCAAGACCGGTGAGAAATGCTATTCTCTCGTCGTTGGTGCTTCCGCCTGCAGGTTGAAAAGTTTCGGCAGACGCGTTTCCAAACGGCCAAAGTATAGCAACCACCAAAACGGCAATCAGCATAATAACGCACAGAATCATTGATATAATCTGTCGTTTTGAGGCCTTAAATGAATAGACAAACATTATTCCACTCCCCCGTATTATTGATACTAATCTATATGATAATCAGTATGTCTTTATGAGATAGCAGAATAAATTTAAAAAAGCGGATGCCCTCAGATAATAGACAATCCCTGCGGACGGGGCGTAACCTCGGACACAGGGATAATGTAATTATGAAGCGTTATTCAGTAAGAGCGCGTTGAAGCCATATTGCACCGATATCCATGGCGTTATATAAACCTTTTCTCTCTGCTTTTTTCATAATTCTATCTTTCATACGCAGATCAGGGTCTGTAGACATGAGCTGAACCTGAACCTTATCTGCAATCTTCATATCTCCCACATCCTTTGTAGACAATATCTGGAGCATAACTACACATTTTTCGCTCATATTGCCGTAATAAAGAATGTTTTCCGAACGTACCAACGGCTTATCTTTATATAACAGAAATTTCTGTTTCTTGGAACGATTCACCTTGTCACCATCTTCATTTTTCTTAGGAGTAACTTTATCTTTCTGTTTTTTTTCTATCTTTTCATCCATCTTTAGACCACTCCTTTCTAGCAGAACCCTGTAAGAAAATGTTCATTAAGCCTTTTACAGCCATTGCACAAAATCCGACAGAGACGATTTTAACATATTTTGACGGCTATGTAAAGCCGAAGCCAAAACAGCCGTTTCACACATTGATAAAAACAACCCACTCACCGTGGGTTGTTTTTATCAACCGGTTTCCTTTGCCTTCAAATTAAAAACCGAAGCTCCGATGATCGAGAAGTTTTTTGACAGCTTAGCTGCAACCAATTGAAATCTATTGCTAACTATTCAGATATGACTGAACTAGCGCGCGCAGAAGCTCATCACGATCAAGCCTACGAATCAGACTGCGTGCGTTATTATGAGTGGTTATATAAGTCGGATCTTCTGAAAGCAGGTAACCGACAAGCTGGTTAATCGGATTATAACCCTTCTCGCGTAGAGCATCGTAAACCGTAGTAAGAATCTGTTTCATTTCCTGTTCCTTGTCATCGCCTAGGGAAAAGGTCATGGTTCTGTCCAGCATATATTCGCCTCCGCTTCCTAAATGTCAAACAGGCAAACTCTATAATGATTAAATGTCTGTTTATACCTATTATACCTGATTGACTGGATTTTTTCAAGGGTATTATGACCTTAGAATGCACCCTTTTTCTTTTAATTTCTTAAACATTTTATTAAGAGATGCTTCAACATCCTCGTCTTTCAGAGTTGACTCTGCAGAACGAAACACCAGGCGGTATGCAACACTTTTTTGACCCTTCAAAATCTGGGCACCCTCATATACATCAAACAGCTCGACGCTTTCCAGATTCTTTCCGCCCCAAGCCCTGATTGTTTCCTCAATTTCAGCTACTGCAAGCTCCCTGTCACAGGTCAGAGCCAGATCCCGTTCAACAGCGGGGAAACGCGGCAGCGGTTTATACAAAATAATTGATTTTTTTAATTTTTCTAATAAATCAACACGAATCTCTGCGACATAAACGCGAGCTTCAATTCCAAAACGCACGGTAATATCCGGATGCACCTCACCGAATATTGTCACAGCCTCCCGTTCCATAATCGCAGCGGCCTGACGTCCGGGATGCAGGTATGGCTCGGATGCCCTTTCATAGGTCGGATGAATCTCAAACGCTGAAAGAACATCTTCAACAAGTCCCTTAAGTGAAAAGAAATCCTCTTCCTCTCCATACAAACCAATCGATAGAGCAGACCGTTCTTTCGGCTGCTTATCAAGTGGAAGCGATTCGGGTATGAATACTTTGCTCAGTTCAAAGAATCGTGCCGAAGATGTTTTACGTTTATAGTTGGTAGATAATACGGTCAGCATACTGCTAATAAGCTGTGTACGCATAACAGAATATTCTTCACCAAGCGGATTGTGAAGCGTCACAACCCGGCGTCGTTCATCCTCGGCACTTATTTCAAGCATGTCAAGCGCTTTGCTGCTGATAAATGAGTAGGTCATAATTTCGCTGAGCCCCTGAGCAACCAGACGGGCTTTTATACGATCAGCGCAGAGTCTGTCGTGTGACCTTTTCCCGCGTATAATAGAACCTTGCATCGGCGTTCCGGCGATATGGTCGTATCCGTAAATCCTCATAACTTCCTCGGCAATATCCGCGCGTCCCTCAATATCATCGCGAAAGGATGGTATTCTGCAGGTAAGAATATCCCCGGACAGTGCCGTTTGAATGGACAATCGGTTCAAAATTTCTACCATTTTTTCTGCGGATATATCCACTCCAAGCAACGCATTAACACTCGGTACAGCTACATGAAGCACCCGCTCCCTTGGAAGTCCTTGATTCCGGTCAATCACCCCGTCCATGATATCTCCCGCGTCAAGGTCATAAATCAGTCCGAGGGCTCGCTCCAGGGCATATTCCGGGTTGAGAATATCAACGCCCTTTTCAAAGCGGGCGCTTGATTCCGTACGCAGTCCTAGTGTGCGCGCGGTATGGCGAACACTGTCGCGGCGGAATTTGGCCGACTCAAAGAAAATTGAAGTCGTATCATTCTTGATCTCGCTGTCAAGACCACCCATAATACCAGCCAGACATGACGGCTGCTCGGCATCAGCGATTACAAGCATATCCGAGGAAAGTCGATGTTCCTTCTCGTCCAGAGTGGTCATGATCTCGCCATCCCTTGCACGCCGTACAATGATTTTGCCACCGCGTACGTCACGCAGATCAAAGGCATGCATCGGTTGTCCGGTCTCTAGCATTACAAAATTTGTAATATCAACAATGTTATTAATCGGGCGCATACCGGCGGCCTTGAGACACTTTTTCATCCACTCGGGTGATTCGGCGATACGCACATTGGTGACTACCCGCCCCATATAACGGGGACACAAATCGTAATCCTCTACCGCCACCGAAATATGATCGTTTATATTTCCTCCTTTGGTTTTATATACAGGCTTTGGCCTTTTTAGTTCTGTATCCAGTACCACAGCCACCTCCCGTGCAATTCCCAAAATGCTCTGACAGTCAGGACGGTTTGCAGTAACCGAAAAATCGATCACAATATCATCAAGACCGAGTATCGAGCGCATATCCGTGCCTGCGGGATGGTCTTCCTGCAGAATCAGAATTCCGTGCACCTCGGCGCCTTTAAAGTCACCCTCCTTCAAGCAAAGCTCCTCTCCGGAACAAAGCATTCCATTTGAGGCAACACCACGAAGCTTGCCCTTTTTAATATGCATTCCGTTTGGAAGATAAGAATCGTGCAAAGCTACCGGCACCAGCGCGCCCTCAAATACATTATCCGCCCCTGTGACGATCTGTATAGGAGTTTCCCCTCCCACATCAAGCTGGCAAATCTGCAGCTTATCCGCATCCGGGTGCTTTTCCAGCTTTACAATCCGCCCTACAACTACATTTTTGATTGTTTGGGACAAGTCGTCTATTCCGTCCACTTCAAAACCTGCTTGAATCATTTTTTTGCAAAGTTCATCCAAGGATACATTTATTTCAACATAACGGCGCAGCCAATTCAATGATACTTTCATAAATTTAGACTATCCTTTCCTGTTTGAAATTTTTCAAACTTTTGTTACCTGCTGAACTGCTCAAGAAAACGTCGGTCATTTTCAAAAAGCAGGCGTATATCACTTATTTTGTGCCGCGTTGTGGTCAGGCGGTCAAGCCCGATACCAAAAGCGAACCCCGAATAAATCTCCGGGTCTATACCACAGCCGGAAAGCACGTTTGGATGAACCATACCGGCGCCAAGTATCTCGATCCAACCAGCTCCCTTACAAACGCGGCAGCCTTTTCCTCCGCATTCGCCGCAGCTTACATCCACTTCTACACTGGGCTCAGTAAATGGGAAGAAGGATGGTCTGAAACGCACCTTTGTTTCAGAACCGTATATTTCGTGCGCAAACTGCTCAAGCACGCCCTTGAGATGGCACAGTGTAATGCCTTTGTCAACAACCAGCCCTTCCATCTGGTGGAATACAGGTGAATGGGTGGCATCCACCTCATCGGCTCGGTAAACACGTCCGGGGCAGATAATCCTGATCGGCGGTTTGCGATACTCCATGGTTCTTATCTGCGCTGAGGACGTCTGTGTGCGAAGCAGAAGATTATCAGTGAGATAAAAAGTGTCCTGTGTATCTCGGGCGGGATGATCTTTCGGCACATTCAACGCCTCGAAATTATAATAATCGGTCTCGACTTCCGGCCCGTCTACAACATCAAATCCCATAGATTGAAAAATATCAATTAGCTCCTCAAGCACACGGTTCAGAGGATGCAACCCGCCTGTTTTTCGCTTTTTTCCTGGCATTGTAATATCAAGGGTTTCCTCCGCCAGACGGGCATTTTTAAGCTGCTCCTCCATGCGTGTTTCTATTTCATCAAACCTGGTCTCAAGCTCTGCACGTAGCTGATTGACAAGCTGACCGACTTTTGGTCGTTCCTCGGCCGGCAATGCCCCCATTCCCCGCAAAACCTCTGTAAGCTGACCTTTTTTACCCATAACCTTGACACGCAAATCGTCAAGCTCTTTTCTTTCCGAAATCTCATCCAGACGTTCCAGCACCTGACTGCGCAGCTGTTCCAGCTTTTCTTTCAACCGAAATTCCTCCTCCAATTTGACTTTAAAGTCTACATAAAAAACAAAAACACCTTCATCCCCACAATAAAGGGACGAAGGCGAATCCTCCGCGGTACCACCCGATTTTTTGCAAAAGCAAACACTTTTCCGACGAATAACGGCGTCTGCCGTCAGAGCCTACTCCAAAGAAGAAAAGCTCTTTGGCTGTTCAGCACTGCCGCTCCGGAGTGAACTTCCCCCGTCCTTTTCCGCAGGTCGCTTTCAGCCGGTGACGACCCTCTCTTATGCGGCGATTGTCCGAAGTACTCTCTCCATCCATGCGTTTATGGATTTACCTTATCATAATTTTTTTTAAAAATCAAGTGCCCAGCCGCCTCAATTTAATATCATATAAAACTTCAGTAACTGCTGAATATGTCCGACAAAATTCCGCGTCCTTTTTTCTTTTTATGCTTGTATGGGCATTCAAAATTCACCAGAATAGTATCCTCCCCGATTACGCTTATATTGCGCCATCCAATCACGATATCGTCCTCCCGCCCAAGAAGCCCCAGACACTTCGGTCGTCCGTGAACTACAATTGCTACAAGATGAGCGGTGCAGGTATCTATCTCAACATCATCAACACACCCAAGACGGGTTCCGTCACTGATATTAATAACATCTTTATTATGCATATCTGTAACTCTACAATGCATACCTTTTCCTCCCTATACATCATCTTATATTACAATATGCCATAGGACAAGTAGTTATGCGAATATAATTCATCTGCACCGGATTGCACTATTTATTATATATTTTCTCTTATATCGGTTGTAAATAAAGCAAATTGGTGTATAATTACACTATTATACCAGTTTTATCAACTGTTTAGTTTCGAAAATGAATCCTCTCTACAAAGGCATTTAACACTATCAGTTGAGACATAAAAAGGAGGAATTTGGTTGATAGCGCGCAATGTAATGCGACGGGTTAACCGCGGTATTGTTTTAGCGGTTATCCTTGTTGTCGGTTTAATTAGTTATCTTATTTACGACAATGCAAGATTCGGCACAGAAAAAATCGCTATACAAAATATGATCACCGAATATGCGAAAGCGGCGGGAGATTTAAACATTTTACCTGCCCAAGAGCAAAAAGCAGGTGAAAGCCCATCAAACGATGCCATTCGTAAAAAGCTTCAAGAAAATAGAGCAGTAATAAGTAAGTATCTAACCGAACAGAACAGTTATAATTCTGCACTGGATCATGCCACCCGGAGTCTTGATAATGTTTTCTCGGATAACACAGCCAAAAACGCTTATGTAACAGAATGCGAGTATACCATAACGTCGGTGAAAAACATAAAGAAAACAGGTCCAAAACATGCAACTGCTGAAATCACCGTGCAGGTTCAGTTGAAAACAATCGGAAAGCCCTCTTTTTTCACACTCATAAGCAATCATTATATAGATGAACAGTATTACGGGTATGGTGATCCTCATAAGCCGGAAGGTTCCGTAGAAATAGTCGATACAAAAAGATATACATATACATGGGAGTTTACAATGTACAACGCCACGCTGGTAAAGCAGGCCGGCAAATGGAAATTTGCCGGTACGGGCGGTTTGGGTTATAACACGAACGGAAAGCTGGTGGAGGAGTAATGGAAACCATATTAAAGGTAAGCAATTTGAAAAAGAATATGGGCGGTCGTAAAATCATCGACGATGTTTCCTTTGAGACCTATGCCGGCGAAGTGTTCGG
Source organism: Ruminococcaceae bacterium UBA5396 (assembly GCA_002410715.1). Taxonomy (GTDB): domain Bacteria; phylum Bacillota; class Clostridia; order Oscillospirales; family Acutalibacteraceae; genus Avimonas. The sequence goes on along the minus strand of DHOG01000125.1, from coordinate 21,145 downwards.
TTTTCTCGGCCCTAACGGAGCGGGTAAGACAACAACAATCAAGATGATCATGGGTCTTTTAGACATTGATGAAGGTCATATTGAAATTTGCGGCTTTGACAACGTCTGCCATTTTGAAAAAGCAATGGAGTGTGTAGGCGGCATTGTGGAAAATCCCGAAACATACTCTTATCTGACCGGAATGCAGAATCTCAGACAATACAAAAGAATGCGGAAAGGTGTAACAGAAGAACGGTTAAAAGAGGTAGTAAAGCTGGTAGGGCTCGAAAATCGCATTCATGAAAAGGTTAAGCGGTATTCGCTGGGTATGCGACAGCGGCTTGGGCTGGCACAGGCAATCATGCATCGTCCCAAGCTGATTGTGATGGACGAGCCCACCAACGGTCTCGATCCGTCAGGAATACGCGAACTTCGTGATATTTTTAAACGCCTTGCACACGAGGAAGGCGTGGCAGTTTTGGTATCCAGTCACCTTCTTTCAGAAATGGAACTGATGTGTGACCGTGTAGGCATTTTGGCAAACGGGCGGCTGATTGGCGTAAAGCCTGTCAAAGAGCTGATTATGGAGGCACAGGGAAATCAACGTATTGTTCGATTTACGGTCAATGATATTGAGTCTGCACTTGGGATTCTTGAAGAACGTAAATGGGAGCCCTTCAATGTAACAGAAAATAGCTTTAACATTGCCATTGAAAACGACCAACAGCTTGGCAGTATCGGCATTGCACTGGCAGGAGCCGATATATGGCTGCTGGGTATTGAGCGGCAAAGCCATAATCTCGAAGACATCTTTATTGAGATCACCGGAGGAGGTGAGCAGATTGCGTAAGATATGGAATGTTATCATCAACGAATACATAAAAATATTTGCAAAAATTTCAACTAAAATCATGCTGATATGTATTGTGCTTTTGGCTGTACTCTGGAATGTAGGAATGTACTTTTCCAGCCGGAACAATTCATATTCTCCCGAATCGTACGAGCTTGATTTTGATGCGCGGATTTCAGAATACAGCGGGGTTGATGAAACGCGGGCTGATATGTACCGTTTCATGAAAGAAATAGGAATTGAGAGTCTTGAGGACTGGCGTTATAACGCTATAAATGACATTACATATGAGTTGGAAGATAAACAGGCGCCCTCTGGGCAGGAGGAAAAAAGCACTGTAAGCGAATGGTATAAAAAAGCCATAAGAAACAATGATTACAAGGAATATATCAAGCTTCGGATGAAGTATATATCGGGAAACAATGCCCTTACTTCTGAGGAGCGGGGATTAAAGCTTGGGAGTCTGCAATACCTGCTTGATCACGACATACCACCAAGCTACAGTGACTACCGATATCAAAAGCTGCGCAATCTTGAGACAAACAAAATCGATCTTGCAAGACAGGAACAGATGCCCCTTGATTCACAGGATAAAAAAACCATCACAAAGTTACGGAATGACATTGCAATTGACGAATATACGCTGGAACGAAATATAGAAACCTATATGGTTCCGGACGATGGCGATAATTATTTTGATATGAATGGTTTTCTGCCGGTCTTCAGCAACTCTACCATGCTGATTATGGTGATTAATGTTCTGATTATAATTGTTGCCGGAAGCATCATATCCACAGAATTTTCATCCGGAACCATTAAATTTCTGCTGATCAATCCCATCAAGCGTTGGAAAATACTGGTGGCGAAATATCTTGCCGTTCTAACAGTCGGAATCATTATGCTGGTTATCTACTATGTCTTCAATCTGTTGTTAGCAGGGATATTCTTTGGGTTCGGAGATATGGGCGCTCCACTGCTGTCAGTTGTGAATGGAAAGGTGCATGCAGGCTCTAGCCTCCTTTATGTAGCATGGAAATACATCCTCGGCAGCCTGGGTGTACTGACAATGGCAACCTTTGCTTTCGCCGTATCATCACTAGTCCGTAATTCTGCGCTTGCCATCGGACTTGGGACATTTCTACTTTTATCCGGTTATGGAGCGGTCTTTATTTTGGCTAGTGGCCTTCATTGGGATTGGGCACGGTATATTCTGTTTGCTAACACGGATATCAATATGATTATCAACAATCAAACGCCGTTTTTGGGACATACCGTCGGTTTTGCTTTAATTGTAACCGCTGTGTATATGGTTGTATTTCTTTTGACTGCATGGGATGCTTTTGTCAGAAGGGATGTAAAATAGTTAAGTAGTATTATTACAAAAGCCTTTGAAGCCGATATTGGCTTCAAAGGCTTTTTTGTCATATATTAACCCCACCACATACAGTTTTTTAAATCCACTCTGCCGTCAGGCAGAAAAGGCACGCCCTCCTGAGTCAGCAGTTCTCTTTGACGGTTTTCACCTCCGAATGCAAAGGCTTGTGACAACTCGCCCAAGCGGTTTACCACACGATGACAAGGAATGGATACCGGGTCAGGGTTTGCGTGTAATGCATAGCCGACTACACGTGCCCAGCGGGTATTTCCGGCAACTAACGCCACTTGTCCGTAGGTACACACGCAACCTTCCGGTATACGTGAGACAACCTTATAAATCCGCTCAAATGTTTTCCCCATTCGAATACATCCTTATTCCAAACATCATTTCGACTAAATCTTTTCAATCACAAATACCGCTATCTGTCGGGCGGCAATCAGCAGAGCATCCTTACTTTTTCCGGCAGCGGCTGCTGTCACGCTTATCATGTGCTTACCATTATAAACGAGAAGTTGATTGTATTCATTGCTCCATTTTGCCACCTGTCCCAGATTCAGTGTATCCTCAGCATCTTCATATAATGCAACGGTTTCATCAAAATTCTCGCGACTACTTTCAATAATACTGATTTCTATATAGGAAAGCGGATCGTCCGATGAATAGCGCACGGTTGTATTCTCATCCGCCAGCTTTGCCTCCCCTACAGAAACGCCCAAAGCATTTTCGACCTGTTCCACCGTCACCAGATCTGAAATATCAAAATCAAGAAGCGGCGGCGCGGTTGCATAAGTGGTTTGTGTCGTCGCCGAGGACACCTCTTCTTTATCTCCACAACCGCATAATCCTGTAAATATGATCAATGCTATTATTAAAATTACAGTTTTTCTAAAATAGACTGTATTCACAAAAGCCCCTCCTTAAGTCCTTATATAGTTGAGTTTTCCAACCCAACAACCGCCACTTCGGAATATTCTGGGTACTCGTTTTCCGATTAGACATACCGTTTCATAGTTGATGGTGCCGGAAAGAGAGGCAAATTCATCAACAGAAATCACATTGTCTTTGTCCCTGCCGAAAACCGTAACCGTGGATCCCTCACATACTCCCTCGATGCCTGTAACATCCAGCAGACATTGATCCATACAAACACGGCCAACAACCGGAGCACGTTTTCCGCATACAAGCATATGTGCCCTGTTCGACATGCCGCGCGGATAGCCGTCGGCATATCCGATTGGCAAAGTCGCTATCTCAGTTTCACCAACAGATTGAAACGTCCTTCCGTAGCTTACCGCTGTGCCTGCCGGTATGGTTTTTGTCATTGAAACCACCGTCTTCAGCTCCATCGCGGGCGTCAGAGACAGCATTCCCTGCAGCCACGGGGCAGGAGACAAGCCATAAAGAATCAAGCCTGGCCTTACCATATCCATGTGCATTTCGGGATAGCGCATTGTCGCGGCACTGTTGCAGCAGTGCCGGATTGAGAAGTGAATGCCTCGCCCGCTGAGTCCCTCTATCACCTTTAGAAACCGCTCAAACTGCCTTTGCGTGCAGCCGTCATCTTGTTCTTCATCGGCTGAAGCAAAATGTGTGAAGATTCCCTCGGCATATAATCCCGGAAGTGCGCAAACCTGCTCGATTTCATCAATTGTTTTTATGATTCCATTTTCACTTTGACAAAAGAAACCGATACGAGACATACCTGTATCTACTTTGATATGTACACCAACCGTAACACCTGCTTCTACTGCCGCTTTACTTATCTGTTGGGCATATTCTCGTTCAAATACAGTCTGTGTTATATTATTTTCCGCCAATTGTAAAATGTGCTCAGGCGGTGTATATGCAAGAATCAAAATTGATTCAGAGATTCCCTCATCGCGGATTTGGAGCGCCTCGTCAAGATTGGACACACCAAACCATGTTACACCGGCATCACGCAGGGTGCGGGAAACAAAGCCCGCTCCGTGACCATAGGCATCAGCCTTGACGATGGCCATCGCACGACAACCGTAGGACAATGATTGGGCGATCGCCTTATAATTATTTCGGATGGCGTCCAGATCAATTTGCGCCCATGTGCGTTTTAAAAAATCTATCATTCGGCGTCTGCCCTTTCAATTGTGAATATTCTAATTGACATTATAACGCATTTCATACTGGTTTCCAACCGGTTTCAAATATTTTATAGTCGCTAAACCTTGCTGATTCGTCGCGTTTCTTACGTGGTTAACAATTACTTGGTCTAGCTGTGCAGTATTTTCATTCCTTTTCCCCCTTTTTCTTGACTTGTGTTTGTGATAATATATTGTTGTTATTTTCTGTCTAAAGCAACTATGCAATGGAAGCCGCGTACAATTATCCTAAGTATAAGTTTGGTGCAAAAGCACGGAAAGGCATGGTACAAAAAATGCCAAATGTAGTTCGGATATTTATAGAAAAACGGGAAGGCTTCAATGTGGAAGCCCGCCAGATGCTGTCAGATTTGCGTGACAATCTCGGTCTGCATTCTCTAAAATCGGTTCGTCTACTTAACCGTTATGATGTTGAGGGGCTTACTACGGATGAATTCAAGCGCGCCTGTAATACCGTTTTTTCTGAACCAAACGTTGACGATGTGTATTACGAGACATTTAATCCCGGGGACGGCTGGCGTATGTTTGCCATGGAATATTTGCCCGGTCAGTATGACCAACGCGCAGATTCTGCCGCTCAGTGTGTTCAGCTTTTAACACAAGGGGAACGACCGCGTGTCGCTTCGGCGCAAGTGATTTGTCTTCAGGGACATATCAGTGATGAGGCATTTGCAAAAGTAAAATCTTATCTTGTTAATCCGGTGGAGTCACGAATCGCTTCTTCAGTCAAACCCGAAACGCTTGACATGCCGATCGTACAGCCGGATGATGTTCGCCGTATCGACGGTTTCATAGACATGACTTCGGAGCAACTTGAGGCATACTGGGGTTCAATGGGATTTGCCATGTCTCCCGCTGACCTTGCATTTTGCCAGAGCTACTTTAGAGATGAAGAAGGGCGAGATCCTTCTGTGACCGAGCTTAAGGTGATCGACACCTATTGGTCGGATCATTGCCGCCACACCACATTCCTGACAAAACTGAACAATATAAGCATTGAGGAGGGCGCTCTTTCGAGCGTGATAGAAGCGGCTCTTTCTGCATATTATGAAGCTCGCCAAGAGGTGTACGGAGACAAAAAGGACAAGAAAAATGTAACTTTAATGGATATGGCTACAATGGGAATGCGGCTGCTGAAAAAACGTGGACTGATTCCTGATCTTGATGAATCGGATGAGATTAACGCCTGTTCGATTGAAGTACCTGTTGAAATAGACGGTCATACCGAAAAATGGTTGGTTCAGTTTAAAAATGAAACACACAACCATCCAACCGAAATTGAACCGTTCGGCGGTGCGGCAACCTGCCTCGGCGGTGCCATACGCGATCCTCTCTCGGGACGCGCTTATGTATACCAGGCAATGCGTGTCACAGGCAGCGGCGATCCTCGTGTTTCTTTAAAGGATACCATGACAGGAAAACTGCCGTCAAGAAAAATTACAACCGGTGCTGCCGCTGGATATTCATCCTACGGTAATCAGATCGGTCTTGCAACCGGTCAGGTTTCTGAGTTATATGATTCCGGCTATGTCGCCAAACGTCTTGAAATAGGTGCGGTTATCGGCGCATCGCCTAAAGAAAATGTAATACGTGCTGTTCCCCAACCCGGAGATGTGATTGTATTGCTTGGTGGACGGACCGGACGTGACGGCTGTGGCGGAGCGACAGGATCATCCAAGGCACATACCTCAGATTCTATCGATACCTGCGGGGCAGAGGTGCAGAAGGGTAATCCTCCCACCGAACGTAAAATCCAACGTCTGTTCAGAAATCCTGTTGTTTCCCGCATGATACGCCGTTGCAACGATTTTGGAGCGGGCGGTGTCTGTGTTGCAATTGGTGAGCTTGCAGACGGACTAAGGATCGAACTTGACAAAGTGCCGAAAAAATACGAGGGGCTTGACGGGACCGAGCTTGCCATATCTGAATCACAGGAACGTATGGCTGTTGTGTTGGACAGCAAAGATGTCGACGCCTTTATTTCTGCGGCTTTGGAAGAAAATCTCGAAGCCACATCTGTTGCGGTTGTCACCAAGGAAGCTCGTCTGCGTATGAAATGGCGCGGCGACCTGATTGTCGATATATCCAGAGACTTTCTCAATACAAACGGCGTTACCCAAACCGCAGATGCATACATCATGGCTCCTAATCCAAAAGCAGAGTACCGCACAACTGTACCGGCAGGTCTGGCTATTATACCGGTGGAGGAAGCTTTTGTTGAAAATCTCGGGCGTCTTGAGGTAGCAAGCCAAAAGGGACTTGTAGAACGTTTTGACGCCAGCATTGGCGCAGCAACCGTCAATATGCCGTTTGCAGGCGTTTACCAGCTTTCCCCCGAAGACGGTATGGCCGCAAATCTCCCTGTTCTTACAGGTGAAACCGATACTGCAACTGCAATGACCTTCGGGTTTATACCGGGTATATCACGATGGAGTCCGTTCCACGGCGCAGCATTTGCTGTCACACTGTCACTTGCCAAGCTGGCAGCCATGGGCGCAGACACAACACGGGCGCGGTTAACCTTTCAAGAGTATTTTGAACGTCTTCGAAATGCCCCCGAACGCTGGGGCAAGCCTGCCGCCGCACTACTCGGCGCGTTTCTCGCCCAAAGGGAAATGGGCGTTCCATCCATCGGCGGCAAAGACTCAATGTCCGGCAGCTTTAACGAGCTTGATGTTCCGCCAACACTTGTCAGCTTTGCGGTTGGTGTCATGAAAGCCTCCCAGGTCGGAACCGCGGCATTTCAGAAAACCGGCTCATTGGTTGCTTTTGTGCCTCTACCGATTGATGAACAAAGCAGACTCCCTGACTGGAAACTAACCAAGAAACTGTTTGAAAAGATTTCTTCTCTCGTCACTAGCGGTGCTGTGCGTTCAGCTTCGGTTGTCCGTGAAGGCGGCATGGCAGCTACTGTGGCACGTATGTGCTTTGGTAATAAAATTGGGTTTGCCTTCCATGGGAATATTGATCGCACCACGCTGTTCGCTCCTCTTGCCGGATCGTTTGTCCTCGAGCTTAAGGAAGGCGATGGTTGTTTAGACGGAATCGAATATTCTGTGATTGGATCGACTCTGGAGGAACCCGCAATTATCATTGACAACTGTGAGCTTCTGCTTGAGGATTTGGTTGACAGATGGATGAAACCCTTGGAAAAAGTTTTCCCCAATGTACCGAACGAACATGCTTATATGCCCACAGCAGTGCCGCTGTATAAGGAGCGCAGCGTGTCAGCGCCCTCGGTGAGTGTCGCAAAACCGCGTGTGTTTATTCCGGTTTTCCCGGGTACAAACTGCGAATACGATACTGCCCGTGCATTTGAAAAAGCCGGTGCTGTCACTGATGTTCTGATCGTCAAGAATCTTTCGGCGGCGGATATAGAAAGTACAATTGAGCGCATGGAAAAATCAATACGCGCTTCCCAAATTGTTATGCTGCCAGGTGGTTTCTCCGGAGGGGACGAGCCGGATGGTTCGGGAAAGTTTATAGCGACCACCTTCAGAAACCCTCGCATTGCCGACGCTGTCGCCGATCTTCTTCAAACGCGTGATGGGCTTATGCTTGGCATATGCAATGGTTTTCAGGCTCTTATTAAGCTCGGCCTTGTCCCCTATGGCCGCATTGTTGAAATAACAGAGCAGGATCCCACCCTCACATTCAACACGCTTGGACGACATGTGAGCCGGATGGTATACACCCGCGTTACATCGGTTAAATCACCATGGCTCGCGGGATGCGAAGCCGGGGATATTCACTGTATCCCTGTTTCGCATGGAGAAGGCCGTTTCTATGCTTCCGAAGGCATACTGCACAAGCTGGCTGCCAACGGGCAGATTGCTACCCAGTATGTCACTCCCGACGGCAAACCGTCTGCAGATATAACATGGAATCCAAACGGTTCAATCTGCGCCGTTGAAGGCATCACCTCACCCGATGGGCGTATATTCGGTAAAATGGGACATAGTGAACGCCGTGGCGAAAGTCTTTATAAAAACGTGCCGGGCAATAAGAATCAGCATCTGTTTGAAAGCGGAGTTGCTTATTTCAAGTAAGGTGTAAGCAACTTGCCAATTATTAAAAAGCAGTACCCAGTGGTTTGCAAACCACTGGGTACTGCTTTTTAATCCTGCTTTACAGATAAAATCAGGTCGTTAATCTCTTTAATATTTGAATAAATCCCAGCCTGCTTTTATCGGAAGAATTACTGCCGAATTCATATGCCATTTCATAAGCATGTTTTAAAGTAGCTCCGCCCTTATATTTTGAATCGTTAATGACAAGACAGGCTTCTGCAACAGCAGATACGAAATAAAAGTCGTCAGACAACTTTTCACTGACCCGGGCGGTATGCTCATATAACTGAGAGGTATCAGAATCCGGGTTCTTATATCTGACTTTTACGTTGAATAGGTCCTTTGCACTGTTTTCTTTGAGAACAATCTCGTATAAAGCCGTTACAGTCTGTCCCGCTCCCAAATCTCCGGCATCAACCTTATCGTTTTCAAAATCATGGTTTGAAAGCATGCGGTTTTCATATCCAATCAGGCGATAGCTTTCAACACTGGTCTTATTAAATTCCACCTGAATTTTTACATCCTTTGCAATTGTATAAAGAACGCTGGAAAACTGTTCATTCAAAACCTTTTCGCCCTCTTCAACACAGTCAATGACATAATACCCACCGTTGCCGTTATCCGCAAGCACCTCAAGTCTTTCATCACCGCTCATAATATTGACACCAAAACCAAGTACCGTCAGGAATACCCCGCTTTGCCTTTTCTGCGTTATCAGATTTTTCATTTCCTCAACACTGCTCGGGCCGACATTGAAATCACCGTCGGTTGACAACAAAATCCGATTATTCCCGCCTTTAATGAAATAATCCTGTGCCACACCGTACGCAACATTCAAGCCGTCCGCCCCAGCGGTACTACCGCCTGCCTGCAATGCGTTAATCGCTTTTATGATCTTGCTCTTTTCGCTCCCCTTCGCTCCGGAAAGAACGGTGCGCACACCCGAAGCATAGGTAACGATTGACACTGTATCCTTATCGTTGAGATTCTCTACCGCGTGTGCAAGGGAATCTTTTAATAAAGGTAGTTTGTCATGGCTCATCATGGAACCTGAAACATCAATCAAGAAAACAATATTAGAGCCTTTTTGTTCAGCTTCGTACAAATCTCTACCTGCCAGCGTAATGGAGGCCAGTTTTGCTTTCTTATTCCATGAGCAATCCCCGACCGATGTCGTAACTGCTACAGGAGTATCTCCGGTCGGTTTGGTATAATTATACTTGAAATAATTGATTGCTTCTTCTGTCCTGATAATATTCCCGCTATTCTGAAACTCCTTTAAGCTCATCCGTGCAATATCCCTGCGAAAGATTACATAGGAAGCGGTATCAACATCAATCGAAAAGGTGGATATGGCATTATCTCTTGTTTTAATGACTGGATTCTCTGTTATTTGACCTGCCGGAGGTTTATTCATTCCCCCTTTTGATTGTGGCATCGTAGCTTTGGTTTGGCCTGCATTCTTGGTTGTTTGAATAGCTTTTTTTCCTGTTTGGTTTGTACCGTTATTCTGGGTAACGTTGTTGACTGTTTCATTACCATTGTTTTGAGGTGTGCCTTCATTCTCACTTTCGGAGTTAGTTCCCGTTTCATTTTTATCAGCAATAGCCCCCACGGGAATAGAATTTTCACATTGATTTGATTCTCTTTTTAAAGATCCCGGCAAACCGATAAACAGCAACCCGCTGAGAACCGCTGCCGTCACAACAAAGCACGCTGCAATTGCCGTGATACGTCTAACATTTTTTGAGTTCAGAAAATGAGTTTTTTTGTGATTTTTATCTAATGCTGCTGCAACTGTTTTTGCTTTCAGTTCTTCCGAAACCGGAAGTGCTTTATTTTTATCGAAATATTCTTTAAATTGATTGAAATCCATAAAAATCTCCTTTCATTCAGTAAATATGTTTTTAAGTAAAGCGGTTGTTCTTGATAATCTTGTACGAACAGCACCGTTGGAGATATGCAGCATAGAAGCCATTTCTTCAAGAGAAAGCTCATTATAATATCGAAGCAATATCAACTCCCGTTGCTTGGGTTCCAGGGACATGACAGCATTATAAAGCCGTTGGCTTTCAGCATGCTCCTCGACAGCCTGTTCGGCAGATTCACTGGTTGAATCAATATCATCCAGCCCGATACTAACCTTTCTTTTATACGCGCTTTTGATTGCATCCTTGCATTGGTTAATTGTAATCCGAATCAGCCAAGTCTTTACCGATGAACGGAATTCGAATGTATCCATTTTTAGATATGCTTTAAGAAACACCTCTTGAAATACATCTTCAGCAAGCTGCTTGTCGTTCAGATATAGGTAAGCTGTATTTAGCACGCTGCTTCCATATTCATCGATTAACGCAGATAATGAATGTTTACCGCAAATATTATCATTCATATGGAAACTCCTTCTTTGAGATCTCACTTATTAGACGATCATCATTCAAGATTGTTACAATAACCGAACTAGATTTATAACAATATATTACATTAAAAAACCAGAACATTCCAACACCTTTCTCGGTGTAGTTGCTCTGGTTTATGGTTATTTCTGTTTTTCTTTCATTGAATCAAGATAATCCTGTAATATAAGAGTAGCAGCAACAGTGTCGATAACATCCTTACGCTTTTTTCCTCTTGTATTGGTTTGGTTCAGTATACCGATTGCAGACATTGTAGTCATTCGTTCATCCCAAAGCTTTACCGGAAGGCCGGCCTCATCTGCCAATAATTCGGCAAAGCTTTCTGCGAGGCGGGCGCTTTCTCCACATGAGCCGTCCATATTGCGGGGATGTCCGACCACAATCTCGGTGACTTTCTGCTGGTTTGCTATTTCTGCCACCTGCTTGACCAACAGGTCGGTATCCCTCTGTGTAATGGTGCCGATTGGAGAGGCAATAAAACCCGTTGGGTCTGATACAGCGATTCCTGTCCGCACCCTGCCCAGATCCACCGCAAGTATTTTCACAGGCATTCTTCCCTCCGCTTCACCATTCTTGTAATGTGCCGGTCAATTCAGTAATACTGTTAAGACCTAACGAATCAGCAAACCTTTCCAATCCCTCAATTATCTTAATGCAAGCAAAAGGATCGTGAAAATTAGCTGTACCCACCTGTACAGCACATGCTCCGGCAATCATCATTTCAGTGGCATCTTCCCAGGTTGATATCCCGCCCATGCCGATAACCGGTATTTTCACGCGTTTGTAAACCTCGTGAACCATACGAACAGCAACCGGAAATATCGCCGGACCTGACAAGCCGCCTGTATTATTACGCAGCATCGGACGTCTGGTATTTATATCAACACGCATTCCGGTTAGTGTATTGATCAAAGAAAGTGCATCGGCACCTGCATCCTCGGCGGCCTTGGCAATGTCGCCAATACTGGTCACATTGGGGGTCAGCTTCACCATCAAAGGTTTCTGGCATCTTCTTTTTACCTGTGAGGTAACCTCGGCGACACTTTGGGTTGATGTTCCGAAATTAACCCCGCCATGCTTTACATTGGGACATGAAATGTTAAGCTCAATCATATCCACATTGGATTGATTGAGCTTTTCTGCCAGCGCGCAATAATCCTCTACCGTATTACCTGCGATATTCGCAATCACAGTTGCATGCTGTTTCTTCAGCCAT
>DHOG01000125.1:7011-8932 GCA_002410715.1 Ruminococcaceae bacterium UBA5396 | reverse complement strand
ACCATGGAAGGTATACCGACAAAAATGTATCAACGCCGGGGTTCTGAAGCCCCACACTGTTTATTATTCCGGATGTGGTTTCGGAAATTCTTGGCGCAGGATTTCCCTGACGCTCGACCAGCGTCGTGCCCTTGCACGAAATACCGCCCAACCTTGAAACCGGATAGAATTCATGATACTCCATCCCGTAACCGTATGTGCCGGAGGCAGCAATTACGGGGTTTTTAAATTCCACATCGCATATTGATATTCGCATATCAGACATCCCAATCCACCTCCGTTGACGAGAATACAGGGCCATTCAGACAAACACGTGACAAGTGTTTGCCCTTATCATCCTTTGTTCCGCAAACACAGCAAAGACATGCTCCGATTCCGCATCCCATGCGCTCCTCCATAGAAACCTGACAGGGGATATTATGCTGTGCCGCCAGCATTGCCACCCCTTTCATCATTACTTTGGGGCCACAGGTATAAATTAAATCACAAGAATTTTTATTCAGATATCTCTCAAGAGCCTGGGTTGTAAAACCATGAATACCCGCCGACCCGTCATCCGTACAGAGTATAGTATCGGCTCCCACGGCAGAAAAATCGTCCTGTAAAATAGCAGCAGAAGCTGTGCGAAACCCTGTAATAACAGTAGCATTTTCACCGTAAAATTTCGCAATCGGCAGCAGGGGCGGAGTACCGATTCCTCCTCCAATTATAACCACCTTTTTTGATGAATCTTTCAGTAAGAAACCATGCCCGAGCGGACCGATTATATCAAGAACATCCCCCTCAGAGCATTTCGAAAGCCAATCGGTTCCTTTTCCCCTCACTTCAAAGATAATACGAATGTTGCCCTCTTCTTTTTCGATTGCGCATATCGAAATGGGACGGCGAAGCGTCAAGCCATCGCAGAGTATATTTACAAATTGTCCCGCCTTGGCTGCCTGTGCAATCTTAGGCGATGATAATACTATATCAAAAATGCCCGGTGCGATTTGCTTTTTAAATGAAATCCCGCATACTTCCTGTGTATATCTCAATACTAGCCCTCCCCTGATTTTCCTATGCAATTGCAGAAATAATATCCTGTCTCATGCGAATAGCCTCACGTCTTGCAGCACCCGCGAAATCTTCCTGAGCGCAGCCCTCCTTTTTCCACGCGCATAAAATCGCACGTGAAGAGTTTATGATGGCACCCATTCCGTCTTTATCAAATGCACCTGTTATATCTGCGGCTCCGCCTCCTTGCGCACCGTATCCGGGCACAAGAAAAAATGTGGACGGAAGTGCTATGCGAAGTTCCGAAAGCTGTTCAGGCCAAGTCGCACCTACAACTGCACCCACACCCGAATATCGGTATTTTCCGGATAATTTCTCGCCCCACTTCTCGCAAAGCTCCCCCATCTTTTGATATACAGGCTTGCCGTCAACCAGCTTGTCCTGCAGGTCTCCGGATGAGGGGTTTGACGTTTTCACCAGCACAAAAATGCCTGTATTAGATTTAAGGCATACATCCAGAAGCGGCAGAATTCCGTCCGCACCCAGATAACCGTTAACAGTTAGAGCATCTCCCCCGAAAGCTGATATTTCATTGTTGCCGACTTTGGTAACGCCGAGATGGGCGGAGGCATATGCCTCCATGGTACTTCCGATATCATTCCGTTTGCCGTCTGTAATGACAAACATTCCCTTACTTTTCGCATAGGATATGGTTTCCGCCAATGCACGCATACCCGGCCAGCCATACATCTCATAATAGGCAGCCTGTGGTTTCACTGCCGGAACAATATCATATAAAGCATCAATCAAGCCTTTATTATATTCAATCAAAGCAGCCGCTGCTCCTTCAAGCGTCTGTCCATACTCGCCCAAGGCTTTATTAACAATAGCTTCAGGTACATATTCAAGCTTTGGATCCAAAGCTTGA
>DHOG01000125.1:6238-6746 GCA_002410715.1 Ruminococcaceae bacterium UBA5396 | reverse complement strand
ATACACAGCACGCCCGCCAAGCAGGGTAGTTTTTACCCGCCCTGTCAGCGTCATATCTTTAAACGGGGTGTTTCTTGATTTTCCGTGAAGCTCGTCCGGTTTTACAATCCACTGCTCGTCCGGATCGAAAATAACAACATCAGCAGGGCAACCCACTGTAAGCGTACCCGCGGAAATGCCGAGTATCTGGGCAGGCTGCAGAGACATCAGAGAAATCAAACGCGTAAGCTCCAGATATCCGGGATTAACCAATGCGGTTATCCCCGCGGCAAGTGAGGTCTCCAGTCCAATAACACCGTTTGGAGCATGTAGAAAATCAGCTTTTTCCTCGGCTGTGTGCGGTGCATGATCGGTTGCAATAGCCGATATTGTACCATCACATAAGCCTTCGATAACAGCCTCAATGTCATCCTGTGTCCTCAGCGGCGGGTTCATCCTGTAATCGGCATCACGTTTTTTCAGCAACTCTTCCGAAAGCATAAAATAGTGGGGCGCTGTCTCACCGGTT
>DHOG01000125.1:0-6081 GCA_002410715.1 Ruminococcaceae bacterium UBA5396 | reverse complement strand
AGGGGACAGGGACAAGATTAGTGGGGCGCTGTCTCACCGGTTACCGGAATTCCGCGCTTTCTAGCTTCCCTCAGCATCGCAACACTACCACGGGTGCTAATATGACATATATGAACCGGAAGGCCTGTTGAAGCAGCGATTACAATATCTCTTGCAGTTCCCACATCCTCTGCTGCACGGGTAATACCGGGTACGCCCAGTAGTTCAGATACTTCACCGCTGTTCATAACCCCCCCGCGCACCAGTGAAAGCTCTTCACAGTGTGAAAGAACCCTAAGCCCGATTTCGGCCGCCTTTTGCATGGCTTCCATCATCAAACCCGCAGTCAAAACCGGACGGCCGTCATCAGAAACCGCAACAGCAAATGATTTTTTCAGCTCTTGAAAGTTGGTTAGTTCAGTTCCGCCAAGGGATTTTGTAACAGCCGCAACCGGGTATAAGCGGGCGGGCGCAGATTTTGACCTTGTTAATATATCCTTGATTATCTCGGGTTTATCACACACGGGTGTTGTATTCGGCATACACGCAATCGAAGTTACACCGCCCGCGGCGGCGGCACAACACCCTGACTCAATATCTTCCTTTTGGGTTTGTCCGGGATCACGCAGATGCACATGCATATCAACAAGACCGGGTGCGCATACCAACCCGACCGCTTGAATTATTTCTGCATCCTCAACCTTCAGATTAGGAGCAAGCTTTGCAATCCTGCCGTCTATTATCAATAAATCCAGAATATCATCAAGACCGTTTGCAGGGTCTATTACCTTTGCTCCTTTAATCAGCAGCTTATCCATCCGTTCACTTCCTTATCAGAACATAGCGGTAACAGTACAATATTTTGGTTTTTAATTATAACATGAAAGGTGATTTTATGACAACCTATTTATGTAAATGGTGAGCCAGACTATTCTGTGAATATGTGTTTCGCATCTCCGTTTGAAAATCTTGCGGAAAATATTTGCTTATGATATCATTATTAGTACAAATAATAAAATAATACGGTAGTCATACCGAAAGTCGAGGTAATATCATGGCGGATACAGGAACACAAAAGCAGCTTGCAAAAACCTATGAACCGGGCGAGGTGGAAGAGCAGATCTACCGTTTTTGGGAAGAGGGTGGCTATTTTCATGCTGAACCTCACGGGATAAGCTCTGCAAAGCCCGACCCGGATAAAAAGTCATATACAATTGTTATACCTCCCCCCAACATTACCGGTCAGCTTCACATGGGGCACGCCCTTGACAATACTTTGCAGGATATCCTGATTCGCTGGAGACGGATGCAGGGATTTGAAGCGCTGTGGATGCCCGGCACCGACCATGCTTCCATTGCAACAGAGGCCAAGATCGTTGAGGCAATGGCGAAAGAGGGCGTTAGCAAAGAGGATATCGGCCGTGACGATTTTCTTGAACGTGCATGGGCATGGAAGGAAAACTACGGCAGCCGTATCATCAACCAACTTAAAAAATTGGGTTCCTCCTGCGATTGGGAGCGGGAACGCTTTACGTTGGATGAGGGATGTTCGCGTGCTGTACGTGAAGTGTTTGTGCGCCTGTATGAAAAGGGGCTAATTTATCGCGGGGAGCGAATTATTAACTGGTGTACCCATTGTCACACATCTATTTCCGATGCCGAGGTGGAGTTTGAGGAAAAGGATGCGGCATTCTATCATTTGCGTTATCCGCTGGCGGACGGCTCCGGGTATCTAGAGCTTGCAACAACCCGCCCCGAAACCATGCTGGGCGATACCGCTGTTGCTGTTCACCCCGATGATGAGAGGTATGCTTCTTTCATTGGCAAGAATGTGATTCTTCCGATCGTAAACAAAGAAATCCCCGTGGTTGCCGATTCCTATGTTGAGATGGACTTTGGTACGGGCGTAGTAAAGATTACACCTGCCCATGATCCAAATGACTTTGAGGTTGGGCTGCGGCATGATCTGCCTGTTGTCACCGTCGTAGACGAAAGCGGTATTATGAATGAGCTCGCCGGCAAGTATCAGGGCATGACCATAATGGAATGCCGCAAGGCGATTGTCAAAGACCTTGAGGAGCAGGGATTACTTGTCAAAACCGAGCCAATGAAGCACAATGTTGGTTCATGCTATCGCTGTCGGACTGTAATCGAACCGCGGGTTTCTTTGCAGTGGTTTGTGAAAATGCAACCGCTGGCCGAGCCTGCAATCCAAGCAGTGAGGAAAGGCGACACCCGTTTTGTACCTGAGCGGTTTGACAAGATTTATTTCCACTGGCTTGAGAATATACGCGATTGGTGTATATCTCGTCAATTGTGGTGGGGGCATCGAATTCCCGCATGGTATTGCGCCGACTGCGGTGAAGCGATTGTATGCCGAGAGGAACCGTTGGCCTGCACGAAGTGCGGCAGCACACACCTGCATCAGGACGAGGATACGCTTGACACCTGGTTTTCATCTGCTTTATGGCCGTTTTCGACCATGGGCTGGCCGGACAAGACGCCTGAGCTGGAATACTTCTATCCCACAAATACATTGGTTACCGGATATGACATCATCTTTTTCTGGGTTGTCCGTATGATGTTCTCAGGGATTGAGCATACGGGTAAAGTACCGTTTGACACCGTGTTTATCCACGGTCTTGTAAGAGATGCCCAGGGGCGTAAAATGTCCAAATCACTGGGGAACGGCATTGATCCAATTGAAATCATAGAGAAATATGGTGCGGATGCCCTTCGCTTTACCCTGGCAACCGGCAACAGCCCCGGAAATGACATGCGTTTCACTGATGAGAAAGTGGAAGCATCGCGCAACTTTGCCAATAAGATATGGAATGCAGCGCGGTTTATACTCATGAATATCGGGGATCATACTGTGGAACTCCGGTTGCCGGAAACACTCGAACTTGAAGACAAATGGATCATTTCGCGCTTTAATTCGCTGGTCGCCGAAGTTACAGAAAATCTTGAGAAATTCGAGCTTGGTATTGCAGTGCAAAAGCTATATGACTTCATCTGGGATAATTTCTGCGACTGGTATATCGAGCTTTGCAAAACACGTCTGCAGGGAGATAATGCCGGGGAGGCTCGTCAGGTTTTGGTTCATGTCATGACCGGCATGCTGAAACTTCTGCATCCGTTTATGCCGTTTATTACCGAAGAGATCTGGCAGACAATCCCCCATGAGGGCGAGACCATGATGAAATCCGCATGGCCGGTGTATGATGAGTCTCTGCACTTCCCATCCGAGGAAAAGGAAATGGAGCGTATTATGGACGCCATCCGCGCCATTCGGAACCGCCGCGCTGAAATGAATGTTCCGCCGTCCAGAAAAGCCCCTGTATATATCGAAACTGCGTTCAAATCAACATTCGAGCGGGGAACAATTTTCTTTGAGCGGCTTGCATGGGCATCGTCGGTCAATGTAGGAGAGCACTTCGCTTTGGAGGATGCAATCAGCATTGTTACCGCCGACGCGACCATAAAAATTCCGATGGATGAGCTGGTGGACAAGAAAGCCGAAGCCGCCCGCCTGACAAGGGAAAAAGAGAGCGTACAAAAACAGCTGGACGGCGTGATGGCAAGGCTGAACAACCAAGCATTCACATCTAAAGCACCAGCCAACGTAGTCGAGACTGCACGCGAAAATGCTGCCAGGCTGAAAGAAAAGCTGACACTGTTGGAACAAAGTTTAGCTGCATTACTAAATTAATCAATCATCTGTTGCTTTTAAGTTTTTGGCATGGAAATCTACCATAAATTATATGGGTACAATCTACTTGACAATTAAAATGAACAGTGATAGCATGGACTCAATAAGAAAAAACATTGATGGGGAAGGCTTTCGCAACGCCCGACAAGAGAGCGCCGCCGATTCTTTTAATGAAGACAGGCTGAGAGCGGCGCAGGGATGAACGAAAACGCTACCGCCCCGGAGTGCGCACCGAAAGGCTGGATGGTTTGACCTGAACGCAAAAGGTGTGCCGGTTCGACACCGTTATATGTCGCTTCAAAGGCGAAGCTGTTATTTTTCAGAGTTTCGCGAAGGAAGGGTGGAACCACGCGGCGGCTATATCGCCCCGTCCCTTTATGGGACGGGGCTTTTTGTATTTAACCGATTTGAAAGGAATGATTTTATGCTGAACATTACATTAAAAGGCGGCGATATCCGAGAGGTGGCGAAAAACACCACAGTGGATTCGCTCTGCCGTGATATTTCGATGGGACTGTATAGATCGGCTTGCGCCGCCAAGGTGGACGGCAAGGTTGTAGATCTGCGTACACCGCTCACAGCGGATTGCACAGTTGAAATTTTGACTTTCGACAGTGTTGACGGAAAAAAAGCATTTTGGCACACGGCATCCCACATCATGGCGCAGGCGGTGAAGCGCCTGTATCCCGACACCATGCTTGCAATCGGTCCGGCGATTGACAGTGGTTTTTATTATGATTTTGATACGGTTGTGCCTTTTACGGTCGATGATCTGGCTAAAATTGAAGCCGAGATGAAGAAGATTGTCAAGGAGTCATTGGTGCTCGAGTGTTTTACCCTTCCGAGAGCCGAAGCGGTCGATTTTATGCAAGCAGAGCCGTATAAGGTCGAGCTAATCACCGACCTGCCCGAAGATGCAGAGCTTTCTTTCTATAAACAGGGGGAATTTACCGACTTGTGTGCAGGTCCTCACCTTCCTGATACCGGAAGAGTAAAAGCATTCAAGCTGCTGAGTGTAACCGGCGCATATTGGCGCGGTGATTCCAGCAAAAAGATGCTGCAGCGTATTTACGGCGTTGCATTCCCAAAATCAAGCGAGCTGGAACAGCATCTTGCCAAGCTGGAGGAAGCAAAGAAGCGCGATCATAATAAAATCGGGCGCGAACTTGAATATTTCACAACAGTGGATTATATCGGACAGGGTCTGCCCATCCTTATGCCAAAGGGCGCGCGTGTAATCCAGCTTTTGCAGCGGTTTGTCGAGGATGAGGAGGAAAAAAGAGGTTATCTGCTCACCAAAACGCCGTTTATGGCAAAGAGTGATCTTTATAAAATTTCAGGTCACTGGGATCATTACCGTGAAGGTATGTTTGTTCTTGGGGATCCCGAAAAGGATAACGAGGTATTCGCACTTCGTCCCATGACATGCCCCTTCCAGTTCCAGGTGTATTTAAGCCGCATGCGTTCCTACAAAGAGCTGCCCATGCGTCTGAATGAGACCTCTACACTGTTCCGCAACGAGGACAGCGGAGAGATGCACGGTCTGATTCGTGTGCGACAGTTCACCATTTCAGAAGGGCATATTGCTTGTCGTCCCGACCAGCTTGAAGATGAATTCCGCGGGTGTGTCGACCTTGCTGTATTTATGCTCAAAACACTCGGGCTGGATGATGATGTATCCTATCGCTTCTCAAAATGGGATCCGAACAACAGAGAAAAGTATATCGGATCAGAGAAACAATGGGAAGAAGTGCAAGGCCGTATGCGCGAAATTCTGAATGATTTGAAGATTGATTATACCGAAGCCGACGGTGAGGCCGCCTTTTATGGTCCCAAACTCGATATACAGATTAAAAATGTGCACGGCAAGGAGGATACGCTGATTACAATTCAGATTGACTTCCAGCTTGCCGAGCGGTTCGGCATGGAATATGTCGACGCGGACGGACAGAAGAAGTTCCCCTATGTCATCCACCGCACATCCATCGGATGTTATGAGCGCACACTTGCACTGCTTCTTGAAAAATATGCAGGGGCTCTGCCGCTGTGGCTTGCGCCCGAGCAGGTGCGTGTGCTACCTATTTCAGAGAAGCAGACAGAAACGGTTCAGGCTGTCGCTGAAAAATTACGTGCCTCAGGGCTACGCACAGAAATTGATGTGAGGAACGAAAAGGTGGGCTATAAAATCCGCGAGGCACAGATGCAAAAGGTACCTTATATGCTTGTAATAGGCGAACGCGAAGCGCAGGAAGGTACGGTATCGGTTCGCTCCCGTAAAGAGGGTGACCTCGGAGTAATGCCGCTTGATGAATTCCTGTCCCGTGTCTGCCGTGAGGTTTCGGAAAAAAATTAACCACCTACTACTTCATATTTTGTATAGTGTACAATGA
>DHOG01000145.1:3607-24876 GCA_002410715.1 Ruminococcaceae bacterium UBA5396 | reverse complement strand
AATTTCCAGTCAGCAAATTTTTAAGGGGTTTACAACGTGGTCGAACTGTGCTAGAATATTCTGGCTTGACAAGAGCATTGCTTACAGCATGGCTGTAAAGCATTGGCGATTCAGTTCGCTGTGACCAATTCCCGGCCGGCGGAGTATGCCCAAATGGGGGTATCCCCGGGAATCATCGTTTCCCCGTGCTGGGTTTTCGGACAAAATTATTAAAGAGGTGAATAATTATGCTACCGGAAGAAAAGACTGCTATTATGCAGGAATACGCGACACATGAGGGTGATACAGGTTCGCCCGAGGTTCAGATTGCAGTTCTCTCAAAGAGAATCAACGATCTCACCGGGCACCTGAAGGTCCACAAGAAGGATCATCACTCACGCCGCGGGTTGCTTAAAATGGTCGGTCATCGCCGCAACCTTCTCAACTATCTGATGAAGAAGGACGTTCTGCGCTACCGTGCGATTATCGAAAAATTAGGCATCCGTAAATAATGCAACACGGAGGCAGGCGGGTGTTCGTACCCTCCTGCCTCTCATGCTTTCTTGCAGATTGGTCCATAATCGGAGCAGTGCGGGTTTAGCAGTGAAACGACGGCTCAGCACATTGCCCTTTGGGCAATGCAATGCCCTTTGGGCAATGCACCTACGGTGAACCGCGGTTTTATTGTTAAACTCCATTTCGCTCCGTTTGGAGATATATTTTTGAAACGGAGGAACTATAATGTTCGAAGATTTTAAAGTGTTTGAAACCACCCTTGCCGGCCGCCCACTCGTTGTGGAGACCGGAAAGGTGGCACAGCTTGCAAACGGCTCCTGTCTAATCCGCTATGGCGAGACGGCGGTGCTGTGTGCAGTTACCGCATCCGAGAAGCCCCGTGAGGGCATCGACTTTTTCCCACTATCGGTGGATTATGAAGAAAAGCTGTATGCAGTGGGTAAAATTCCCGGCTCATTCCAGCGCCGTGAAGGCCGTCCGAGTGAAAAGGCCATCCTCACCTCGCGTGTCATCGACCGCCCTGTTCGCCCTCTTTTCTCTAAGGATATGCGCAACGATGTATCCATTGTCTGCACCGTTATGAGCGTTGACCCCGATTGCCCCCCCGAGACCACGGCAATGATTGGGGCATCCATCGCCATCTCGATTTCGGATATTCCGTGGGACGGCCCCATTTCAGGCGTGGTTGTTGGGTTGATTGATGGCGAGTATGTCATTAACCCCACCGCAGAGCAGGAAGCCAAATCCCAGATGCATGTCACTGTTGCTTCCACCGCTGATTTGGTTGCCATGATCGAGGCGGGCGCAAACGAAATCGACAACGAGACCATGTATGGCGGAATCATGGCGGGTCATGCCGCCAATCAGGAGATTGTCCGATTTATCAACGATATTGTTTCCCAAATCGGCAAGCCGAAGACTGCTTTTGAATCAAATGAACCCGATGCCGCCATGTATGAGGCAATCAAGGAATTTGCAATCGAAAAAATTCGCTATGCACTGGATACCGACGACAAGCGGATTCGTGACGAACGTATGAGCCCTGTTTATACCGAGGTTCACGAAGCATTCGATTCCGAATATCCCGAAATGACGGCTAAAATCGACGAGTGTTTGTACAAGCTTCAGAAATATGTTGTCCGCCGCTGGCTGTTGGATGAGGGCAAGCGTGTCGACGGACGCGGCATTGATGATGTCCGTCCCCTTGCCGCTGAAGTCGGTATCCTTCCGAGAACCCACGGTTCCGGTCTTTTCACCCGTGGGCAGACCCAGGTTCTCACCATTGCGACACTGGGTTCAAGCGGCGACGCCCAGCTTTTGGACGGGATTGACGAGGAAGAAAGCAAGCGCTACCTGCATCACTATAATTTCCCGTCCTATTCGGTGGGTGAAACCAGACCTTCCCGCGGTCCCGGCAGGCGTGAAATCGGTCACGGCGCCCTTGCCGAACGTGCGCTGCTGCCTGTGATTCCTTCCGTGGAGGAGTTTCCCTACACCATCCGTCTTGTTTCCGAGGTTGTGTCCTCCAACGGTTCTACTTCACAGGGGGCAATCTGCGGCTCGACGCTTGCGTTAATGGATGCCGGCGTACCAATCAAAGCTCCGGTTGCGGGTATTTCCTGCGGTCTTGTCACCGAAGGTGACCGCTTTATGACCATGGTAGATATTCAGGGAGTCGAAGATTTTTACGGCGATATGGACTTCAAGGTGGGCGGTACACATAAAGGCATCACCGCCATCCAGATGGATCTTAAGATTCATGGCCTGACACCTGAAATCATTCGGCAAGCCCTTGATAAATGCTACAAGGCTCGTATATATATATTGGATGAAATCATGCTCAAGGCCATCTCCACACCCCGTGAAGAGCTGTCTCCCTATGCCCCCAAAATGCTAAGTACAAAAATCGATGTGGATAAGATCCGTGACGTTATCGGCAAGGGCGGTTCCGTAATCCAGAAGATTCAGGCTGAATGCAACTGTAAGATTGATATCGAAGAGGACGGCAGCGTATTCATTTCGGCGCTCAACACCGAGGATGCCAAGAGAGCCCTCTCGATTGTCGAAACAATTGCAAAGGATCCTGAGGTAGGGGCAATTTATAAAGGACGCGTTACCCGCTTGATGACATTCGGTGCATTTGTTGAAATTGCTCCGGGCAAAGAAGGTCTGGTTCACATCAGCAAGCTGGATGTCAAGCGTGTTGAAAAGGTCGAGGACGTGGTTGCGGTCGGCGATGAATTGCTGGTCAAGGTTACCGAAATCGATGAGCAGGGTCGACTCAACCTTTCCCGCCGCGACGCATTGATTGAGGTTGAGGGGCTTGTCCCCGAAAACACCGTATCCGACGCCCCCCGTCCGCCTCGCCGTGACAACGGCAGAGACGGAAATTTCCGCCGTGACCACGGGCGCAGATAAGTCAGGTTATAAGGGAGTGTTAACGGGAGGAAGCCGTATGGTTTCCTCCCGTTTTTGCGGGCAAACATCGTTTTAAATATAACCTCACATAATTTGACTTATTCGGTTATGCCGGTGCAGAAGGCTTGAATGTGCTATGGATATGTGATATACTGCCATCAATAACCGTATAAAGAATGTGCAACTTAAGTTTTCAAACGCTTTATAAAGCGAAAGGATGGTCATTGAATGAAGGACGCGTCTGCCGAACTAAAGGAATGGATCGCTTCGGTTGAAGAATATTCGCCTGCTTCGTGGGAACGTCTCCCCGAGCTGGAACTTTATATGGATCAAGTATTAACCTTTATGAACAAGCAGCTCGAACCCTTTTCACCCGACGGAGAACGGCTTTTAACCCCCAGCATGATCAACAATTATGTCAAGGACGGCGTTTTGCCAAGGCCACAGCGCAAAAAGTATTCCCGTACCCATCTCGGCATGCTGATGATGATATGCTCCCTAAAATCGGTGCTTTCACTGCCCGAAATATCGGGACTGCTCCATGGGTTGGCAGGGGAAGACGGGATTAACGGCAGGTATCATGAATTTGCCACGGCACACAGCGATGCTATGAAGGAGGCAACTGCACGGATTGCAGATGCACCCCAGCAGGACAAGGAATCGCTATACAGGCTGGCGCTTCAGCTTTCACTTGAAGCCAACGCCCGCCGCATTGCCGCAGCAAGAATTTTAAATATGTTTATTGAACCTAAATCCGAAAAGGAAAAGGATAAAGAGAAAGCCAAAAAAGATTAATACGATTTACTCTGGGGCAAGGTACACTTGCCCTTTTTTACTGTCTGAATTAGGTAGAAACCTGGCCCACCAATAAAAAAATCAAATAACAAAGGGCATAAATCACGGGCTGATGCAGAATATAAATCAAAAGTGTATGTTTCCCCAGCTTTGATAATACCGGAACTCTCCTGCGATACAGCCACAGCGGAAGCCGTTTTTCTGCCGCCCAGACACCGAAAAAGCTGCCGCCCAGGAAGCAGAAAATCCACGGAAATATGGGAAAATAGTCCGAGCTCTCCAATTCGCCGAAACCCAGCGGGAAAAGCCACGGTTGATTCAAGCTTTGGGGCAGCTGCCATGAAACCAGTCCTTTAATGCCCAATACCCCCCCTTTATAGCTCGGCATCCACCAGGTAATCAGCAGCAAAAAACCGCAGATTAGAAGTCCTGCGAGGGGATGGATGCCATCAAGCAACGGTCTAAGGAGGACGAACATCAGAATTGCAATGCTCAAGAAATGAAGAATCCCAAACAGAATCAATTCTTGGGGTATAAAAACCCACATCACAAGGGTGATTACCAGCGAGACAAGCAAAAGTAAAAAGCCGCGTTTTAGATTGCTGTGGGACAGGCGGCAGGAAATTCCGCAAATAAATATAAACATTCCGGCAAAGAAAGGCTCTACAGGCATAAAGAACAAAAACAGCACGCGGCCGACATACACATCAAACATATAACCCATGGTGTAAAACCCGTGATATGCCACCATCAGCACGATCGCAAAACCGCGCAGTTCATCCATAAAATGAATGCGTTCTTTGATGGATTGATGATTGCAGAGCTTTTCCCCGTTCATTCTCATATGACTCCTGTTTTCAATTCTATTTTATTAAAGGATGGTTGCAAAATGGATTATCAGAAACTCATCGGCGAAAAAACGACTCGGGAACAGACCGTCACACGGGAACTGCTTGCCAGCTGGCTGAAAAGCGGCACAGTCGACGTTTATGCCACCCCCGCAATGATTGCTTTGATGGAATATACCGCATCGTCGCTGGTGCAGCCCTTTCTGGACGAGGGAATCACAACCGTCGGAACGGCAGTGAATGTCACCCATATCAATCCTACCCCTGAGGGGGCGGTGGTTCGAGCCGAGGCTGAGATTATTGAAACCGATGGCAGACGTTTTTTGTTCAAAGTTACTGCGTGGGATCAAGCCGGGTTAATCGGTGAAGGCACCCATGAACGATACACCGTCAAGCGCGACCGATTGCAGGAAAATGCCTCTGCCAGACTTGTGTAATAAACTCCCTATAATAATACCATTTTATATTAATGGTTACAATCAAAAACCTTTTAAAATGACGTTTAATAACAGCTGCGGAAAATCTCCCCGCAGCTGCTTTTGTTTGTATGGTTAAGTAAAATATTTTCAACCTTAAGACCCACGGGCGACAGCTCTCTTAAAAGAGGGAACCTAGGGTGTACGCATGATCGTCATGTTCGTGCTGTAGGGACAGATTCCATATCTGTCCGCATGAGATGCATATTAAACGGGCGGATATTGAATCCGCCCCTACTGCTCATAAATAATCGTAGGGCAAGGCATCCTCAGTCGCTTGCGGCGACAGCTCCATTTACGCCGTTTCGGCAGTATCGAACTGACTGTTATAGAGATTTGCGTAAAAGCCGTCTTTCGCCATCAGCTCATCATGGGTACCCTGTTCAACGATGTCCCCCTGATCCATGCAAAGAATGTGATCGGCATTTCTTATGGTGGACAAACGATGGGCAATGATAAAGGAAGTCCTTCCCACCATCAGATTATCCATCGCCTTTTGAATCAGCACCTCGGTACGGGTATCAACCGAGCTTGTGGCTTCGTCAAGAATCAGAATTTTAGGATTTGCGAGGATGGCACGTGCGATTGTCAAAAGCTGCTTTTGTCCCTGAGAAACATTGCTGGCCTCTTCGTTTAGTACCATGCTATATCCGTCCGGAAGGGTGCGGATAAAATGATGGGCCTGGGCAGATTTCGCGGCAGCAATCACTTCCTCATCGGCTGCATCCAGCTTGCCGTAACGGATGTTATCCTTTATCGTACCATTATAAAGCCATGTATCCTGCAATACCATGCCGAACAGTGAGCGAAGCTCCCCGCGTGAGAAGTTTCGGATATTATAGCCATCTATTAAAATCGCGCCCTCATTCACATCATAAAATCGCATCAGCAGTTTTACAATTGTGGTTTTGCCCGCTCCGGTGGGGCCTACAATCGCAACCTTTTGTCCCGGCTTGATACTGGCAGAGAAATCGCGGATTACCACTTTGTCGGGATTATACCCGAAATGGACATGCGCAAATTGTACGCTCCCCTTCACATGGATCATGGTATCGGTATCGGGAAGAGTATCATGATTATTCATTTTCACAATCGGAGTGTCGGGTGTCTTCTCCTCCTCTGCGAGGAACTCAAAAACCCGTTCCGACGCTGCGGCGGTCGCCTGCAGCACATTGGATATGTTGGCAAGCTGACCGATGGGCTGGGTAAACTGGCGGACATATTGCATGAACGCCTGGATATCACCGATTCTTATTTTTCCCTGAACGGCAAGCCATCCGCCGAGAATGCAAACCGCGACATATCCGAGATTTGAGATAAACGACATAACCGGCATCATCAGTCCCGAAAAGAACTGAGATTTCCATGCCGAATCATACAGCCGTTCATTGTACTTATCAAACGCCTCAACCGAAGCCTGTTCACCGTTAAAGGCTTTCATCACGGTATGCCCGCCGTACATTTCTTCTATATGCCCGTTAATATGCCCCAAAAATTCCTGCTGGGTTGCAAAATGCTTCTGGGAGCGTTTGACCAGCGTCATGATAATCACCATAGACAATGGAACAATAATCAGTGCAACCAAGGTCATCAACCAGCTGATGGAAAACATCATGACCAGAATGCCCAAAAACATGGTGGTAGATGTTATGATCTGCGAGACACTCTGGTTGAGGGAATGGGAAAGAATATCAATGTCGTTGGTAACACGGGAAAGCACTTCGCCGTGGCTTGTTTTATCAAAATAGCTGAGGGGCAGATTGTTGATTTTTTTGGCGACATTGTTTCTCAGGTTATAGGTCACCTTCATAGAGACACCGGTCATAACCCAACCCTGAATATACATAAACAAAGAGCTGATAAGATATAATGCAATTAACTGCAATATAATTCTGCCGATTGCGGCAAAGTCAATTCCTGCTCCGGTTCCTGTAATTTTGCTCATAATCCCGTCTGCCAATATATTGGTTGCCCCACCCAGAATTTTGGGTCCTACAATCGAAAAAACAGTGGAGGCAATCGCCAAAATAACCACAATAGACAAGCGAATCTTATAACGTCCGAGATGGTGTGCCAGGGTTTTCAATGCGCCTTTAAAGTCCTTGGGTTTTTGGCCCATCATGCCCATGCCGCCCATCGGTCCTCCGCCCATGTGGCCCCGTTGCGTACGGTGGTTTTCAGACGGCTTTGCACCATTGCTCATGCCAATTCCTCCTTTGTCATCTGCGACGCCGCGATCTCGCGATAGGTTTCGCAGGTTTCCAGCAGCTCTTTGTGTCTGCCTTTTCCGACAATCCGTCCTTCGTCCAGCACAATAATCTGTTCGGCATTCATAATGGTACCAACACGCTGGGCAACAATCAGAACGGTAGACTGCCCAGTGTGCTCCTTTAAAGCCCTGCGCAGCGAGGCGTCCGTCTTAAAGTCAAGTGCCGAGAAACTGTCGTCAAAGATAAAGATAGGCGGTTTCTTGACCAAGGCACGCGCAATGGCAAGGCGTTGTTTTTGCCCCCCCGAAACGTTGGAACCGCCTTGTGAAATCGGATTGTTCATGCCTTGGGGCGTGGACGAAACAAACTCAGTCGCTTGAGCAATCTCGGCGGCAAGATGAATCTCCTGGTCGGTGGCATCTCTGCGCCCATATCTTAGATTGGATGCGATATCCCCTGAGAAAAGGATTCCCTTCTGGGGAATAAATCCAATCATTTCACGCAAATCATGCTGTGACAGTTCACGAATGTCTACGCCGTCGATTAGAATTTTACCTTTGGTAACGTCATAAAAACGGGGAATTAAATTGATTAGGGTTGATTTGCCCGAACCGGTCGATCCAATAAATGCAGTGGTTCCGCCGGGTTCCGCCGTAAAGCTGATATCATGTAAAACATCATCCTCCGCCCCTGCGTAACGGAAGGATACATTGTGAAATTCGATCCTGCCGGTGGGGTGGTCTCCAAGGGTTTTTGGAGCTTCGGGATCCAATATAGTCGGCTTGGTATTCAAAACCTCCTCAATTCTGGAAACCGATACCACAGCCCGCGGCACCATAATAAACATAATAGCGATCATGAGAAATGAGAATATAATCTGGATTGCATACTGGGTGAAAGCAACCATATCGCCGACTTGAATGGCTGCCGCCTCAATCTGATGGGCGCCCACCCAGACAATCACCAGGCTGATTCCGTTCAGAAGCAGCATCATGACCGGCATCATCAGAACCATGACGCGGTTGACAAACAGGTGGACGCTGGTAAGATCCTTATTTGCCTTGTCAAAACGGTTTTCCTCAAATTTCTGGGTGCCGAACGCCCGGATTACCATCATCCCGCTTAGATGCTCTCTTGTAACAAGATTGAGGCGGTCAACCAGCTTTTGCACCTGCTTGAACTTGGGCATGGCTACCACAAAAACAATTGAAATCAGCCCAATAAGAATCAGCACAGCTACTGCGATAATCCAGCTCATGGATGGACTTTTGTTTACCGCCATGATAATCCCACCCACACCCATAATGGGGGCATAGCATATCATCCGGATTCCCATGACAAGCAGCATTTGAACCTGCGTCACGTCGTTTGTTGTTCTTGTGATAAGCGACGCGGTGGAAAACTGGTCGAACTCTGCATTTACAAAGCTTTCTACCTTTGTAAACACATCACGGCGCATACGTCTTGCAATGTCGGCAGCAATCCGCGCTGAAATCAGGCTCACCAATATTGTGGCAACAGCCCCCGCCAATGTTAGCAACACCATCAGAAATCCTGTCCTGACGATATAATCCATGCGTATTTTACCGGTATCTACGCCAAGCTCCTTGTAAAACTGCCTCACCATAACCACGCCTACCTGTTCCAGGAGGGAATCATCAAGCTGATCTGTCGATTGTCTGGCTTTATCAAAAGCGGCGGGAGGCATCTGATTCAGCAGGGGCTGCATTTTATACAATGGGGATAAATCGATCTTATCTAAACCCTCCGTAGTAGGCGACGATGCAGTATTTTGTCCGCTTTGCTGGGCATAATCCTTCATGAAGTTGGCAAATGTCATGGCAGCACGCCCAAACGCCGCACCGAGCTGTTTCGTTGCACCGCTTTTTCTGATATAAATATCCTCGGTGTTCACCAGCGGATATTTGGTTTTATAATCAGCAGCCTGACTGGAGCCGGCGGTAATACGTGTATACTGCTGGTCTGCCAGCTTCTGATCGTCTTGGGACATAAAAGTCCGCATCAGCGTCATTGCATTTAAGCTGAGGGCTTGGGGCGCGGTTTCTTCAATTCCTCCCTGCTGTATGCCCACGTTCACGATGTCGGACATAAGGCTGGGAAGGCTGAGGTCGGACATGGCCTGCCCAAACAGCAATACGAAACATGCCGCAAGCCATACCGCATAATGTCGCAGATAACGGAAAAATGTTTTCATCTAGGGGTTCTTCCTTTCGGGTCAGATATTTTCGTTCCGGCTCATATCCTCCATCGCATCAGTCAGCTGGTTCAGCAAGGAAATCGGTTGTTCTGTTCCCTCACTTCCGAGTTTAGTCCCAGTATGATAAGCCTATTCAACATACCATACAGCATGCACTCAAATTATATATTAATCAAGTAATATTTGTAAAACTTAAAAAAGAGTTCATATTTTATATTGAATTTTTTACTAAATATTATGTATACTCTAATAATGAAGAAATAGGTACGGCTCTGCAACCCCAAGTTTGGGTTGAAAGATATGACTACTTAAAATATAATAGAGCCTACCGGCGAAGGGGTGGCGGATCTCCTTTTAAAACAGTTTTGTACCGGGGGAAGGACAAGGATTTAAATATGATTGATTCAAAAGCTGCGGAAAATTCCAAGGAATATATCAGACGCAGGCGGATTGTGGGGCTGGCTTCGCTGCTTATTTTTCTGGCACTCTCGACAGGTCTTGCGTATTTTGCATACCGTGTGCTGCTGCAGCATATTGATTCCCCGGAAGAATTTCGCGCCTATATCGAATCATTCGGCTGGAAAGGCCGTTTTGTACTTCTTGGTCTGCAATGCCTTCAGATTGTGGTTGCATTGATTCCCGGAGAGATTGTTGAGATGGGTGCAGGGTATGCATTTGGCCCGATTGAGGGAACGCTGCTATGCATGGGCGGCGTAGCAATCGCCTCCACCTTTGTTTTCGCACTTACCAAAAGATGGGGGATCAGGCTTGTAGAATTATTTATTAGCAAGGAAAAAATCAACGAGCTGCGGTTCATCAATAGCGAGCGGAAGCTGAAGCGGATGACCTTTATTCTGTTTTTCATCCCCGGCACGCCAAAGGATTTGTTTACCTATTTTTTTGGTCTTACGCGGTTGCGTCTTCATGAATTTCTTGCTATCTCAATTATTGCCCGCATTCCATCTGTTGTTTCCTCCACAATCGGAGGACATATTATCAGTTCCAGGGATTATCTTGCAGCCGGGATTCTGTTTGCCGTAACAGGGCTTGTCAGTCTCGGCGGCATGGCATTGTATTCGCGGATTGCCCGCAGCCGAAGAGATGCACATGATAATCAGGTAGAAACCGAAAATGACTGATATTTTGGATTAAAATGAGGTGCTGCAAATGACAATTCTTTCATTTTGCAGCACCTCATTTTGTGTATTAACCATGTGCGTCAAGCGTATATTTGATTTTAGGAAAACCATGACCAGCGTCCGTGCAGCATTCTCGCCTCACGTCTTTCTTCCTCTTCATCCTGAATGTCGTTATCCTCCGGATTTTCAAATCCGTCCGGTCTGAACGGCTTATCCGTAATTTCTGATTGGTCGTGTTGCCGAGACAACGGTTCATTCTCCTCTAACACCTTATCCAAAAGGGCTGCTTTTTCGGCGCTGATTACCGGGGCTGCCGGCGGACTTTTGTCATGGTCGTCTGTATTCTCTTTTTGCTCCTGATCCGGTTGCTCTGCCGCCTTTTCTTCTGGGGATGGTTTATGCAGCACCTCGGCAAGCGGCTCATTTTGGGATTCATCCGGTTTGCTTTCGGTATTCGCCGATACAACAATTTGATTGGGTTCCTTATGTTCTAAAGCATCTCCAGCAATCAGTTTTTTTATCAGATCATCATTTTCAAGCATGGCTTTCATAATATCCAGAAATGCTGAAAGTTCCGAAAGCGTGTCAAAGGCCTGCATGAGGGGTGAGGATGCCGAAAACAGGGAAATCGGTTCGGGCGACCGAGCGGCTTTTGCCGGAAGGTCAAAGCCACCTAGGCCGTGCTCACGCATGATTGTGGGAAAATCACGCAGCGCGCGACTTTTTCCAATCCGGGATTTGACACCTCCGATGGAAGCGGCAGCGGTGTATTGCCACATTCCGATATCGCCTTCATAATCGGTGGAATCACCGTGCTTTAGCAGCCATATATCAAACTCCTGAATTGTAAGCGGGTTTAAGCGGTTGGTTGCAGTCTGCAGATCGGCGCAAATCATGGGGTAATACCCAGCCTCCCGCACATCCCCGCACCAGGCTCGAACAACCAAATCCAGTTTTTCAGGCGGAAGGTAACGAAGGGTTCTGTCCCCGATATCTATTGCAACCGGATATGCCATCTTATATCCGCGTATGCATTTTATAAAAAACTCGGCTTCTCGATGCGCATCATCGGCGTTGGCAGCAAGCGAGCTGTGATAGGCCCCTGTCAGCAGGCCTGCTTCGGTGGCGTCATGCATATTGTGGTGGAATTGGCGGTCTATCTGATATTCTGCATTGCCCCATCCCATTGTGGCACGCAGAATTGCAAAGTCTATGTGGAATGAACGCACGCGCTGCCAGTCAATATTGCCCTGATAAGCAGACGCGTCCACACCTTGATATATTGTCATAGCTTTTCCCTTTCTCCGCGGCAGAATGGGCAGACTGCCGACGCCCGCAGCGGTAGGCACGGCGGAATGAACGCACTACCCACTACAATCTATGCTTTTTATCCCGTCAAGGTGTGTTGTCCATGTTCTGTTTATAAAGAGATATCGGATAGATATCAATCATGTAATAAAATTGTAACCGGCTTGTAATCGCATTTCTATTTTGTTTTTGGTAGAATGTAAATAAGCCATAGAAATGTTTTATGAAGGAGAATTACTGTATGATACAGTTTATAAGAAATACAGCGGCAATTGTTTTCTTTGCACTGATAATCTATTCCCTCTCTGCTTGCGGCAACCCGACATCCGAAAATTCGGGAGGGCTTTCAAAGAATTCATCAACGCAGTCTGGCTCCTGGTCGACACCTGCCTGGAGCAGCAAAATGAAAACAACCGAATATGAATCTAATTCCGCATATACCGATGACTGGGAGAGCTATGATATCTTATCCGAGAAGGTCAAATACAGCCTTTCCATCCCTGAAGATTGGATTGTAAGCGGCTCTACGGCTGTTTTTGAAGATAAAAAGGTGTTAGAATTTCTTCCGACCGTTCTGTTAAAAGCGGGACAGAATCTTCCCGAACAAATCCAGCCGGTGGATAATGTGAACGGCAGTGAGGTGAGTGTTCTTGAACAGGGCTCAGATACAATAAATCAATATGATGTGTTTCATATTCGCTACTGCATCGGTGAATTGCAGATCCATCGGTATCATATTTCCGACCGAGAAAAAGTTGCCGGCATATCATTTTATGCTTCCGATGATTTCACGCCAACCCAGCGGAATGTCATACGCACCGTCATTGAGTCATTTCGCTTTTCATAAAAATACCCATTGACAAACAGAATTTCGGGGCATATAATAACCATAATAGGAAAACCGTTGAGAAAGAGTAGTAGATTCGGAGCTTCTTTTTAAAGAGAGCCGCAGATGGTGGGATTGCGGTACCAGAAACCGTATTGAATGGACTTTTGAGGGCGGGACGAACGCTTTTGCAAGTAGTGCCCGACGGGGAACTCCATCCGTTATCAAGGGAGCGCATATGTAAGTATGCTGTAAAAGAGGGTAAAAGCAACGTTGTTGTTTTTGCCAATTTGGGTGGTACCGCAGGAGTTTAGCTCTTGTCCCTGTTTTTGCAGGGGCAAGAGCTTTTTTGATTTGAGAAAGGATGATACATATGATTGATGGCTGGTGGCGCGATACCTAGTACGTTTATAATTCTATTTTAATGAGAAAGGTCGGTTATCCTTTATGAAAAACTTCAGAAAAATCATTGCTTTTATACTTTCGGCTATCATGACACTTTCATTTGCATCCTGCAGCGACAGCAGCTTGAAGGTCGGCATTATTCAAATTGCCCCCCATGCTTCTTTGGACAATTGCTATGAGGGTATTGTTGAAGGACTCAAACAAGCCGGATATGAGAACGGCAAAAACATCACAATTGATTATCAAAACGCCAACGGTGAAACCGCAACAAGCAATCTGATGGCAAAAAAAATGGTGTCATCAAAATATGATATTATCATTGGAATCGCAACCCCTGCCGCTATGTCTGCATACAGCGCAACAAGAAACACAGACATTCCGGTGGTGTTCAGTGCTGTGTCTGACCCGGTAACCATTCAAATTGTCAAATCCCTTGAAAAACCCGAGTACAACTGCACAGGCACAACCGATGTCTTGAATCTGGAAGCCCAGATGGAAATGATTCGTACGTTTCTGCCCAATGCAAAAAAAATCGGTGTCCTTTATACCACAAGTGAACAAAATTCGGTAACCCACTTAAATAAATTCAAGTCGATTGCGCCCGATTACGGCTTTGAAATTGTTGCGGTGGGAGTAACCAACGCTACAGAGGTTGCGACTGCCGCGAAAACACTTGTTTCAAAAGGAATTGACTGCATCAACAATTTCACCGACAATAATGTGGTCAACAATCTGTCCTCGGTGCTCAATGCCGCAAATACCGCAAACATTCCGGTTTTCGGTTCGGAGGTTGAGCAGGTAAAAAACGGATGTATTGCCGCCGAGGGATTGGATTATGTTCACCTCGGTAGGGAAACCGGTATGATGGCAGCAAAAATCCTGGAAGGCGACGCCAAGGCGGGTGAGATGGCTGTCAAGCTGATTTCAGAGAGCAATCCGGTTTATAATAATGATGTGTTAAAAGAATTTGGTTTAACTCTGCCTGACGCATATAAAACCGCCGAGGTTGTAACTTCAAACAAGTAAATCTTACGTATTAAATCCTCATTAGAAACGGGGCTTGAAGATGGATATTTTTATTGGCTTGGTCAGAAACATATTGGAAGAAGGATTTATCTTTGGGATCATGGCAATGGGGGTTTTTATCACCTACAGTGTGCTGGATTTCCCGGATCTGTCGGTTGACGGTACATTCCCGCTGGGCGCATGCACGACTGCGGCACTGATATCGATTGGTGTAAATCCGTATCTGAGCTGCCTGATGGCATTTATCGCAGGATCTGCCGCGGGGATGGTGACAGGATTCCTTCATGTCAAGCTGAAAATAACAAATCTTCTTTCGGGTATTCTTACCATGACAGCAATGTGGTCTGTGAATCTCTTCATAACCAAGGGAAGCTCGATTCTGGCGTATTATAACAAACCAACCATTTTCACCTCCGGACTGGCGGCGATCTTTCCCCGGGATATCTATGTATACAGAATCGCGGTCGTGGGATTGATTGCTGTGGTGGTGAGCAAAATTGTTTTGGATTTATATCTCAAAACTAAATCGGGACTCTTGCTCCGCTCTGCCGGTGATAACCAGCAGTTTGTCATCTCAATTTCCCGGGACCCGGGCAAAATGAAGATGGTCGGTCTGGCAATCGGAAACGGGTTTACAGCGCTGTCAGGCTCCATCTACTCTCAGCAATACGAATCAGCAGATATTAACAGCGGTACCGGCATGGTGGTGATGGCGCTGGCATCGGTTATCATCGGAAAAAGCGTTTTCGGGAAAATCAGAATCATGAAGCCAACCACCATGGCTGTTGTAGGAGCAATTTTATACAGGGCCTGCCTTGTGGCGGCACTACAGATGGGGCTCAACCCGGATTACCTCAAGCTGCTCATGGCGGTACTCTTTACGCTGGCACTGGTATCTACGAATTTCTTTTCAAAAAGGAGGAACAAACCATATGTCAACACTCCGGAACTGTAAAGAAATTTCAGAGCTTGTTAGCATGGAGCATATTTATAAAACCTTTAACAAGGGCTCGGTCAACCAGGTGGTTTTGTTCACCGATTTCAATCTCAGTATTGACAAAGGCGAGTTCGTATCGGTTGTTGGTAGCAACGGTTCGGGTAAAACCACCATGCTGAATATCCTCAGCGGATTTACCGATATCGACAGCGGGAGAATCACCCTGGATCAACGTGACATCGGCAAGATGAAGGAATATCAAAGGGCAAAATATATTGGCAGGGTGTTTCAGGATCCATCAACCGGTACCTGCCCCGCACTGACCATTCTGGAAAACATGGCGCTTGCCGATAATAAAAACAAACCGTTTGGATTAACCCGCGGCGTCAACAAAAAACGGATTGATGAGTATCGCACCCAGCTCGAACGCTTGAAGCTGGGGCTGGAGGATAAAATCAATCTGCAGGTCGGCAGCCTTTCGGGGGGTCAAAGACAGGCGCTTGCGCTGCTCATTTCCACCATGACACCCATCGATCTGTTAATCCTTGACGAGCACACCGCCGCGCTTGATCCACGCTCCTCCGAAACGGTGATGGAGTTAACCCAGCAGCTTGTCAGTAAAAAGAATCTGACAACCCTGATGGTTACACACAACCTGAAATATGCTGTCCAGTACGGCGAACGCCTGATCATGATGCATAAGGGTGATTGTGTGGTTGACGTCAAAGGGGAGGAGAAGAAACACCTTGAGGTAAATGATCTGCTGAAGGTGTTCAATGAAATCAGCATCGAGTGCGGAAACTAACCCTTCCCCTAAACCGAAAAGCAATACAATTCTAAAAAGCTGTGAGAGACCAACTGCTAACGCAGATGCCTTTCACAGCTTCTTTATATACGAATTTGATATGTTGCTTCTAGTCTTGGTTTGCGATTGGAAGCTTAATAAAAAAAGTAGTTCCGACGCCGGAATTTGTTTCAAACCAGATTTGCCCGCTATGGGCATCGGTTATTGTTTGGTAAACCATATATAATCCAAGCCCTGTTCCTCCGCTTTTCTTTTGAGTGAACGCATGGAACAGACAGTTTCGCAGTTGTTCAGGTATTCCGCCCGCAGTATCTTTAATTGAAATCATCATGTATTTGCCAATCGATTGAACCTTTACTGCAATATGACCGTAGCGGTCAATTGCCTGTACCGCGTTTATGATTAGGTTTTCGATCGCCCTTCTGAACAGTGTTTCGCACAGATTGACATTTTCATTTCCGTTCACCAATAAAGAAAGTGTAGTTTTTCTTGCTTCACATATGGGCTCTAAAGCCTGTAAAACCTGTTCAATCACAGGAACAACCGATTTCGGGGAAAGCTTTATTTTTGAAAAAGTGCTTAATAAATCAACAACCGTGCTGTTTAT
The DNA here is from genome assembly GCA_002410715.1 of Ruminococcaceae bacterium UBA5396. GTDB lineage: Bacteria > Bacillota > Clostridia > Oscillospirales > Acutalibacteraceae > Avimonas. The sequence continues at coordinate 8,363 of DHOG01000145.1, read as the reverse complement.
ATAATCGGTCTGTTCTATAATCTTATCGAAATAAGACGATAGCCTGTCACCCATTGAAGTGGTTTTCCCTAATTCGCTCAACCCCCGGATGACAGCTAGCGGATTTTTTATATCATGGATTGTGGAAGCAATAAGGTTTGCTGCGGCAGATGTTGCATGTCTGTTTGAGCCGTAAAGGTCGTCAAAGGTAATACTTGCAAATGTGGTTTCAATTGAATGAACACAGTCAACCGCAAAATGAAGCCTTGCAGGGTATGCATACTTGTTGGGTACCCCGATATCAATTGATCCGATTACCTGTCCGTTGTGCTTGATGGGTACGCCAAAGCAGGAGGATGAACCATAATTCGTGCCGAAATGTTCCTTCCCGTAAACAAAAACAGGTGCTCCGGTAGCAAGAGGCGTTCCGATTCCGTTATTTCCAACCTTGTCCTCAGCCCAGTTTGCTCCTCGACATATACCGAAATTTTTTCCTCCAAAGCCGTTGACGTCGCCGTATATGTCAAGAACCCATCCATCCTTATCCGATAAAAACACAACATGAGGAACCCCAGAAAGACTTGAATCAAGATGGTGCATATATGGTCTCGCGATCTCAATCAGACTCGCATTGCTTATAAGCTTGTTTTCCAGATCGTAATCATTTAGTTGTGCAAATTCAAGTTTTTCAGGCTTTAGCCCCGAATCCAGGCATCTCTTCCACGCCCTAAAAGTATTGGGTATGATAACCGGATTTTCCTGTGTGCTTACTTTGAATGCATCCCATTGACTCAACAACTCTTTTTGGCTTACAAACCGCAACCGATTTCACCTCTGAAGATTCAAATTTAAAGATTTTGATCCCAAAAACACATAGACTTTTTGGTAAATCTTATATGTAGATCCCAATTGAATCTTCAATAATATATTGTAGCTGGTCAGGTGGAACTACATTTTTACTTAACAGTGAAATTAATTCGTAAACCTTACGCATATCTGTGCTGACATCTTCAAAAACAGCGTATTCTCTATATTCACCGCAGTTCCTTTCAACTTCAATCCCATAAACGGTTGCCCCTTGAGCACCTTCGGTCTTACAAACTGATTCCAAGATTCTATATCTCAGATCTACCGCAAGCTTCTTTTTTGTTAATACTGCCACCTACAATTCCTCCTAGTTTTATGTTGATGTTTTTGCGCACTTTATTACAATATCATCCATTTTATATCAAAACAAGGAAGCATATCGACAATTATACAATATTTTTCCGACAATTGGCACAAAAACTTTTATCTTTGTAAATAATACTGATTAATATGTATCAAATATGTATCGATTTTTTTATGTAATCAACAACCATAATGATAAAATCAGAATTGGCAGGTCGCATGTAGAAACACTTGACTTTTGATTCAAAAATAGAATTGATTAGATTATGATTTCCTCTGTCCCATGTTGCTTCAATCGCGTTTCTAATTGCCCTTTCAACACGCGCCGGTGTTGTATTAAATGTTAACGCAATATTTGCATAAATAGATTTGTAAATCGAGTTAATTGACGATATATCATCTAAAACCATTTTTATTGCTTCTTTCAGATACTCATACCCTTTCAGGTTTGCAGGCATACCCAGATCGTTAAATAGTCGGTTGATTTTATTCTCAATAGAGCATTCCGGCTGGTTGCATTGAGGCTCCGTTTTATGGTAGCTTGTAGCTGAACTCTGCTTCATAAATTTGATTTGCCTGATTCGCGAAACTAGATCATCCATATTAAACGGCTTTACAATAAAATAGTCTGCTCCAAAGTAATTCGCAAGCTTTATTGTCTTTTCCTGACCCATTGCAGAAAGAACAATAAATTGAGGTTTATGCACCAGATCACTTTTATTGATCCTTTCCATAACACCGAGACCATCCAATTTGGGCATAACGATATCAATTAAAACAACATCCGGCTTTTTATCAATAATAACTTGAACGCCATCTAACCCGTTATCTACCGATGCGATCACCTTAAATTCATCTAAATTCGACAGGTATTCACATAGCATAGACCTGAAACTTGCATTATCATCAATAATAACAATCTTCGTTTTTTCTCGCTGCACCGCAACCACCCTTTTGCCATTTTGGTGAACTTATTGCACATTAATAAATATACGAATAAAACCCGAGAATTTCAATAGTTTATATGTATAAACTTAATAAAATATTAAGGATTGCTTTTTCTTTTTATGATAATATGTTTGATAAATGCCCAAAAAGCTTAGAATTGTTTGGTTGATTTAACAGTGTTACACTGAATCCGTCTCTTAAAAATGGTGTTGCACTGAAACCCTAATAAATCTTCATTCATAATTTATATCGGTTTTAGTCTATTAAAAGTAAAATAATTAACAATACATAGCTTTGTCAGCATAGTTATATACGCAGGTTGTTTCAGCTGTTTTACCGCAGCCAATCAATGGTGATGGACATAAAAACAATGCAAAAAGAGCGAACTGACAAAGGAAACAAGTTTCCAAAAAATCAGATCGCTCTTTTTCTATGAATACCTAACCACAAGTTCGGTGTTCATTAGTGTTGCCAAAACGTTGTCACGGGCTGATTGGAAAGCCGGGATGCAGTATGGTTAGTGGTTTTTTGCCGTCTTGAAATCATTCCCACTCAATCGTGGCCGGGGGCTTGCTTGTTATATCATACACTATGCGGTTGACTCCCTTAACCTCGTTTACAATGCGGGTGGACACAGCGCCCAGCACATCCAGGGGGATTCTTGCCCAGTCGGCGGTCATGAAGTCGGTTGTGGTAACAGCGCGCAGGGCAATTGTATAATCATAAGTGCGGGTATCCCCCATCACACCCACCGAGCGCATGTCGGTGATAGCGGCAAAATACTGATTAATGTCGCGCTCCAGTCCGGCTTTGGCGATTTCTTCTCTGAAAATAGCATCTGCCTCGCGAAGAATCGCCAGCCTTTCGGTCGTAATCGCACCAATACAGCGTACCGCAAGTCCTGGTCCGGGGAAGGGCTGGCGCCAGACCATATGCTCGGGCAAACCTAGCTCCAGACCCGCACCGCGCACCTCGTCCTTAAACAGGTCCCGCAGCGGCTCGCACAGCCTTAAATTCATGCGTTCTGGCAAGCCGCCCACATTATGATGACTTTTGATTACGGCAGCGTCATCGCCCCCGCTTTCGATTACATCAGGATAAATGGTGCCTTGGACCAGATAATCAATCTCGCCCAGCTTGCCCGCCTCATCCTCAAACACGCGTATAAACTCTTCGCCGATAATTTTACGCTTGGTTTCGGGATCCGATACGCCTGCAAGCTTGTCCAGAAAACGCTTTTGAGCGTTTATGCGAATAAAATGAATGTCATATTGCTCGGTGAACATCTTTTCAACCATATCGCCCTCGTCCTTACGAAGAAGACCATGATCTACAAAAATGCAGGTAAGCTGTGACCCCACAGCCTTCGCAACCATAACAGCGGCAACCGAGCTATCCACACCCCCGGACAGGGCGCAGAGCACCCGCTTGTTTCCAATCTGTTTGCGGATTTTATCAACCGCGGCTTCGACAAAAGACGACATTTTCCAGTCGCCCTTGCAACCGCATATATCAAATAGAAAATTATGAAGCATTTGGCTGCCGTTTTTGGTATGCAGCACCTCGGGATGGAATTGCACCGCGTAAAGACCACGAGTCACATCCTCCATCGCAGCACAGGAACAATTTGGGGTGGTGGCTGTAATTCGAAACCCATCCGGCGGCACCGAAATATAGTCGGTATGACTCATCCAACATGGCTGCTGGCTTTCCAGGCCTTTGAAAAGACGGCTGGTGCTATCAACCGATGCCATGGCTTGCCCGTACTCACGGTCGGCGCTCTCAACCCTGCCGCCGCAAAGCCACGCCATCAGCTGAGCGCCGTAGCAAATGCCAAGCACAGGAATATCAAGCTCCAGAATTTCTTTGGTATAGCGTGGGGAAACGTCATCATAAACGCTTTTGGGGCCGCCTGTGAAGATAATCCCCTTGTATCCGGCGGCACGGATTTCCTCAATCGGTGTTTTATAGGATTTGACAACCGAATACACGCCTGCATTGCGGATACGCCGAGCGATTAACTGATTATATTGTCCGCCGAAATCCAGTATCAATACGGTTTCGTTTTGCACAGAGTATCATTTTCCTTTCTGTATCTATTGTATAAATAAATCAGCGATAAATTAACTCCTCGCGGCCGGGTCCGTTTGAGACCATTGTAATTGCAACACCGAGTTGATTTTCGATAAATTCAATATATTTGCGGCAATTCTCAGGGAGATCCTCGTATTTTGCAATTCCTCGGACATCGGTTTTCCAGCCGGGCAACACTTCAAGAATTGGTTTGCAGCGCCGGAGTGTCGGAGTGGTGGGAAAATCTCGAAATATCTTCCCGTCGACTTCGTAACCGACACAAACAGGGATCTTATCCAAGTAGCCGAGAGCATCAATGATTGTCAGTGCCACCTGTGTTGCACCTTGAGCCTGCACGCCGTATCGTGACGCAACGCAATCAAACCAACCCATGCGGCGGGGACGACCTGTTGTTGCGCCGAATTCGCCTGCATCGCCGCCACGCACCCGCAGCGCCTGTGCTTCGTCACCAAAAATCTCGCTTACAAACGCGCCTGCACCAACTGCGCTGGAATATGCCTTGACAACCGTGATAATGTCCTTGATCTCATAGGGGGGCAAGCCTGCACCGACTGCACCATAACCC
>DHOG01000145.1:1312-3420 GCA_002410715.1 Ruminococcaceae bacterium UBA5396 | reverse complement strand
CACCGACTGCACCATAACCCGCCAGTGTCGAAGAGGAGGTTACCATGGGATAAATTCCATAGTCCGGGTCTTTCAGCGCACCCAGCTGACCCTCTAGAAGAATCGTCTTTTCAGCTTTGAGGGCACCGCGCAGGTACTGGAAGGTATCTGCGATAAAGGGAGCAATCTTATCACGTTGGATCAGCAACTCTGTGAAAATCTCGTCGGCATCGAGTGCGGGTTTATGATATAGCTGCTGCAGCAGCACATTCTTAACCGCCAAAACGCCTTTCAGCTTTTCATATGCGTGATGCTCGTCAAACAGCTCGCATATCTGAAAGCCGGTTTTGGCATATTTATCGGAATAAAACGGGGCGATTCCTGATTTTGTGGAACCAAAGGACTTGCCCCCAAGCCGCTCCTCCTCATATCGATCGAAGAGTATGTGATAGGGCATAACAATCTGTGTGCGATCCGACACCATAAGACGAGGATGCACACCCTTTTCGGCAAGCATGTTCACCTCGTTTAGGAACTTACTAATATCCAGTGATACGCCGCTTCCGATGATATTGGTGATATGCTCATAGAATACACCGGACGGGAGCTGGTGCAGAGCAAATTTGCCGAGATGATTGATAATGGTATGTCCCGCATTGCTACCGCCCTGAAACCGGATGACTACGTCGGATTTTGCCGCAAGCACATCGGTAATTTTACCCTTGCCTTCGTCGCCCCAGTTTGCACCAACAATTGCTCTAACCATGAGTGCTGCCCCCTTAATGAAATAAACAAAAAGTTTCTGTGTATCGTTCGGCACTTTCGTGCAGTACCAAACTAATTCATTATACTTGATGGAGGGCAGAAATGCAAGCAATCCGGAAGTGTTTTTACGGCAAAACCCTCAAAAATCCTCAACGCCTGTTATTCTATCACACAAGCTTTCCTGGCATCATAAGATAGTACTGATTTCCATAAATAACAAAATGGAAATCCAGAAAACAAGTTTTCTGAGCCTGTACATGAAGGGATGATTATTATGTATAGATATACGCCCGTATCGGCGCAGCTTGCGCGTACCTCGCTTGATTCGGTACCCGCCGCCCGTGCGGTAATACAGGGAGACCGACAGCACAGCCAGATTCGCGGCACCGTCCGCTTTTATCCGGCGGGAAACGGGACATTGGTAACAGCCGAAATAGAGGGATTGCCGGATACGCCCACCGGGATCTATGCCATACATATCCACCAAGGGAATTCCTGTTCCGGCAATGCTGAGGATCCGTTTGCTGACGTCGGAGAACATTACAACCCGACGAATGCGCCTCACCCGCTCCATGCCGGAGACCTCCTTCCGCTGTTTGGAAACAACGGGTTTGCCGTCTATTCCTTTTATACCGAACGGTTCATGCCGGGAGATATCATAGGGCGCGCCATCATTATTCATCGAGACCCCGACGATTTCAGATCCCAGCCGTCAGGCAACGCCGGCGCAAAGATTGCCTGCGGCATCATATCCCGCGTGTAAGTAAAAAGGGCTGCTGCTCAACTTCCGTTTTGCAACAGCCCTTTATTGTAAGCTTTCGCAGGTTTTGATGCGTCTTGTTCGTGTTCTTGCAGCATTTGAATTTCCCTATACAATATCACAATCTTCCCTTTTAGGCAGCGATCCTGTTCAAATTCAGAATACGCCTTAAAGCCGGTTTGGCGAACAACGCCAGAGACAAAACGCTGGCAAGGCCGATTTTCACCGCGTCGCCGGGAATAAAGGCAATGTTTGAAAGAAAAACAGCCGGAAACGCCGAAATGGATTTATCGGTACCCAAAGCAATCAGTCCAAGGGTACCGCAGGCATAATCCAGAAGAACACCCAGCATTCCAATTACGAAAGATACCGGTAAATGGATGGACATGCCCAAAGCTTTTTTGTTTATGAGCTTGTTCATATATAGGGAGGAGTAAAGACCCAGCAAAACAATTATGAAAACCCATCCAAAAACATAGCCGGCGGTCGGACTGACAATAACTGCGAGGCCTCCCCTCCCGCCGGACATCATGGGCAATCCACAGAAGGTGAGCACCAGCAATGCCATATAGGAAACCAAGCCGCCACGCAGACCGAGCGTCAT
>DHOG01000145.1:0-1166 GCA_002410715.1 Ruminococcaceae bacterium UBA5396 | reverse complement strand
CAGACCGAGCGTCATTCCCATCATTGCAATTAAAAAAGTCTGGAGGGTAATCGGCACCCCGGGAATAAGATGGATGGCCGACAAAAACGGGATATTGCCTGACAACCCAAATAAAGCAATATAGAGTGCCCCCAGTGTCATTTGGTAAACGGGTATGTGTTTGTTTTTGGACATTTCAAAAATCCTTTCCAATTAAGCTTTTGCAAAATGCAAAGCTTAATGCCCTTTTTCCTCTAGGTATTCCTCCAGTGTGATGCGGCGAGACATGATTTCACGCGCTGCCTCTTGGCCGACATAACGATAATGCCATGGTTCAAATGAAACCCCGGTTACTGCCTGCTTGTTTTTCGGGAATCGCAGGATAAAGCCGTATTCGGCACAGTTTTGCATCATCCATGTATAGGTGGCGGTGTTTTCAAACTTTTCAGACAGCGAAGAATACCCTTCAAACAGAAAATCCACCGCCAGCCCCAGATTATGCTCGCTGGTACCTGGGCGCGCCACCTCGGTCGCCGCAATTGTCTCGGCTTCTACACGGGGTTTCCCTGTGTTTGCCATGACTTGGCTGACTTTGTTGTTAAACAGTTTGGTCTGGAGCTCGATGGTCCTGTAAAGCGACGCAACTCTTATTTTGCCGTTGGCTGCACTTACCAAAGCCTTGAGCTTATCAATCGCACGGCTATCAAATTTATTACCACCTGCATAGGTTACAAGGGATTGTGCATAGTCGGAGTCAACCGGATTCCACGGATTCACCAGCTTGAGATTCCACTTGGCTCCCGCCGGTTGAACATAATGTCCCGAGGCGGATGAGGTTGTGCTGTCTTGCGCCTGGGTCTTGGTAGACTGGGTTTGTAAATTCGAGGTGGATTCTGAGGCGGTCGATGTTTGGGCGGAAGATGTTGCATCCCCAACCTCGGATGCCGTCATATCCACACCGCCGAACATCCGCACTGCGAGGGAGACCAGTACCAATATGAGTATAATAATAATTGCTGCCAACATCAGCCTGACACCGGGCTTAAGACGGCGGCTTTTTTTTTGATTTATATCTTGATTCTCTTTACGCATTTATTTTCTTGCCTTTCAATCGCCTTCTCGGCTGACTTTTCCTAAATCAACCGCGGTTATTATATTAAAGTAAGCGCGGTGCTGCCCCGCAGCAG
>DHOG01000163.1:45605-46162 GCA_002410715.1 Ruminococcaceae bacterium UBA5396 | reverse complement strand
CTCAACGTGCCCCGTTCGCGGAAACATATCAACAGGCGTAACCTGCTCCGTCCTATACCCCAATTGACCAAAGCGTTTTAAGTCTCTTGCAAGGGTTGCGGGATCACACGAGACGTATACAATTCGATCCGGCAACATTTTAACAACCGTATCAATCAAGGCGCCATCACAGCCTTTACGGGGAGGATCCAGAACAACAACGTCCGGTTGCACCCCCTCCGATTGAAGCTGTGCCGCCGCCTGGGCAGCATCCGCACAGATAAAGCGGGCATTTTTAATGCCGTTATCCTCCGCATTAAGCCGCGCATCCTCCACAGCAGGCTCAGCAATCTCCACCCCGATCACCTTTGCAGCCTTTGCAGCCATTGTCAATCCAATGGTTCCGGTACCGCAATACAAATCAATCACCGTTTCATTCCCGGTAAGCCCGGCAGCTTGACCGGCAAGACGATACAGCCTTTCTGCCTGTTTAGGATTGACCTGATAGAATGAGCGCATTGACAACCTAAAACGCAGACCGCACAATTCATCGGTTATATAATCCTTTCCCCAAAGCA
>DHOG01000163.1:45200-45341 GCA_002410715.1 Ruminococcaceae bacterium UBA5396 | reverse complement strand
GATTAACACATCAACCAGCATATCCGGTTTCGGGATTTTTCCCGACGTGCAGACCAATCCCACCATAATTTCTCCGGTAGATTCAGCCCGGCGAATATAGATATGCCGCAGCAGTCCCGTATCTTTTGTTTCGTCATAAGC
>DHOG01000163.1:44713-45021 GCA_002410715.1 Ruminococcaceae bacterium UBA5396 | reverse complement strand
GTCACGCCGCTTTTCTTTGCCCAATATGCAATAATATCAACGATTTCACCGAAAGCAGGTGGCTGTAACAGGCAATGATGCTGCTCCATCACTCTATGACTGCGGGGCGCATAAAAACCGATCATCAATCTGTGTGGGCCGGGTGCAACAGGATATTGGGCTTTATTACGATAACCGTCAGGATGATCCGAACCAATAATCGGCAGGGGCTGTATATCCAAGCCGCCGATTCGTTTCAAGGCATCGGCAACCCGCTGCCACTTATAACACAGCTCCGATTCATACCCAATATGTCTCCAGGAACAGCC
>DHOG01000163.1:17021-44539 GCA_002410715.1 Ruminococcaceae bacterium UBA5396 | reverse complement strand
AATATGTCTCCAGGAACAGCCTCCGCAGCGCCCGAAAACCGAGCAATCCGGCGATTCTCCCTCTCCCCTGTGGGTTGATTTCTCCAAAAAAGATTCAACCCTGCCGTAAGCGTGGGTAGCGTTCACCTTAACGATATGACAGTTGATAATATCGCCGATGGCTGTAAAGGGAACAAATACAGCCAGTCCCCGCTCGCCACCATCCAAACTAAATCGTCCGACACCGCTACCCTCGGCGGTAACTCCTGTAATCTCCAGCTGTATAATCTGATTTTTTTGCAAAGGCATATTGTAACCTGTCTTTCAATGTAATTTATTATTGATAAAAAGGGCACACACTGGTGTGCCCTTTTATGGTCTATGGCAAAGAACTGTTATGCTCCGGCTAAAGGTTATTTGCGCCCGAGAAGTGCCGCAAAAGCTTTATGCGCCATATAGACATCCAGCTTTGACACCACTTCAAAAGGCGCATGCATTGATAAAACCGGAACACCAAGATCAACCGTATCCACATTTAAATCTGCAATATATTTTGCAACCGTACCTCCGCCTCCGGCGTCTACCTTTCCGAGCTCGCCGATTTGCCAGAGCACATTATTGTCATCCATCATTTTCCGGATTTCGGCCATCAATTCAGCAGAAGCATCCGATGTGTCTGACTTGCCCCGTGATCCTGTATATTTTGTCAGCACAACGCCGTGGTTTAGCTGTGCACAGTTGCGGATTTCCACCACATCGGAATAAACAGGATCATAAGCAACATTTACATCGGCTGAAAGGCAAAGCGAGTTTGACAAAACATGCCGAGCCTCTTGTCCAGACATGGCTGCAATATCGGCAATAAAATAGCGAAGATATGCAGACTGCATACCGGTGTTGCCCTCCGAGCCGGTTTCCTCCTTATCCGCAAGGATGGTAACCGCCGTATAAGCGGGATCTTCGGTTTCAAGCAATGCCGTCAATGCAGGATAAGCACAAACACGGTCATCATGACCGTAACCGCCGATCATACTGCGGTCCAGCCCCACGTCTCTTGCCCCAAAGGCAGGAACTGCCTCTAACTCGGCTGAAAAGAAATCACTTTCGATAATGCCGTAACGCTCATTCAGTATTTTCATGATATTCAGCTTGACGAGCTCGCTTCCCTTGTCATCCTTAAAGGCTCTGGAACCAATCAGTATATTGAGATCCTCGCCTTTTATAAACTCCGAAGCCGGCTTCTTCATTTGCTCACCCGAAAGATGCGGCAGCAAATCAGTAACACAGAATACGGGATCCGATTCATCCTCACCTATGCACACATTGACGGTGGTACCGTCTTTTAATATGACTACTCCATGCAGCGCCAGCGGCAACGCAGTCCATTGATACTTTTTGATACCGCCGTAATAATGGGTGTCAAAATAAGCAAGCTCATGATCCTCATACAAAGGATTGGGTTTCAGGTCAAGCCGCGGAGAATCAATATGCGCCGCCGCAATGGATACGCCATCCGTGATGGGGCGAGTGCCGAGCACTGCAAGCAGCAACGATTTGCCCCGATTGTTAACATATACTTTATCGCCGGGCCTCAGCTTGGCATTTCTGTCAAATTCCACAAACCCTGTCGACTTTGCCAATTCCAAAGCTTGATTGACGGCTTCTCGTTCGGTTTTTGCTGCATTTAAAAACCTTCTGTATTCCTCGCTGTACCGATCGGCAGTTTTTATTTCAGCATCATCCAACGTAACCGATGCTGAAATTTTTTTATAAAATAACTGCTCTTTCAAAACTTCTGATGTTGATTTTTCCTTATTGTTTTGCATTGTAAACCTCCGGTCAATTTATATTATATAACCTCTCATATATCCATTTCGCCGAGGGAATCTTCCTCACATAGTTTCTAGTTTCTCGAAAGGGAATAGATTTCAATCTGACACCGTCATCCGAATAAGCCGGATCCTTAAGCCACCGCCGCACATTCCCGATCCCCGCATTGTAAGCCGCCAGCATGGTTGTGGTATCCGAAAATTCTTCCTTCAACAGGGAAAGCACCCGAATGCCATAGTGAATATTAATTTCAGGATCATACAGTCTTTCGGCGGGCAGTGATTCCTTTTCCGGTGAGCGAATTTGCGCCCAATCAAAGGTGTCCTTTGTAATCTGCATAAGCCCGATGGCTTTCTTATACGAGACAGCTTGGGGATCAAACCCACTTTCGGTACGGATCACGGCATACACAAGTGAGGGTTCAAACCCGTACTCTTCTGCATAAGATGTCACCAGTTCACTAAACTTAAGCGGATAGGCGGCTTTCATAAAACGGCAATAACCGAAACGCAGCAACACGGTTACGACCACAAGCATTACGGATAAGAAAATTATCTCTATCAAGCAGCGTTTCCTAGACATCTGATTGTTACGCTGCGATATGAACCCCACAATCATCCGTTTATTTTTCATATGCCCACTCCCTGATGTTCCGTGCCAGTTCCTCCGCCTGCGCACGTAACTGATCAAGGTCGCCGCTGCTATTTAAAACGATTGCAGCCCGCTGGGTGTAATATTGCTCCGGCTGTTGCACCGACATACGGGCACGCGCCTGTTTTTCATCAAGATTTTTATCGCGCTTTAAGATGCGCTGAAGGCGTACCTCATATGGTGCGACCACCGCGACGGTTAAATCGCAGATTGTATCCATACCACTTTCAAACAACAACGGAGCATCAATAACGGCCATAGCTTCACGAGCTTGTTCCATATTCATTAGTATGGTCTTTGTCATTGCAATTATATACGGATGGGTGATAGAATTCAGCAATTTTGAGCTTTCGAGTGAGGAGAACGCAAGTCTAGCAAGTTCTTTTCGATTCAGCGTTCCATCCAAATTCAGAATTTTATCTGAAAAAGCCTCCACAAGCTTTTTCAGGCACTCGGTACCCGGCTCTACAACCTTACGTGCAAGCAGATCGGCATCAATAACATGGATATCACGATTTTCTAAAACGCGTGAAACCTCGCTTTTACCTGAACCTGTGGGGCCTGTAAGTCCAACAACAAAAAGCTTCTCAATCAAGCATTATCACCTCGAAGCCGGCAGCACGGAGCAGCCGATTATATACCGCAAGCCCCATCCCTTTCGGATCGGGACAGGAACAATAGACAATCTTTGCATCAATATCATCCAAACGGCGAAGGGCATCAAAAACCCGATGTGCCTGTTCATCAGCATTTTGTCTGCTGCCATAGGTCACATACGGGACATTCAGCGCAGATTCTTCACCGTCAAAACACATTGCCGCAATCCCTTCTCCTTTTTGGCTGTTGACAAATTCGGAAAAAGCCTCGGGCGTACCTTTAACCAGAATCACACGCGCTTTGGGGGAATAGTGTTTATATTTCATGCCGGGAGATGCAGCCACCACACCCTCTTCCAGCCGCGCAGTTACTGCCGGGTCCATCATTAGTTCATGGGTTACACAGCGCAGCATTTCGGGTGTGATGCCTCCGGGGCGTAAAAGTCTCGGGGTTTCACCGCTCAAATCCACCACAGTAGATTCGACTCCGACCGAGCATTCCCCGCCATCCACAACCGCCGGGATTTTCCCGCCCATATCAAGCATTACATGGGCAGCAGTCGTAGGACTCGGACTGCCCGATCGATTGGCAGACGGAGCCGCCAAAGGCACACCTGCCGCCCGAATTATAGAACGGGCAATCGGATGGGACGGCATACGAACCGCAACAGTGAATAACCCCGCGCTTACCACATCCGGTACCACTGTACTGCGCTTCATCACCATTGTAAGCGGGCCGGGCCAATACGTTTGGGCAAGCTTTTTTGCCACATCCGGAACATCCATTACAAGGGAATCAAGCTGGCCGATATCGGCGATATGGACAATCAACGGATTGTCCTGGGGACGACCTTTTGCCTCGAATATGCGTCTAACGGCATCACTGTCCAGCGCGCTTGCCGCAAGCCCGTAAACGGTTTCGGTTGGTATGGCTACAAGCTCGCCATGGCGAAGCAAATCACCTGCTTCTTTTACTCCGTTCTGATCAGGTTTCAGCAGTATAGTCTTGTATTCGTTCACGACGCATCTCCTGCCGCCTGCAGCTTTTCTGCTCTGTCAGCAGTAACAAGTGCGTCAATCAGCTCGTCAAGATCTCCGTCCATAATACTGTCAATCCGGTACAGCGTAAGCCCAATACGATGATCGGTGACACGTCCCTGGGGAAAATTATAGGTGCGAATACGCTCGCTTCGGTCACCGGTTCCAACCTGTGACCTTCTGTCGGCCGCCACCGCCGAGCGCTGCTGCTCCTGCTGCTGTTCGTATAATCTGGCTCGTAAAACCTTCATGGCCTTTTCTTTATTTTTAAACTGGCTTCTCTCGTCCTGACATTCAACCACCATTCCGGTTGGAAGGTGCGTAATTCGGATGGCGGATTCGGTTTTGTTGACATGCTGGCCGCCGGCACCGCTTGCTCTGTAGGTATCAATCTGTAAATCGGCCGGATTAATTTCAATTTCAACGTCATCTATTTCGGGCAATACAGCAACCGTGGCGGTAGATGTGTGGATTCTACCTCCGGCTTCGGTTTCGGGTACACGTTGCACACGATGGACACCGCTTTCAAATTTAAACCTGCTGTAAGCGCCCTCCCCCGAAACAATAAAGCTGACTTCCTTAATGCCGCCCAGCTCTGTTTCGTTCATATTCATCAATTCATCCTTATAGCCCTTGGATTCGGCGTACATGGTATACATACGATATAGCGAACTTGCAAACAACGCCGATTCTTCGCCCCCTGCCCCTCCTCTGATCTCGATAATAACATTACGATCGTCATTGGGATCCCGCGGAAGCAGCAAGGTTTTCAATTCTTCCGAAAAGCAATCGATATCATGCTGACTTTCTTCCAGCTCCAGCTCTACCAGTTCCCGCATTTCTTTATCCAGCCCGCCTTCATCCAGCATGGCACGGGCTTCTTCATTCTGCTTCCTTGCCTTTTGGTATTCTCTGTATTTTTCAACAATCGGTGTGAGGTTTTTTGTTTCTTTCATCAATTCCTTATACCGATCAACATCGCTAACAATATCGGGATCATACAGCCTTTGGTTTATTTCTTCAAATCTTTTTTCAACCTCAGCCAGTTTGTCGAACATGGTCATTCACAGTAACTCCGTTCCAATATATAAAATAATTAAGGTTTTTATAAACTTAGGATGCCCCACAGCGAGCGCTGACTACTCCCGCGGCGTAAGTTTATTGCTGCTCTTCCTCACGCACTATTTTCTTTATATGCCGTTCTATCTTTAGGCGGGGAGCCAGAATTTCATGACCGCATCCCTCACATTTCAACCTGAAATCCATACCAATTCTTAAAACCGAGAATTGCTTGCTGCCGCAGGGATGAGGTTTTCTCATGAGCAAAATATCACCCACTTTAACATCCATGGTCTGCTCCCTCCTACATAATACCCAAGAGTTTATATTGTGAATTAGTATAACATAATATACCATTCAACCGCAAGCAAAACAAACACCTTAATAATCGGTTGGGGCTGTTTTTCTTAATGGCAGCTTCAATGTTTAAAAGAGCCATACTTACGTGTTAGAAAGATACAACAATCCGAATACCAAAAAAGATTGTGCCGAACAGCACCACAATCATTCCAATTCCTTTTAGTACAGTAACCTCGAATGACGTACGCGTTACCTTTCCCTTTCCGAATTTCCAGAGAAGTAGGTTGGCTACGAAAAATGCAATGAAACAAGCTGTTAGGATTGCAACGCCTGTAATCTTCTCCTGGGTAGAAGGCTCACCAAATACACCAAATATACCAAGCAATCCTGCAAGAATGGGTAAAGGCGCAAGTAGACCAAGAATGAAATTAAGAATCAGGATTTTCCAAAACGGAACTTGTTTCAAATAGTTCATAGATTTATCCCCCTTGTCGATTGATTACTTCATTTGGATTAATTCGCACAATGTCCAGTCCGAACCGTTCGGCGTGAGAAATCGTGTTTGCCGTTCCGCCTTTACTGCCGTCAAAAACCGCAATCAGCAACGAGGAACGTTCAACCATCCAGAGGTTTCGCGCCCCCATGCAGAAAGGTGTATACTCGTCGCAAACGGTATATACTTCATCAGCCTCAGCCAATAATGTATTCAAACGCAATCTTGCCTTGACCGACCACCTGATTGCCTGATTTGGACAAGGCAGAGCGGCAATCAGATGAACGTCACGCCCGTGGCTTTGCAAATCCAGAACTTCCTCGGCAGCCCATGTGTCAATACCCTGCGCCATTCCGGATATAAACCTTCGGTATCCGTTGTCGGCAGCCTGAACAATGGCTGTTCGCAATGCCCGTCGCAACGGTGCGCATTCGGTATCATCTTGCAGCCAACCTGAAGGCAGTTTATTCGGACGATGTCCTGTAAAGCAACAGGTTTCATGACGCATTCTATCCAGAGCAAACACTTCCTTTAAAAATCAAGCAATACATTCAGATTTATATTTCTAATTTTATCACATGCATTCATACCCACGCAACCGGCAGTTGGTTTATTCGGTGTATCAGCCGTTTTTATTGACACCGAAAGCGATACGGAGTAGAATAGCAGTTAAGCTATGCCGGCGTATCGCATTAAATGAGGGGTTTTTATGTTTAATACCGACAAACTTTCACTTGACCAAATTTTCAAAGGATTGCTGTCTCTTACAATTTATCGAGGAGTATTAGAGCGTCCGGTGACTTCGCAGCTTGTCAACACACTTCGCAACTGCATCCATAATGATGAAGAAGCAGCATTCAGCGACTGGGGAGCATTGTTTTCCTTGATCCTCAAAAATAGCGAACAGAAAAGCTTGACGGCAGCCATTGCTTCCGAGGTTTTGTCTGACCAAAACATTTTCACGTTGAAGCTGGCTGGAAAACAGAACATCCCCCAAGATATTATGGAGCTGGCCCAGCGGGATTTGTCAATATTATACCATGCTTCCTCCTTTGCGGCGGATGTAATACCAGAAAGATTGAATCATGCAAAAGACGGAATTCTTCCGCGATGGGCTGATTCCCCCTTCGGTTATCCGTTTGTCAGACAATGGAACGATTGCATCAACGAGCTGTGCGAATACCATTATAAAAACGGCGTTGGCCGCTACACGCTGCACAAGGCTTTCCTTTGGCATAAAGATAGTATTCGTCCAGTTTTACACCCGGATCCAATCCGCTTATATGATTTAAAAAGCTATGAGACCCAACGAAACATTGCAATTGACAATACGCTGGCATTTCTGGACGGTTATGAATCAAATAACATGCTGCTCTACGGCGACCGTGGTACCGGTAAATCCTCTACTGTAAAAGCATTGCTGAATGAGTATGCCGACAGAGGTCTGAGGATGATAGAAATGCCCAAGGAGACACTTAGCAACCTGTCTGAACTCACATCACAGCTGGCACCCATCCCTATGAAATTTATTATCTTTATCGATGACCTTTCATTTTCAGGCAACGACGATTATTTTGCAGCACTCAAAGCTGTGCTGGAGGGTGGACTTGCATCCAAACCTGATAATGTATTAATCTATGCTACGTCCAACCGCCGACACCTTGTTCGTGAAACCTCCAGTGCCCGAAACACAGATGAAATACATCGTGCAGATACCATACAAGAGGCGGTTTCGCTTTCGGATCGTTTTGGAATATTTCTGACATTCCTTATGCCTGATAAGCAGCATTTTCTCGATATTGTGGAACAAATGGCATCCGACAGAAATATTACGATTGACCGCCAGGCTCTTTTACATGCCGCAGAACAGTGGGCTCTTGAACGAGGAGCACGTTCACCGCGTTACGCCCGTCAGTTTATTACAGATTTACAGGCGCGGCTGAGCCGGAGCAAGTCTTTATAGGAGGCGATGATTTTTGTTTGGCCGTCGTCAAAGCAAAGAAAAAAAAGAGCATTCACGACTGATTGAAAGGCTGGATGAGCGGATTGTTAAATATGTTACCCAGAGAGATCCCGAAACGTCTATAGAAAGCGTAATTGGACGCAATGGATGTATAAACACCAAAAACGGACAGATTACAATCGTTTGTGATGGTTCGGAAGTATTTCGATGTGATATTAACCAAGCAAGGTGCGGAGAACTGCTCAGCCTTGAGGGCGTTGCAATTCATGCCACAGATCCGTCCACCGGCAAAGAGACGATTATAATCGCGTATTATAAATACTATCGATAGTTAATGGTATTTCGCGATACGTTTAGATAGAGTCTTTGCCCAACAATTTCAATTGCTGGTAACCATAAGAAAGGAGTAGGTCATGAAAATTCGTGGTGCGGCTTTGCTTTCAACTGCTTTATGGGTATTCATTTTATTTTCCGGCTGTAATTCCTCAGATAAGGCTTCCTCCAAATCCGACTTGGAGGACGACGGGTACCCTGTTCAACTGTTTGGGGAAACTCTGCCGGAAGCTCCGTCAAACGTTGCTGTGTTATCACCATCACTGGCTGAAATTATATATGATATGGGCTATGGGTCGACACTACTCGGACGGTCAGAAGAATGTGATTATCCTGAAGCGGTAACCGAGCTTCCCACTGCCGGCAGTATTCTTCTTCCCGATATGGATGTGCTTATCAAATGGAAGCCGGATTTGGTTTTGACCCAGAAAGATCCTTCCGATTCGATAAAAAAGCTGCTCAAAGACAATGGCATCCCTTTTCTTGTCATACCGCCTGCACAAACCTATAATGACTTATTAACGGTCTACCAATCAATCGGAAAGATATATTCGGGATCCAAAGACGGTTTAGCCAAGGGGCAGGCGTATTTTGGCGCACTGAACAATGCCCTCGGGGAAATCACCCAAACCATATTGGTTGAATCGGTCAAAAAGCCGCTGAATGCTGTCTATATCACCGATTCTTTTGGGCATGTTGCAACGGGGGACACGGTTATTCACCATATCCTCGAGGCTGCAGGAGCAATTAATATTGCGGAAAATCATAAGGAATGGACAGCAGAGAGCCAAACCTTTCATACAGTTGATATAATTTTCTGTCCCGAAACGCTTACTGATAAGGTCAAGGGTATTTCAGGGTTTGCAGGCAGTCCTGCGGTTAAGAATAAAAAGGTTTATGGTATTGACAATGCTGCTATAGAACGCCAAAGCAAGCGTATGGCGGAAGCTGCACGCGAAATGGCCGGTGCAATGTATCCGAATTCTTTTACCGCCATAGAATCATCACAGACAACCTTAATTCCATAAAAACTTCATCACCCAAAAGGACGCAGGGTTGCATACAAAGCCTGCGTCCTTTTCTATTCTGCTGTCTCAACGATTGGTTGAGATTTTTTCAAACCTACGCGCTATTGTAAAAGCCTGTAGATTATTATATAATTTTTATATCGTGAATATGGGGGTAATCGCTTTTGATAGAAATTGCTTCAGTATTTCTGACAGAGATGTTATCAACGGCTGTTAGCGGTGTCGCGGAAAAGCAATCGGTTACCATACGCAGTGGTACATTTGATAAAACAAAAGAGCTTTTAGCAAAACAAGAGAATAAACATTTGTATCATGATATAGAAACAATCATAACTGCCGGGTATTTTTTCGGCCTTTATTATTGTACAACCGAATGTAGCAAGGATGCAAAAAAGACGGGCGATAATAATCTGGTTGCAAAGTTAAATACGATAGAGGGTTTGATTGACGAAAAGCAGAAATCTAATCATAAACAATTATGGCGCCGATTTTCCGACGCCTCCAAGTCGGTACTGCCGATCAACAAAACCCATCCCGAAAAAACAAAAATACCGATTGATATACTTGGAGATATCGAATTACCAACCGAGTTTCTTAAAAAAGTTGACAAACATCTTTATCAAAAGCTGAAAAGCTATTTTATTGATACCATTAAAACAAGTGAACATATCCAAAGCTTTTTGAATAGCGGGGATCAGCTTGTTTCATCAAATCAAAATGATCCCGACAGAGGATATCATGTAAAACTAAATTTTACAAACAAATACCCCTCTTTAATCGGCGTTACACCCCTGAATGAAGCTCTGACCGTCAATACTTGTGATTTGCCTTCCGAAATGACAGCGTTATATTATCAATGGAAGGACAATCAGTCCGGTCCGGAGCATGATAATACAGAAGAGTATGATGATGTGGTTTCAGGTATGTTTCCCCTGGAACTGACCGGCCTGTCGTTCAATAAGGATACAGCAGAGTTTATAATAACAGACGATATTGGAACCTGCAGACTGTTCTTTATTATCCGCCATAATGAAACGCCGCATTATCGTTATCCGGTTCAGATTGAACCTATATCACAGGATATAAAGGATTCAAAAGTATATCGTACATACGCAGTCCCTAATTCTTACAGGATCAGTGACACATTTTTCATTGCATCGGTTATCCTACATACAGACCATGCCATTCTGCAGGTTATACACGCAAAAGACGGTATGCTAATCGACAAATTTAACGACAGTGAAATCTTAAAATATATAAGCGGCAATGAGATTGGCGAAGAACTTGAACAGGGTGATGCCGAAAATGAAATATTTTATTGTATGGATAATCCGGATCGCTTTTTAATTTTTATTGATGTGAAAGAGAAAAAGCTGTTTCATCCAAAAGTCAAGTATGACTATAGTATACATGCACAATATGGCGCATTTAGAGTGAAGAGAAGCTGTATATACCTTTTATTTCAGCCGGACTGCTCTTCCAATGACGATATAAGTGCCTTTGAGTTTTATAAATCAATTCATGTTGAGGCATCAAAGCAGCCTAAAGAAAACGATATTCCCGTAAAATTTGCGGGTATTATTAAGTCCAGGCTGGATAAGCTCTATGATTTATATCAGTCTGGGCCGTATAGAGCCAATATGGTAAAATACTTCAACGAACTTTTTAGATGGACGACTCTGGCCGCCAATAATGACTGTCTCGAAAAGAATATGGATCATTTTATTACTGTATTAAACAATGTTATGAAAGCTGAAAAGGATAGAAACATTATACTTGGTCTTTCTGATTTGCAGGCATGTGCGATATATAACAAATGTAACATATATAAGCATTCGGGCGAGTACCGGAAAGCAGCTGATTTATGCCGGCAATCCATTAAAATTATCAAAACAATTTTTAGGATGCAACCCGATTATCCTATTAAAAGGCCATTAGGCTTTTTTGAAAACGCTTTAACGGTTTTATATGAGATGGGTCAAAAATAAGCCAAGGCAGCAGCCTTTGGCTTATTTTTCCTTTACGGTATTATCCTTGTTAATTTCATTATAGATCTTTTCAAGCGTAATGTTTGATTTATCTGCTTTTGAAATGTAAATTTCAACCCGTCTGTTTTTAATTCTTGTTTTCTCTGTCCCGTCATGTGGAGCTATGGGACGGGTTTCGCCGTAACCTTCAGATACCATTTTGCTGGGTTCCATTATATTCTTTTTTTGCAGGTGTATAATCACATTCACTGCTCGTAAGCTTGATAATACTCTGTCTCCCTCAACCGTGTTGGGTTGGTCTGCATTACCGGCTCTTGCCGTGTGTCCATATGCTCTGATTTCACCAATCTGATCGGTTATACCCTTTATGGCATCCCCAAGAAAATCAAGTATTTCTTTTGCTTGAGGCCTTAAAACCGCACTGTCTCCGTCAAAGAATATATTGTTCCGAAATGTAATAAACGTATAGCCGTCACCTTTATGCAAATTCACTTCTGAACCAATATCCTGTTCCTCTACATACTGTTTTAGATAATAATATAAGTCATCAAATTCTATAACTTCGTCTACTTTCTTATCCACTTCTCCAATGGCACCACTAGGAAGGTCAGCAATTCCACCACCCTTATTATCAGTCTGGGACGTCTGAACATATCTTCCAGTCAGTGCAGTCACAAGAACCTTCCATTTATTAGAGTCAATTGTTGACATCGAATAAAGCAATACAAAAAAAGTCAATAGCAGCGTAACCATATCGCCATACGTATCCATCCAATTATATCCGGAAGATGAATCATTAATTTTGCGTTTCATGTGCCACCTGCCCTTTATTCAATATCACTATCTTCTTCTGCTGCTTTATTCTTATTATCTTTCTTCGATTTTTTATTCTTTTTGTTTCTTTCTGTGTTTTCCAGAAAAGCGTTTAACTTCTGCTCGATAAACCTCGGATTATCTCCTGCCTGTATGGCAATAACACCCTCGGCAATAATCATTTTTGATAATACTTCGTCATCATGTCTGGCTCTAAGCTTGCTTGCAATCGGCATAAAAAACAGATTGGCAATCATTGAGCCATATAAGGTTGTAAGTAAAGCAGTTGCCATTCCGCTGGTCAAAGCAGTTGAGCCCTCTTCAGCATTCATATCCAGATTTGCAAGCATATTAACCAGTCCTATTAAGGTACCGATCATACCGAAAGCCGGAGCATAACTCGCAGCCTTTTCGTACATTGCCCAGACATTTGCATGTCTGGCTTCCAGGCTATCGATTTCGTTTTGAATCAATTCTTTTGTTTTTTCGGGATCCAAAGCGTCCACAATTAGCATAATGCTGTTGGCTAGAAATTGGTCTTTAATTTCCAGTGCTTTCTCTTCAAGGGATAGGATTCCGTTCTTTCTTGCTTCAAATGCCAGCATAACAATTGTATCTATGTAGAACTGATGATTGTGCTTGGGTTTTCTGATGGCAATCACCATATGTTTGCCAATATCTTTAAAGGTTCTGAACGGGAAGGATGCCAAGGTTGCTGCTATCGTTCCCCCTAATGTTATAAAAATACTGGATCGATCATAGAATCCCATAAGCTGTCCGCCACCGTCTACGATTCCCCATAGAACCAGCCCCAGACCTGCTATGACTCCGACTATTAGCGTAAAATCCAAATATAATCCTCCTTTTGATACGGTTGCATCAAAAGATACTTAGCATCAATAAAATGCCTAATTGACAGATGTGTTTGTATCATTTGGCCCTTATTCTTTTTTTGTATCCAATAATCTTCTCAATAATCTGGGATGGGGTATCCTTTACAAGGAAGTACTTTCCGTTGGTCAAAGTGACCTTTGTTTCAGGTATACTGCTAATACTCTCAATAAGATCACAGTTTAAAACAAAAACCTTTTCAGTTAAGTCGGCTAATTCAATCATAATCCAACCACATCCTTTTTTGCAGAGTATTATATCCTCAACGTGTTATACCCTTTTATCAAGTTGTGTGCCAATCGTTGTTTCAATTGCAACCTCACCGATTTCATCAGAAAAATCCTGGTTAAAATCCGTGCCAACCTCATCATTTTCCTTGCAAATCCGGCTTTCAAGCAGACCGGCGTTTTTCTCGGTTTTGTTGACTTCTGTTTGCTTGTACTTCTCGGCCAGCTCTTTTTTTTCTTGTAAAGCCTGCTCTTCGTATTTTCGCTCAATATCTTGTATTCTTTGCTTAAGGATACGAATCTTTGATTTGCTTGAATTATCCGAACTTTTCTCTAATTCATTGATTTTTCTGATAATAGCATTTTTTTGAAGTTGCACAATAGCCTCGTCGGGATTCGGCCTTGAAACTATTGTAACTTTCATTCTAATCAACTCCTAACTAATAATGCCTCTAGTAAGAATATCGGCAAAATGAGCAAAGATTTAAGAGTTGCTGCAAGTTTCCAATCAGATTATCACATTTCCCCTTTGAATCGACTTTACAAGAAGCATACCGCTGACAGAATTAAATTCCAGAGTTCGTCCGAAATTCCCGCCTGTATCCTCGGCAATCATCCTGATTCTCAGTCTTACCAGCTCTTTCTTAACAGCTTCAATATTTTTCTCGCCTACGCTTTTACCGATGGAGCTGAACATATTTGCACCGCCAGATATCTTTGCTGTTAAACGGTATCGAACACACCCCTTCCGTTCCATGCTTATAATCAGCCTTTCTATGGCTGTATCGGCATATTTATAAACATTTATGTTATCCTGCCTATTTGCGGAATCGGGCAAAAGAATATGTGCCAAACCTGCAATCCTCATTACGTTATCATAAATACAAATTCCTACACAGGAACCCAGCGCATATGAAACCAAAACATCGGGGTTGCTTGCAATTTTTTGGTCTGATATGCCTACTATAATGCGTTCACCCATTATTTAACACCTAATCGATTTAAAATTAAAGTCAATGATTCCAGATCCGGCATAATCAGCATATGACTCTTTACCGAATTGCCTCCGCTGATAAAATCCTCTTCAATTAAAAGTAGCTTATCTCCCATTTCGCCAAACTGCGCCGCCGGATAATTCAGTATGGCACCAACCATATCAATTGCAATTTCAGGTGCAGACAACCTTATATCCAGATTTGTCATAGAAGACAAGGCATTGATATAGGATCCGGATAAAATATTGGAGATTTCCTTTAACGCGGACAGTCCAATTTCGTTAATACTTCTATAGTTGTCAAACGGTTCGCCCAGAAGCAGCTCTGTCACCATTTCAACAAATTCATCATCCAGGATGTAGAGAAGCATCCCTTCCACATCATCTGTCATATTGACCAGCACACCGACTACTTCCCGTTCCGGCCCACCTAACACCGAAACGATCTCTCCAACATCAATAATCTGCAGTTGGGGAACCGTAATGGATACTTTATTATTTAATATACCGGCTAGTGCGGTAGCCGCGTTCCCCGCTCCGATATTACCTATCTCTCGTATAACATCCCGTTGTAACTCATTAAAACTATCATAACTTTCCATGCTTGTTACCATCCTTTCGTGTACAGGCTGGAATGCTTTTTATATTAAAACCAATAGAATTCTTTATCCCAGCATCTTCAGAATAGTATTCGGAATATTTTGAAGACTGGTCCTTTTTTCGACAGCACCGATTTCATATGCCACCTTGGGCATACCGTACACCACAGATGACTCTTCATCCTGGCCGATGGTTTTTGAGCCTTTTGACTTCATCATCAAAAGTCCTCTGGAGCCATCGCTTCCCATCCCGGTTAAGATAACCCCAATTGCTTTATTGCCGGCGGCTTGCGCAACAGACTCAAATAAAACATCAACAGAAGGAACATGACGGCTTTTGCTGGGTCCGGAATAATATGTAATTGTATATTTCCCGCCAAGCTTTTTCACTTTAATATTCTGCTGTCCGGGAGCAATATAGACGCAACCGTTCTCAATAAAATCTCCGTTTTGCGCCTCTTTCACCTGGAATCCTGTCTGAGCATTCAGCCTGTCTGCAAACATCTTTGAGAACAACGGCGGTATATGCTGGACAACCACAATTCCCGGAATATCAATTGGCAAAGATTTTATCACATAATAAAGTGCCTCTGTCCCGCCGGTGGAAGCCCCCATGGCAATCATATCTATTTTATGTATTTTGCTTTTCACGCTGCTCGCTGTGAGCTTTTTCTCAGAAAAAACTTTGTTATTACTAAGTTTGGCTTTTGAGGCTATTTTTATTTTCTTGACCAGCTTGCTGATAAATATGTCTATGCTTTCGTTATTTTCCGGCTTAGCAACAAACTCTACCGCTCCTGCATTTAAAGCATCAAATACCGCATTACTTACCGAGCTGACAACAACAACCGGTAAAGGATACTGTGGCAAGAGCCTTCTAATAAATTCAATACCGTCCATCTTCGGCATTTGTATATCACAGGTCATTACATCGGGATTAAACTCAATAATTTTATCTCTCGCTTCAAAAGGATCGCCTGCTTTTGCTACCACCTCTAAATCAGGATCAGCGTTGATGCCTCTGGCGATAAACTCCCTGCTTACGAGACTGTCATCCACAACCAGAACCCTGATTTTTCTGGTTTTATTCATTGCTCTACCCCTCTTCTGACTCCCCTAGACTTTTCTGTACACCGATGGCATTATATATTGAAACTGATTGTTGTCTCGTATAATTGATTCTGATTGGCCAATAAAAAGATATCCCCCTATTTCGATTGCATCATAGAACTTTTTTATAAGTTCGGATCTGGTAGAATAGTCAAAATAAATCATTACATTTCTGCAAAATATGGTATGGAATTTTCTTCTGAATGGGAAATCATTCATTAGGTTGAATTTCTTAAACAGTATTTTTTCCTTAATACTTTGATTGAACTCATATTTCTCATGATCAATTTTATTTAAATAACGAAGCTTCCACATATTCGGCAGAACATCAATGCTTTCACTTGTGTACACGCCGGTTCTGGCTTGATTCAATACCTTATCAGAAATATCGGTTGCAAGTATTCTGGCTTCACTCTGGATTTTATGGTTGCTAATAAAGTCGCTTAAAATCATGGATAAGGTATAGGGTTCCTCGCCTGACGAGCATCCGGCACTCCAAACTCTGAAACCGTCTTTCAGAGTTTTTTCGAAATAGGGCAACACCACATCTTCAAAAAACGTAAAATGACCTTTTTCTCTTAGAAAAAAAGTGTGGTTGGTGGTAATTTTATCAACAAGCTCATTTGTAGCCGTCCCTGTTTTGTCCTGAATTATATAATCATAATATTGCGTAAAATTATGAAAGTTTTTTTTCATCAATACATTCTGAAGCCTCCCCATTAATAAAGACTTTTTTTCACTTTTTAGATGGATTCCATAACGGCTCTCAATTAGTTGTGAGAATTGAATGAATTCTTTCTCTGTAATGTCTATCATGTTGCGTCTGATCCTTTCTGTTATCGGGGAAGTGATGCGCAGCAATTTATACCCGCCGCATTGTATAAATTGTTTATTAAACTCCATAAATAGTAAACATGCATCACAGAATAAAGAAAAACTCTATTCAGCGATGCATGTAGTACGATCAATTGTAATAACTCACAACCTTAAATCCGGCATATTTTTTGTCTCAAAAATGTATTAAACTAGTCTGATTCATCAGTTATTCTATATTCTCCAGCGCAAAGATATCATCTTCTTGTAAAAACATTTCGCAATCAAGAAGCAGCTTGATTTCATTATCGGTTTTACCAATACCCTTAATAAACCTGTTTCCCGATGTTTTACTGATATCCGGAGGCTGCGCGATGTCCTCGTCCGGAATTTTCAGGACTTCCGCCACCCTGTCCACGATAAGTCCAATGGAAATATCACCGATATCTATTACAATGATACAGGTTCTTTCATTGTACTCAATACAAGACTTTTTAAAGCGAATCCTGACATCCATCACAGGAATAATCTTTCCTCTAAGATTAATAATTCCCTTTATATACTCCGGCAACTCGGGAACTTCTGTTACAGGCTGGATACCAATAATTTCTGTCACATATTTAATTTCAATTCCATAGCTTTCATTACCCAAACTAAATGTCAGGAATTTTCCTTTCTGGGTGTCTTCTTCCTGAGAAATTTGTTCAAGCACTTTTGCGTCGGCCATTTAATCAATCCCTCTCCTATATAAAATCTCGGGATATTAAATCTGTTTCAAACTAAAAGTTTGCAAACTCATTTTCGTCTAACTGTATTTGATTGGAATATATACTGTTTTCATCGCTACTGTATGCATTACTGTTTTGATGGTTCATCCCGCCATAATTATCAAAATCGGTGTTTACAGACTTTCTGATATTTAGCCTCTTGACCTGTAGCTTGAGCATATCCGCCTGTTCAGCAAGCTCTTCGCTTGAAGCAGCGCTTTCTTCTGCTGTGGCTGAATTTGTCTGTACAACCTCAGAGACCTGCATAATACCCTGATTAATCTGAGCGATTCCTGAAGCCTGCTCATTTGATGCAACAGAAATTTCTCCAACCAGCTGGGCAACTCGTGAGACTCCATCTACAATCTCTTTCAACGCATCGGCAGTATCATTTGCAATTTTTGTACCATCCTCAACCTTATTGATGGAACCTTCAATCAATGAAGTGGTTTCTTTGGCGGCGTTTGCCGATCTTGCTGCAAGATTTCTCACCTCTTCGGCTACGACGGCAAAGCCTTTTCCGTGCTGCCCTGCTCTCGCCGCTTCAACCGCCGCATTCAGTGCAAGAATATTGGTTTGGAAAGCGATATCATCAATTACTTTAATGATTTTAGAAATATTACTTGATGATTCATTGATTTCATTCATTGCCATCAGCATGTGTTTCATTTGCGCGTTGCCTTTTTCGGCATTGTCTTTGGCTAATTCAACAATTGTATTGGCTTCCTGTGCATATTCGGCGTTCTGCTTTGTCTGTGTTGAAATGTCCTCCAGTGACGCGGTAAGCTCTTCAATAGAGCTTGCTTGTTCGGTTGCACCCTGTGACAATGCCATACTGGAATCTGAAACCTGCTTGGCACCAGAGGAGACCTGGTCAGATGCACTGTCTATATTGGTCATGATATCGTTAATATTGTCGGACATCTTTAAAAACAGCTTTGCCAATTTACCAATTTCATCAGAAGATTGGATCTCCAAATCAATATTTAGATCACCGTCTGCAATTAATCCTGCAGCCTCCGAAAGCTTTTTGACCGGCTTTGTAATTGTAGTAGAGAGCAAATAAATAAGAAAAACAGCTGCCAAAACCGATACAATACATGTAATTGTAATTCTCAAGGCTAAGGTATGGACACTTTCGAACATTTCATCCTTGGGTGCGGTAACCGCTAAAAATAGCTCCGTATCCGGAACAGGTGAAAATGACATGTATTTTATCTCACCACTATATTCATATTGACCGATGTTCTTTTCACCGTTGATCATTCGTTTTTCAAGCTCTGCCAATTGCTGTAATGTTTCATCTGTTTTAGCGATTTCTATAATATTATCTTGATTGATGACAAGCTCCTGGTTGGAATGTGCCATCGTGGTGCCGTCCTTGCTCAAGATAAAGGCATATCCGGTTTTAGCCTCTTTCACTTCTGCAATCATATTACTGAAAACCGTATGATCAACAACCGCTACAACAACGCCGACAATGTTCCCATTATTTTCAGCAGGGATTGAAAAGGTAAACCCCTTTTCTTTGGTAAGCTTATCTTCAATAAGCGGTGAAATAACAAATTCTCCGTTTAAAGCCTTCTGGAAGTATTCCATATCCGATATATTATCTTCTGCATCATCTGCATATCGTATATTTCCGTCTGGATTAGCCACTCCAATGTTGCGGTATTCAAAGACCTCCATAGCTGATTGGAGAATTTGTTTCTGCGCTTCCCACTCCATTGATTGTATGGTCGCTCTATAAGCTACGCCTTCCAGCTGTGCCCTTAACGTCGAAATCCTATTGCCCACCGAATCACTGTAGTCGGCAGCACGGTTTTTGAGACTTTCATTAATTCTCTGGTTTAGACTCTCCGAGGCTGATATGAAGCTCATGGAACCAATAATGCCCACTATAACCAGCAGAAGCAATGACCAGCTAAGCACCAGCTTTAAACTAATTTTCATATTTCGAAACCATTTCATCACACTATCCCCCATACATAATACAGCATCAAAAATTGTTCATTTTATTGATTTGTGCTTAACAAATCCCTGACACTTATGATAAGACTGATACTGCCGTCACCAAGCAACGTGCAGCCGGCAATGCAGCTGATTTTTTTTAGTTTTGTTATATAAGCGGGTAAGGCCTTTACCACCACTTGCTGCTGCCCTAATAGCTGATCGACAAACAAGCACATAAATTTATTGTCATGCTCCACCATTACAAATATTCCATCTTCAAAATCCTGAATATCTGTTTCAATGCAGAATTGTCTATGAACTCTGAATATCGGATAACATTCTTTTCTCACCATAATCATTTCATTACCGTCAGGATCCACAATGATATCCGATTTTTTTGGCCGGAATGATTCCCTTACTTCTTTAATCGGAATTGTATAAATTGAATCGCCTACCTGGATGTTCAAGCCGGTTATAATTGCTAATGTCAACGGAATCTTAATTGTTATTACAGATCCCACATCTACCTTACTTTCAATATTAACCGTTCCGCCAATTGCCTGTATGTTTTTCATTACTACATCCATTCCGACGCCTCTGCCGGAATACTGGGTAACTTTATCCTTGGTGGAGAATCCGGGCATAAAAATCAGCGAGAATATCTCCTTTTCGGCCATCTCTTCCTCCGGTTTAAAGAGAAGACCCTTCTTTTTTGCATGGTTCAGTATGCTATCTTTGTCAAACCCTTTTCCGTCATCCCTGATTATAATCAAAACATCGCTGCCTTCATTTCTTGCTTCTAGGGTGACTGTACCTATTTCGGGTTTTCCCTTTTGAAGTCTAATCTCTTTGGACTCAATTCCATGATCGATCGAGTTTCTGACAAGATGCATCAAGGGATCTGAAACACGTTCAATGATATTCTTATCAACCTCGGTATCCTCACCGACCAGAACAAGCCGCGTATTCTTGTTAAGTTTTTTATTCATATCATGAACAATTCTGTTCATTTTTTGAAAGGTAATCGTCAACGGCACCATTCTGGTGGACATGATCAGGTCCTGAAGTTCATCAATTATCTTCCTGAAGTGCTGGGCTGTTTTTGTGAAATTGGGAAGCTCCAACCCGTTTAAATCTGGGTTATGGGTGAGCATGGCTTCTGCGATTACCATCTCACCTGCCAAATCCAGCAGCTTGTCAAGCTTTTCTATATTAACACTGATTATACTACTCGACAGTGGGACTTGATTCTCGCTGATATCTTTTTTCTGACTTTTCTGCTGTATCGCCGTTTTTGTATTCTCATCAGCTGTTTCTTTTACTGTTTCCTCCGGGCTTGAGATCTCCTTGACCGTAAGATCTTTTAGAAACAAAGTCTGTAGCAGTATTTTTTTGATTTCTTGGTATTCCTTTTCTGATCTAAATGATACTTTAAACCCATTTTTGATAATAATCTCTGTTGACTGATCATTCTCAATCAATTCTTCCGGAACATGACTGATATCGGTAGCGATGCTATTCAATTTATGAATCACATCAAATGCACGTATATTCTCCATCTGGCAACCCTCTTCAAAGAATATGGTTGCCTCATACATATTTCCCGATTTTTCGAGTCTGTCCGTAACCACAATATTTTTTTTGTTGGGTGATACCGATGCTTGATCGGATGCTGATGCCTGATGCTCTGATTTCAGATTAGACAGGAAACCCGCAATACTGACTTCTAACTCTTTAGAATCACCATCCGGCTCATTTCCTATTCGCAGTTTTTCAAGCTCAATCTTAATAAAGTCAATTACTTCAAGAACCAGGTCAGATAGTGCTGAGCAGTCATAGTGAATGCCTTCATGCTCTCTAATATAGAAAAAAAGATCCTCAAGCTTGTGTGAAATCGATGATATGCCATTGTAAAGCATCATTGCTGATGAGCCTTTGATGGTATGGACAACTCTAAAAATCTCATTTAGAGCATCTTCTGAAAATACGTCGTTATTATCATTATCTAATACAATTTGCTCCAACAGCTCGATATTTTGCGAAGATTCAAAAATAAACATATCCACAAAAGAATCGCTCGTGTTCTGATTCGGCAAAAGTAACCCCCCTAAAAATGAAGTTAATCCATTGCATCAATTTTTACTAATGTTTCTATAACCTGTTCTTCCTTATATGGTTTTACAATAAATGATTTCGCACCGTATAAAATTGCTTCCTTAACCATTACTTCCTGACCCATGGCTGATACCATGACAACCTTTGCCTTGTCATCAAACTCGCGAATGGCTTTCAAAGCCTCAATACCGGTCAT
The DNA here is from genome assembly GCA_002410715.1 of Ruminococcaceae bacterium UBA5396. Lineage (GTDB taxonomy): Bacteria > Bacillota > Clostridia > Oscillospirales > Acutalibacteraceae > Avimonas. The sequence continues at coordinate 22,803 of DHOG01000163.1, read as the reverse complement.
CTGCGGCATGGTTATATCCATTGTAACTAGATCGGGTCTCAACTCTTTATACTTCTCAACGCCGATCTCTCCGTTTTCTGCTTCACCAATCACTTCAAATCCGTTATTTTCCAGCAGCTTTTTGATCACCATACGCATAAATGCAGCATCATCGACAATTAGAACTTTTCTCAATTCCATAACCTCCAGTTTTACATCGACAAAGATTTAACAATTGTAACATTCAGCAGACTTCTGTCTTTATATAAATCATAGTAGACATCATTAAATTGGCAATCCGATTCAGTTTCGTTTTCTGATATAATTTTTATTTTAGGACGTAATCCGTTCGACGAATAATTCTCCGCAACAATCCCGGTCAGCCCGTTGCTGAGCTTTACGGTTGTTCCCACCGGAAACGGCATAACCTTTTTAAAGAAGGCACTTACAATTTCATAATCAAAATAAATACCCGAACCGCCCATAATATATTCCATTGCTTCAGACGGTATTATGGCTTTGCGATAAGGCCTGTCCGAAATAAGTGCATCATAAACATCCGAAACAGCAATAATCTTTCCGTACTCAGGTATTTTATCTGATTTCAATTTATAGGGATACCCGGTACCGTTATACTTTTCATGGTGGGTAAGTACCCCAACCGTTGATTCCATCGTCACATTCCAGTTTTTTCGTAAGTACATACAGCCTTTTTCCGAATGGCTTTTCATGATTTCAAATTCTTCTTGGGTTAGCTTTCCGTTTTTATATATAATTTCTTTTGGTATAAAAACTTTTCCTATATCGTGCAGAATCGCACCCAAGCCTAGATTATATAGATCATCTTTTTTTAAGCCCAAAGAAATTCCGATAATAACCGATAGTACGAATACATTTACAGAGTGATAATAGGTATAATCATCGAACACTTTTAAATCGATCATATTATAGATTACATCAGGCTTAACCCATATTTCATCAATAATTTTTTCGATTGTTTCTTTGAGATGGCAATCTTTTGATGGTCTGCCGTCCTTGGTTTGTTCAAACACATCCTTGATTGACTTCACTGCTTTATTTTTCAATGAGGCATCTATAATATCCTCAACTTCTATATCCTCGGAAAGCTTATCCTCTATGTATATGCCCTGAAATTTTAAGTAATTTATTCTTAATATTTCAACATTGGTCAGCTTCTGACCTGCCGCCAACATCAGTTCATTATTTAATCCGTATAGGTTCTTTCCCGTTACCATGCCTGGTTTTAAACATGATGATGGTACAAATCTCATTGTATACCTCTTGTATATATTAGTCTTGATAGAGTTGATGATAAAACCGATAACGCCTTAACATATAGATTTTACGCAGATTTTTGTCACTATCTCAAAAGAGGAACCGTATTATCCCACTTAGATAATATATCGGCAGATTTTGTATAATATTAAATAAAACATAAGAATAACAAAGCATATTGTAGAAATGAATAACAGAATTTAAACCTTTCCGGATATAGTATACAAAAACGCAGTAAAGGTTCTTCATACTGCTCACTTGCCCTAACAGTTAAAAAAACTTCTTCCGTCAGGCTTATCCCGGCTCCCTCTGAGAGGGAGCTGTCGCCCGCAGGCGACTGAGGGAGATGTTTTTTACTATGAAAGTCATTTGTGACGTCCTTTGCAACCGCTGGCATGAGCGAAAAGAAGGCATAGCGAAAGCTAATCTCTCATCGACATAGCTGTTTTGATGCAGACTAGGCGCATCAAAACAGGCTAAAGGCCTACAACAAAAGGAACTCGCCAACACCCAGTAGGCGAGTCCCTTTAATTATGCAGTAAACGATTAAATGATCATTACTGAAGCAGCTGGAGAATACCCATCGGCTGTTGATTTGCCTGAGCAAGCATAGACTGAGCTGCCTGGACAAGAATGTTATTCTTGGTGTACTCCATCATTTCCTCAGCCATGTCTACATCACGAATGCGTGATTCTGCGGCCTGGAGATTCTCGTGGTAGGTGCTGTAGTTATTGATTTCATGCTCCATCCTGTTCTGCTCCGCACCGAATTTCGCTCTGGCAGTATTGATCTGCTGAATACCGGTGTTAATATCACCTTCTGATGAGGTAGATGATACAGTGGTAAAAGTAACATTTCCCAAAACAGCTGTGCCGTTGAATTGGGTGCCGGAAAGTATGCTGGAAATAGAATTACCCAGCTCAGTCAATTCAAGGTTAATGTTGCCACTTTCATCAATGCCGTAGGTCTCATTGCCCTTTTGAATAATAAGTTCCTTCATTCTGACAAGCATATCAGAAACTTCATTCAAAGCGCCTTCTGCTGTCTGGATTTTGGAAATGCCGTCCTGTGTGTTTCTGATTTTCTGAGTAATTCCGGCAATCTCGCCTCTCATTTTCTCAGAGATAGAAAGACCTGCCGCATCGTCGGCTGCACGGTTGATTCGCAGACCGGATGACAGTTTCTCCATGGATTTGCCGGCTTTGGCTGTGTTTGCATTGTACTGTCTGAATGTGTTGATTGCTGAAATGTTGTGATTAATACGCATTTTATTATCCTCCTTGATTGTTGTTCGGGAATCCTTTCCCAAAAGATATATAAATCCTGCCCGTACGCTGCAAGTCATCATATATCTTTCCTTGCAATATATATCGGCATTTTATGGCGGTAATTAAGTTTAAACATAAAAATAAAAAGATTCTTTACCAAACAGCTCCAACTGGAGCTGTGCGGCAAGAATCTAATATTGCTAAAGCACGATTACTTCCTATTTTTTTTAATTTCCTTCGCAAGCTGATTAATTTTAAGATTTTCAGATAATAAAACTGCATCCTGATTGCTCTTTTTGGTATCGAACAGTTCTTTCCGAAGAATCGAAACATCCTTTGGTGCATTGATTCCGATTCGGATTTTATCATTCTGGACGTCGAGAATGACTACCTCTATGTCTTCACCAATCACAAATGATTCCTGTGGCTTTCTTGCTATAATCAGCACGGTTGCGCCACCTCATTCCCTCGGAACAGATAGTAGCGGACAGAATAATTTGCATCTTCAAGAATAACCTGAACCGCCTTATTGTTCTCTGGATTGAGAACGATTGGGCTTTTCATATTCACGGTCATGTCCCGAATATCTTTGGGAACAACCGCTATAAGAAAATACCTTAGTGTTTCGTATGTTCTAACATTAAGCTCTTTCAGCACATCACCCGGCAGCTCCGGATTATACGCATCTACAACAAAAAGAGGATCGAGTACAACGAAGCGGATATGGATGTTATTTACAGCCTGCATCCACATAACCGGGTCGTCGTTGTCTGTATCTTGACGGAGAATCACATAATCCTTAATGTCCTCGAAACCGTATATTCCGTATGGAAAATGAATAATATCCTTCTCGTCGATTTCAATAAATCCAAACTCTCTGGTTTCGATAACCATATTAAGATTCAAGTCCTTTCGGGGTTCATGTCCGACGAGGGACATAAAACCGGTTTAAAGCATTTTTCCAGTAGGTAAGTGCTTCAGCGTCCATCAGGACACAAAGCCGAACAACAAATACTAGCGTAAATAATCCAGTAAAGAGCTTTGAAGAATATCAGAGCCTACTTTTAGTGCAGCTTCATATGCGAACCTCTGATAAGCCACATTCATTAGTGCTTCTGCAATGTCTGCATACTCAAGGCTGTCCTGCTTCACATAGGCATTTTCTTCATCAATCCGCAGTCTGGTGTCGAGAAAGTCTACAAAATTTGTTTTCTCACCAATATCTGCATACTGAACTAATATGTCACTTCTCTTTTGCTCGAATTTCGCGGCGTACTGATCCAGTCCGGAAACATCATTGTTTTCAAACATTTCTATAAGATCGCCGACTATGTTATAAAGGTTGTTTGATATGCCATCCGAATCTACACCATGTCCCAGCAAATCAATTCCGGGATAAGCAATATCAAATGCCGTATTATCATTTACTTGTGTTGATGTGCTTGATGTCATACCCATCCCTAGATCGACATAAATATGCTCATCTTTGAATGTGCCGGTGTCAACATCAACTCCGTTATAATACAGCTTGCCGTCTGATACCGTAAACGGAAGATCCTTAATATTTGTACCGCCAAAAATATATCTTCCGGCAGATTTTTTATTAGCATTATTCAGTATCTGAACCTGATAATTTTTAAGAACCTCTGCAATTGCCTTACGTTCAGTCTCTGAATAGGTGTTGTTTTTTGCCTGCTCGATACAAGTACCAATATCAATTGTGAGATCGTTTAATGAGGATATGGTTGCCTCAACATCGGTTAAAATGTTTTTCACATCCACAATACTGCTTTTATATAGATTGATTTTTGACAAATCACGTCTGACGCTGAAAGCCTTTATGGTAGCTGCAGGATTGTCCGATGCTTTTGTGTACAACTCCCCTGTTGTAGAAATACTATTTAGCCTGTTAAGGGTATCAAAGCTTTTATTTAGGTTCTTCATATATCTTCGCATAATCAGATTGTTGGTCAACCGCATAATCACAATCTCCTATCTAAAATTATCTGCCTACTACACCCATTCTGTTAATAATAATATCCAAAGCCTCGTCAAGTGTTGTCATAACCCTTGCGGCAGCACTATAAGCCTTTTGAAACCGAATCAAATTTATTGATTCTTCATCAAGGGATACGCCGGCAACAGATTCGCGTTGCTCATTCACCGATATGATTACGACATCACTTGTCTCAGCCATGTCCTGATAATAACTAACATCCATAGCAATATCGGCATTAAGTGACGTTATATGTTCAAGGAAAGAGCCTGTAAACGCAGGTGATATTGTATGTTTTGCATCAAATTCCTGTATCATCCGGCTAATATTATCCGCAGCACCGGAACTGGGCGGTGTTTCTGTTGTACTTGTAATATACATTGCGTCCGACAACCAAGCTGATGAGACTTCTATATTGGCTGCTGTAATGTTTCCACCACTATCCCCAGAGAAGAGGGGCTTATCCACACCATCCTGAGCATTTAATGTATTGAAAACATCCGCAAATTTACCCGCAAGATAATCTAGCGATTGTTGATAATACGGAACACCCTGGAACTGACTTTCACCATCAGCTGCATAAACGCCCTTGCCGTTTAACAACTGCAAATGTGCAAATATTTCGCCGTTGGCGGTTATGTATTCACTGCCGTCGCTGTTGTATAAAGCAACCGGCTCGCCTGAACCAAGGTGAATGGTATTAATTTGCTGCTCCTGACTCAACAGGTAATTTTCGCCTGTTTTTATCGCAACAGTGCCGTCATTTTGAGCTTCGACTGTAATATTTGTATACCCGGATAGCTTATCGAGATAGGTATTACGAATGTCTAGCAGCTCATTCGGGTTGTATCCGGCAACAAGCGCCCCTTTTATTTCGGTATTTAATTTACTGATTTTATTTACAAGCTCATTTAAATCTGAGACTACGATTCCTAATTCTTCTTTTTTTAAATCCTTGATTTGGTTCAAGTGTTCCGAAAATCTATTAAAAACCTGAGAAACCTTTTGCGCAGCCGATCTTAAAAGTCCGGCCTTCTCAATACTTGAGGTGTCATGAGAAAAAGACTGTAATTTATCATAAAAACTCTCAAGCTCTGCGCCAAGCCCTGCAGTTTTATATTCATCGATAATATTTTCAATATCCTGAAGCCCTGAAAGACTTTTATTCCAGGTATTGTTGATTGCATTTTCCTTCCGGAACTTATAGTCCAACACCTGATCAAATACTTTGAATACTTTTCC
>DHOG01000163.1:2740-16877 GCA_002410715.1 Ruminococcaceae bacterium UBA5396 | reverse complement strand
GCTACACCAAGCCCAACATCGGCTGTCGTGGAATTTGAATAAAAATAAGATCCTCTTTCAGATGCTACAGCGCACAAATCAACCCGTTGTCTGGTATAACCTTCGGTATTAACATTGGAAATATTTTGACCAACCACATCAAGTCCCTTTTGGCTGGCGTTTAAAGCTTTTTTTGCTATTTCAAACCCTAAAAAAGAAGCTCTCATTCAACAACAAATCCTTTCCTTTGCAGATAAATGCTATATTGTCTTCATCAATTACGCCTTTTTTAAATTTGAATATGTAACATTATCACCTAAAGCGCCTGCCTTTGACAGAATGCAATTGATCACATCAACCTTAGCATTTAGAATCTCACGGTTTTTGGCGCAGGCTTTTTTTAAGCTCTTTAATATGGCAGACAATTCGAGAAAACACTTCTCCAGGGATCTTGCCTCCGGATAATCGTCTATAATTTGTCGAAGAGAGAGCCCATCCAGCCCCATTTCCCTCTGTAGCTTTTCACGTTTTTTTTCATTGTTGGCAGAACTCATGATATATGGCTGCTGCATGGTTACCAACTCATCAAGAGCGGTAATATCCCCCTTTAAAAGGATGCCGGTCTTTTGGTTTTCAAGTTCCAACAATTTGCTATGAATTCTATGCTGTTCATCCAGTAATACCGAAATTTTTTCAAAAAATTTCTTCAATTAAAACACCTTACTTATAATTTGGTTTTTAGGATCGCTTCGGCAATGTTCGATGAGGGCACATGGTATTCCCCTCTGCTTATCTTATCCTTTAACATTTGGATTCTACCTTCATTTGCGCTGCGTTCCGCCTCTTTGACCAACACCTTCTTATAAGTAAGAACCTCACCATGCTTTACACCGTTATCAGATATTTCTATCCTGTCATTTTTTTCACCAGAATACTTTTTTGCTGCGGTGTTTTTATCAACAGCCGATTTTCTATTGACACTGCTTGACCGTATCTCATATATTCTTGCAACTTTATTGGGATCAATCTTCATAGATACCATTCCTTTCACGCTCTGGATGAAATGTCTGACCGGTTTGCGAAGAAAATCCGCGCCATACATCCGGCGCGCCCATCTTTTAACATACACATTTTCCGTCATTTTATATATCGACAGATGTATAAAATAAATTAGTCTATCGAAGATTATTTACAGTTTTTTCCAATTCATCAGACGTCTGAATCATCCTGGAATTAAACTGAAACGCTCTTTGCGCCTCAATCATTTTCACCATTTCAGAAACCATATCCACTATGGAAGCTTCAAGGCAACCTCCTACTACAGTTGACTTTTCAGTAAACTCAGCATTTCCGGATAATTCGGTTGCCGCAAAATTGCTGTCTCCCACCAACTGCAAAGCATACGGGTTTGCGAATTCAAACACGCCCGGTAAGACAGAATCGGCATCATCAATAATCTCTATCATTTGGTTGTTGTTGTCAAGCACATACTGACCGTCTGCCGTTACTAAATAGCTTTTCCCGTCTTCATATGAAAGGGAAAAGCACCCGTTCCTTGTATAATACGTATCACCGTTTTTATTTTGAACAGCGAAAAAGCCGCTGCCTTCAATATAAAAATCATAGGCTCCTCCGGTTTGTTCTCTCATACCTTGTGAAAAGCGAATCGAATTTCCAATCTGCCTTGCACCGCTTCCGATATGTATATTTTGGTTGGTATTGGCATACAGCGTGTCTGCAAAACTTGCGGTTTGGGCTTTATACCCGGTTGTTTCGGTGTTAGCAATATTATTTGCCAAGGTATCGAGTTTTATTTGAGCTGCGTTTGCCCCCGACATGGCTGCATAAAAACCTCTTATCATAACGATGACCATCCTTCCCCGCCAAAACTGTTTCTCTGAAATTCTTATAGCAGGCGTCCAACCTGGTTGGCGGATTTATTCATAATCTCATCAAAAATTTTGATCACTTGGCTGCAGGCCTGAAAGCTTCTGGAGCTTGCAATCATATCAGCCATCTCCTCAACCATATCGATGTTGGAAGATTCAATTGATCCTTGAACAACCGAATAATTGAACTCATTATTCTCTGCTCCGGTGTTGACAAAGTATCCTTCACCGGCTTTTTCAAGATTATTATAATCAGCCGGGCATGTTATGGCGAGGGTATCCAAGTAATTTCCTTCAAGATATACCCTGCCGTATTCATCAACCGTAAAATCAGCATTGCCAATCATTACCGGTCCGTTTTGACAATTTATCATATTCCCCCGATTGTCAACCAGGTATCCATCAGCATCCAGGGAGAACTGCCCGTTTCTTGTCAGGCGGGTAGTGCCGTCCGGCATTGTTACATTAAAAAACCCGTCACCCTTGATTAAGAAATCTAAGGTACGCCCGGTTCCGGTCTCTATGCCCTGCTCAAATGATGTATATGTATGATCCGCTCTGCTGCCAAAATTCACATTTCCAATTTCCCTGCCGTTCTGACGCTGAAGATGCTCTCCAAATGTTGATGTTACAAGATAATCCTTTTTATAACCTGCCGTATCGGCATTTGCTATATTATTCCCCATAACATCGACCACCTTATTTTGGGTTGTCAAACCTGAGGCAGCCGTATAAAAACCGGTGTACATAGACGTTCCTCCTTTAATCTTCCACGTAATGTTTTAGAAATGATTTCATTTTCATTAAAGCCTTGGCGTGGATCTGCGAGATTCTGGATTGCGTAAGATCCAAAACACTTGCAATGTCCTTCAACTTCAGCTCCTCATAGTAGTAAAGCGATATGACCGTTCTTTCATTTTCATTCAGCTGGTCTATAGACAGTTCAATCATCTTTTTTAGTTCATCATCCTGCAGCTGCCATTCAGTTGAATCAACTTTCAAGCTTTCGTGATTGATCGATGTATTGTTAAGGAGCAGTTCTTCATAGGAAAGCAGAAAAAAAGCGTTTGCTTCCCCTACAGCCCGGTTCAATTCAGTGGTGCTCATGTTTAACATCTTTGCAACCTCCTCGTCGGTTGCAGCACGACCTTTTTCAGATTGAATCATATTAAAAGCATCTTCAATGTCCTTGACCTTTTTTCGCAAGCTTCGGGGTATCCAGTCCTGATTTCTGATATAGTCAATAATGGATCCCTTTATTCTAATCGAGGCGAATGTCTCAAACTTAACGCCCCTGTCAGGATCAAACTTCTCGATACAGTCCATTAAAACAAGTACGCCCTCATTGATAATATCCTCAAGATCTGCTTTGTTTTTGTAAACCGAGTTCATCTTAATTGCAATGCATTTCACAATGCCCAGATAATGCATCAGGATTCTATTCCGAATATCCAGGCTGTGAGTAGACTTATATTTCAGCCACATTTCATCCAACACACTTGATGCAACCGCTGTCTTCATATTAAGATCCTTGCCTTTCTGCGTACTTTTCATCCCGGGTAAAGAGACAATTCACGCAATATTATGTGATTGAAATTAAACCTAAAGACTGAATCTGAACAGTTGATTCGATTTCATTATAGGAAAGAACCACAGAATCAGGTGCAAACTGTTCAATTAACTTTTTATAATACAGCCTGACGATGGGGGAAGCCAGGATTACAGGGTCCATAACAACTTCGCTTATTCTTTCCATTTCTTTTGTATGCGCAATAATAATTTTCTGCAGCACGTCCGGTTCGACCATGCAGTATGAACCGTGATCTGTTTTCTTTACGCTGGTCAGGATAAGGTTTTCCAGATCGGGATTTAATGTAATCACCTTTAGTTTCCCGTCGGATGCAAATTTTCTTGTAATCGTCCTTTTTAATGCCTGCCTTACGTATTCCGTCAGTATTTCAACATCCTTTGTTGTGCCTGCATAGTCTGCCAGGGTTTCAAGTATTGTTGTTAAATCTTTAATCGGAATCTGTTCCATGAGAAGATTGGAAAGCACTTTTTGCAGATCACCAATGCTGATGATTGTGGGAACAATATCCTCGACAACCGACTTATTGCTTTTCTTGAGATTATCCAGAAGCGATGACACATCCTGTCTGCTCAGCAGCTCATAAGCATGCTTTTTAATAATTTCTGAAAAATGGGTGAGAATCACCGAAAGCGGATCAATCACGGTATAACCGCTCATTAAAGCTGTATCACGTATTTCCTCGGTGACCCATTTTGCACTGAGTCCGAAAGCCGGTTCTGTGGTGTCGATTCCCTCAATCTCCTCATCGGATTCACCCGTATTCATGGCAAGATAATGATTAATCAACACTTCCCCTTTGGCTACTTCCTCACCTTTTAACTTCATTATGTATTGATTGGGGTTAATGGAAGCATTGTCCCGCAACCGAACCGAGGGAATAACCATTCCGATATCTGTTGCAAACTGGCGCCTCAGCATAACCACCCTGTCAATAAAGCTGCCTCCCTTACTTTCATCAATCAACGGCAGCAAGCTGTATCCAAACTCCATTTCGATGGGCTCTATATTTAATAAGGTGTAGATGTTCTCGGTATTCTTGTAGAAGCTGGTCTCACTGACCGGCAATTCGGCTTCAGGAACTACCGTTTCTATCTCCTGCCGCTTTTTTAATACCACTCCGCCGAATATTAATACAACCGAAATAATGATAATCTGAAATTTCGGAAACCCGGGAATCAAAGCCAGAAACAACAGCACAAAACCGACGATTGAAAAGATCTTGGGATTTGCCGTAAATTGATTTGAAAGATCCTCACTCAGGCTGTTTTCGGAAGCAGCTCTGGTAACAATCATACCGGTTGCAGTTGAAACCAAAAGGGCAGGAAACTGTGAAACGAGCCCATCACCAACGGTTGCGATGGTGTATTTCTGCATAACCTCGGTAATGGTTTCGCCGCCCTGCACAATTCCGATTATTGTACCGGCGATTATGTTAATAAAGACGGTAATAATCGAGATAATGGCGTCTCCTTTAACGAATTTCGAACCGCCGTCCATGGCTCCATAGAAATCAGCCTCACGCTGTATTTTTAGTCTTCGGTATCTCGCTGTTTCTTCATTAATCAGACCTGAATTAAGATCTGCGTCAATTGCCATCTGTTTGCCCGGCATGGCGTCCAATGTAAATCTTGCGGCAACCTCAGCAACTCTTTCCGAACCTTTTGTAATTACAATAAACTGAACAATTACCAGGATAATGAATATAATGATTCCTACAACTACGTTGCCGCCGATTACAAACTCTCCGAAGGTTTTGATAACTGCTCCTGCTTCTCCGCCATTACCGAGGATCAGTCTTGTTGAGGAGATGTTCAATGCGACCCTAAAAAGCGTTGTAATAAGCAGGATAGATGGAAAGACAGAAAATTCGAGGGCTTCTTTTATAAACATCGAAATAAGAAATATGGCAAGGGAGATGGTGATATTTATGATAAACATTAAATCCAGAAATACAGGATTCAGCGGAATGATAATCAGAAATACTACGAGGACAATAAACACCGAAACAATGCTACTTTTGAATTTCATACAATCTTTCTCTTTTCTTTAAATTATAGACAAACGCCAGCACTTCGGCTACAGCCTGATAAAACTGACCCGGTATTTCACGGCCGACTTTTACTGACTGATAAAGCGCCCTTGCAAGGGGCCGGTTTTCTGTGACCGTCACCTTATTGTCCTCGGCGATCGCTATAATTTTCAGCGCTATATAACCCTTTCCCTTGGCGACTACGATTGGTGCTTTTTGCTTTTTATTTTCCGGATCATATTTGATGGCAACCGCATAATGCGTAGGATTTTTTATAACAACATCGGCTTCGGGTACCTTCTGCATCATCCTCATACGTGCAATACTTCGCTGTTGTTCTCTGATTTTGCCTTTTATCTGGGGATCGCCTTCGGCTTGCTTGGCTTCATTTTTAATTTCTTCTTTTGTCATTCTTAATCTTCGTTCATAGTCCCACCACTGATAAAAATAATCAAATATCGAAAAGCAAATCATGATGACGCATATATTAAAAATCATAGATATGACGGTATTGGCAATCCAAAGAATTATTTCTAAAATATCACTGCCGACCATTCTCATAAAAATGTTTATGTTGGAAGAAATATTCCGATAAAGAATATAAAATATAACTGTTATCTTAATCATTGATTTTATCAGTTCGACCAAAGACTTTATCGAAAAAAAGTTTTTTAGCCCTTTTAAAATATTAATTCTCGAAATTTGAAATTTTAACTGTTCCTTTGAAAAATTCCCCCTTGTTTGTGCAACCGTAAATACAAAAGCGGTTACTGCCGCTGTAACGGCCAACGGAAGAACCATGATCATAACTCTGATCATCAAGTCTGCAACCGTTCTTGTAACATCTCTGCTCTCAAGCACATTGCTTGCAGGTAATTTATTTATATAAAAGACAATTGTGTCCTTGAAATATTTAAAATAATAGGGTCCTAACATTTGTAGCACAAAAGTAAAAATAAGCAATCCGAATACATTGGTTATTTCTCTGCTTTGAAATATGTTTCCTTTTTTTCGCTCATCTTGCCTTTTTCTCGGGGTGGCCTTTTCGGTCCTGTTGTCATCTGCCACTGAATAACCCCCCCCTTGATAAACCATATTAGATTCTCGCTCTGCAAAGCTGCTCTCATGTCTGCTGCATCAGGTGCAGCAGCTTGTTAATATTTTGAAACATTGCGGTGGTCATATGATCGAGTAAATTGGCAGCGCCCGGCAAAATCAGAACAATAATAATCAAGCCGATAGTCAATTTCAACTGCAGGCCAACAACAAAAATATTAATCTGGGGCACCGTCCTCATCAACACACCCAACCCGATTTCTGTTATCATTTCAATTGCAATAACCGGCAAGGCCAGCTTGACTGCCAGAACCAGAATGCTGCCGAACAGGTCAACAATATATTTGCTGAAGTCTGCATTGAATAGCTCAGCGCCCACAGGCAGCATTTCAAAAGATAGTGTCATTATTTTTATAAAAGTCAGATGACTGTTGCTGCAAAAAAACATGAGAATAAACAATAAATTGAATATGCTGCCGGATATCGGCATAGAAACATTGCTCTGAGGGTCATATACCTTTGACATACCGATACCAATCTGCAAATCGATCATTTCGCCGGCAACCAAGATAACCGACAAATACATCTGAAAAACAAAGCCCACAGCAAAACCAACCAGAAGTTCCTTTGTTGCAGCGAAAATAAAATCAATAACGCCGGCAAACTGCAGCTGCCTATAAGGGATTACATTGGTGACGATAACTGTAAGGAAGAAAGCGAGACCGATCTTGAGCTGATTTGGAATTTGTCTTCTGCCTAATATGGGATTAAACAGGATCATTCCGGTCATTCTTGTAAATACAAGCAAAAACAAAAGATAGTTGGTAAAAACTAATTTCCACATATCATTTCCCTTAAGGCAAAATTCATTTATGACAAATTTGTTATGTAAACAAAAATGTATTCGGTGAATCCAATCATAACGTTTATAATCCATGAGCCCAGAAAAATCAGGATTAGTGCAACCGCAAGTATCTTGGGTACAAAGGTTATGGTTTGCTCATGAATCTGGGTTGCTGCCTGCAAAACCGAAATTACAACGCCAATAATCAGGCTTACTAAAAGAAACGGTGCAGCGATCATTAATGCGGTCATGATTGCTTCCTTACATATCGCAAGTATATCTCCCTGTGACATTTACACCATCCATTCAGTTAAAACTTGTAATCAGCGATTTTACAATAAGACCCCAGCCATCTACCAGAACAAACAGGATCAACTTAAACGGAAGTGAAATCATAACCGGAGGCAGCATTACCATGCCCATTGACATTAGAACACTTGATACCACCATATCAATAACGAGAAAAGGAATAAATATTAAAAAGCCCATGATAAAAGCTCTTTTAAGCTCACTCGTGATGAAAGCGGGTATAACAAGCTCGGTTGGAATATCGTCATGTGTCTTTGGTTTCTCCATTTTTGACAGACTGATAAACAAATTTAAGTCTTGCTTATTTGTATTCTTCAGCATAAAAGATCGAATGGGAACCATTGCCTTATCAATCGCCTGCTCTTGTGTTATTTCACCTGCTGAGTAAGGCGTATAAGCCTCCTTATTAATCTGAGTCAGTACGGGTGACATAATAAATAACGTCAAAAATAATGCTAATCCGACCAACACCTGATTCGGCGGTGTTTGCTGAAGGCCCAGTGCGTTTCTTACAAAAGAAAGAACAATCACAATTCTTGTAAATCCGGACATCATAATCAGCAGTGACGGAACAATGGCAACCAGGGTAAGCAAAAACAGTATTTTCAGGCTATTGGACGAGTTATCAAGTCCATTAATATTGATTGATACATCAGCGTTATCGGTTGCACATACAGGCATCAGCATGGTCAGCATTAGGAAAGACGCCAAAAATATTATCCGCTTACATTTCTTCATAGTGTTCGTCTTCCTCTTTGTCGCCTTTGGGCTTAATAAAGGGAATCTGTTTGATAATTTTGCTCTTTAATATAAAAGCAAAATCTTCCGGCTCATTTGATTCCGGCACCTGTGGAAATTCCTCGGCGTTTAACCTATCCACAATTTCAATATGCTGCCCTGTAATCGCTAAAAAATAAACCTTATTGTTGACCTTTGCCAGCACCAAAAGCTTGTCCTGACTTAGCATAGATCGTTCCAAAACCTTTATGTACTTGCCGCTGGAAAGAGAACTGTACTTTTTTGAAAACCAGGTGGTTCCCCAATACGCAAGGAAAATAACTAAAATGACTCCCATCAAAGCGCCGATTAGCTGCAACCCCGACATAAATCCATCCAAATTTCCACTTCCTAAACATCACTTTTGGAATAAACCAACTGAACTGTTTCAATAACCTTATTTGCATGAAAAGGCTTTACGATAAATGCATCCGCACCTAGCTTGATGGCTTCCTTCACAATTTCCTTCTGCCCCATAGATGAGCAGATGATAACCCGGGCATCTTTATTCATTGACTTTAATATTCTCAGTACATTCAAGCCATCTGTTCCGGGCATGGTCAAATCAAGAATAACAATATCCGGGTTTAATGATTTATACTTAAAAATACCCTCATCACCAGTTGCTGCTTCTCCGGCAACCGGGATATCTGCACTTTGCAGAACTTCTCTTAGCATCAATCTCATAAACGCCGCATCATCCACAATTAATACTCCGTTTACCATATCACAGACGCCCCTTTTAGATTTAGATAAACTCATCTTTTAGAGAGCTGCTAAAACCTTACTTCTGAATTAGATGCTTGTTTGAGGTTATTTCTGTAATTCTTACTCCAAAATTATCATCAACAACAACCACATCGCCCTTTGCAAGCAGCTGACCGTTTACGATAATATCAACAGGATCACCTGCCTGCTTGTCAAGCTCGATGATGCTTCCCTGACGGATTTCCAGTACATCCTTGACAAGCTTTCTTGTATGACCGATTTCAACCGAAATCTCAAGAGGAACGTCCATGATCAGCTCGAAGCTTGGCTGAGTGTATTCGCTTTTGGTTTCCGTATCATGATCAATAATATTATCCATATCATTCTCCAAACTGCCTAATTGAAGTGGCTGGACATTCACCTGCTTCTTTCGGGTGACGGCTCCCGGAGACGCTTCAACAGGCCTGTCCTGCTTCTTCTTTTGTTCAACCGGAACAGAAGCCTTTGCCGGCTCCGGCTGTCTTACCTGAGGGGAGGGTTGTGTAGAGTCGAGTACTTTTTCAACAAGCTCTTTTGTAAATTCAATGGGCAACAAGGATACAAATTCACTGTCAAATGCATTTTCAATACTAAATTTAAACTTTACAATCACTACATCCCCGAGACCCATTTTTTTGATATTATCGTAGATTCGATCTAACTCATACACGTCGGGGATGGAAATGCTGATATTATGACCGAAAAATTGGGCAAGAGAGGTGCTGGAAGAACCCATCATTTGATTCATTATTTCCCCAATTGCACTCAGATGCATTTCGTCCAGGCTATCATCATCCGAAGATTCGCTGTTTAGTAAGATGCTAACGATGGCCTTTACATCGGATAATTTTAATATCATAAAGTTACCGCCATTCAGCCCATCCAGATATTGGATTTCGGTGCACACCGACGGTTCAAAAGCGCTAAATTCATACTCGAGACTTTTTGCCAAAATTACTTCGGGTGTTGTAATTGAAACCTTTCTATTCAGCATGGTGGAAATAGCTGTTGCAGCCGAGCCCATACTGATGTTCATAATTTCACCGATGGTATCCTTCTCAATACTACTTAGAATAAAATCTGAATCAATTAATGTTTCATTCTTTTCAATATGTTCCAATTGTATTCACTCATTTCTATAAAGCTTTTGTAACTTTAACATGCTTTCGATCTTTGATAATACCGGGAATTCCGTGAAACCTTGTTTTACCTCCAACGTTGATTTTCAATTCACTGTCCACCGATTGGTTTAGTTTAATCACATCTCCAACCTGCAGGTCGAGGATTTCTTTAAATGTGAGAACAGCATTACCAATAACGGCTGCCATATCAATTTGGGTTTCACTGATATGTGACATGATTGTCTCTTTGTTTTGATTCTCCTTTTGATTATCAGTTTTTCTTCTCAACAGATAGGAGGGTCCCGCTTTTTCCAAAATCGGCTCCAGGTTCATGATTGGAACACATATGTTAATGGTGCCTTGTATGGATTTTATTACAAACTCCATAATAATGATGACAACCGATTCATCCATGGAAATTGATTGAATCAGACGTGAATTGGTCTCAACTCTTTTTAGACTTGATTCTGTTTCAATCAAATTAGACCATGATTCGTCCGTACATATTGCAATTTGTTTCAAGATTCTTTCCATCAAGGATATTTCAATTTCAGTAAATTCACGCTCAAGTACCACTCCGCTTCCGTTTCCGCCCAGCAACATTTCTACAATAGCAAAGGTAATATTATTTGATAGTTCTACCAATACGTTCTCGTCAAGAGGTTTAAAATCATAAACGCCCATTAATACCGTATCGGGTAAGGCGTTGTTATATTCAAAGTAAGGTTGTTCTTCAATTGCATCCACTTTAATCTGGCATTGGACTCTTAAGATGCCTGAAAGATAGGCCGAAAGACTTCTCGCAAAATTTTCATATATGCCTCTCAAGACTTTCAACTGATCCTTTGAAATCTTTTTTGGACTTTTAAAATCGTAATTTTTAACTTTCTTTTCGTGTGTAACAATAGTTTCTTCTGCATTTCCTGCAAGTAGCTCGGATAACAACTCGTTGATCTGGTTTTGTGTTAATACCTCGGACATTCCATGTCCTCCTTTTGCGCCAAAGTCCTTTTGAACATAAACGATTGCGATTCAAATTCATCCAAAAACATGGTTAGAACACCGACTGTATGCGTCCATGCAATTTGACCGGTTCTTACCTGAGCTCGGAGGCTTGAAACAGCCTCCGAGCTCAAGCCTCCGAATTATCTCTTAAGATTTACAAGCTCCTGCAATATTTCGTCTGAGGTGGTAATTGATCTTGAATTCGCCTGGAATCCTCTTTGGGTTACGATCATATCTGTAAACTCTTTTGACAAATCGACATTAGACATTTCCAAACCATTTGCAATCAATGATCCTGTCGCGTCACTGCCAGGAACTGCATATTTCGGTTCACCGGTATTCTGTGTCTGTTTGTAATACTGGTTCCCCTGCATAGATAAGGCGTTGGGGTTGGGGAATTTCGCCAAAGCAATCCGAGCAAGCGTTACGGTATCTCCTGATGAATCAATGGCATTGATGGTACCGTCAGGACCGACTGCAATTTCGGTATAGTCAGCTATATTAGGAATGACTATATTGGAGATGGTTGTTTCATCCTGGACACCGGTAATATCAAGCCAGCCCGATACAATACTGCCGCTGCTATCCACAAGCTTTCCTTCTGCGTCAAAATTAAAGGCACCAACTCTTGTATAGTTTATTTCACCGGCGGTGTCTCTCACCCGAAAATAACCGTCGCCCGAGATATAAAGGTCGGTCGCCACGTCGGTAGTCTGGTAGCCGCTTCGTGTGTTGATCATGTCAATCGAAGCAATCTTCGAACCATAGCCCAACTGCATTGGATTGGTACCGCCTTTGGCAGCACCGGGGGCGGACGCTGACGCCATTGTCTGATAATACAGATCCTTGAAAATAACTCTCTGTGATTTATATCCTGCTGTATTAACGTTTGCAATATTATTACTGATTACATCCAATTTTGTCTGATGATTTCTAAGCCCCGAAACGCCCGAATATAAAGATCTGATCATTTCTTTGACCTCCGTTTATTTTAATATTGTTTGATCGGCGTAAATTTCTCTGTCATTCGAAATCTATATAGCCCCCCGAAGGTCCGGCTATACTATTACAGCACCGTCTATGTGTGTGAAAACATTGCCCTGTACGTCATCACCGCTGATTGCGGTTACAACCGTCTTGTTAATGACACTAACGATAAAAGCCATTTGATCCATAAAAACAAGGGTATCCTTTACGCCCTTTTGATCGGCTTTTTTCACTGCTTCATCCAGTCTTTCCAGGTGATCCTCTGTCAAATGTATATTTCTTTCCGACATCCTGAGTTGGGCATGCTTTGTAAAGCTTAGTTTCTCTGAATTTTCCAGCTGTTTTTGAAGTATTTTGTCGAAAGGATCTCCGGAATACGTCTGGCCTTTGTTTATTGAAACAGGTTTATCTGTAAGCTGATCGGTAAGGATTCTTGCTCTTTGCTGAGCAAGCAGATGATCCATTCGCATAGCCCTGATGTATCAACTCCTTAAATTATTTCGATATTTTCTTCAGGCAGATCACTGTTGCCGCCTGTTTGATCATCAGATGGAATCCCTGTATATACATCCGTCACATCGCTGAGTTTGAAATAATTTTCACCAATTAGGAGATAAGGCATTTGGTTCTCAAAATTAACGCTGGATACAACCCCCGGGACATAACGGATGTTTCCCTTATCATCCACATCTTTGACAATCACATTTTTCCCAACATATGATAATGCCTGCGTGCTTTGAAACATTGCTGACAGCTCCCGCATCTGCTGGAGTGTAGAAAACTGTGCCATTTGTGCGATGAACTCGGTATCGCTTGCAGGCTCCATCATATTCTGGTTCTGCAGCTGTGCAGTTAACAATTTAAGAAAATCATCAACACCAAGATCAGCGCTTCCTAAATTGCGATCAACTCCTTGGGGATAGACCGTTCCGCCCATCTTATCGACACCGGAAACCGGCATATCATCACTCCTTTCAAATTTTGCAGTTTAATATCCCTCGTATAAAGCTTGGGTTGTAAGTCACACGGTTCATGTTTTCAGTTTGGCTTGAATTATGAAAATCATAACCGGACTGGCCTTCGGAATTGCTGTTTGGACGTTCTCTGAACGAATTAAAGCTAAACCGTTGTTGTGCAGCGCTTAGATTTAGAGACACGCCTGCCGGTACATCAGCCTCGAAATCATGACTGCAGCTTACACTGAAATCCGACACCCTGACACTGTTCAGCTCCAGTGCCTGCCTAAGCTCGCCCAACTGACTTGTGATCATGGCTTTGGTTGAAGGTAAGCTGGTATTCAGCTCAAGAAATACATTTCCGTCCTCCATGGTCATCTTGACCGATAATTCACCTAAGCCTTCGGGCTTAAGCTTCATACTGAATGTGCTTTTGCCGCCCTGCAGTGAAATCCTGACAGAATCGGTAATCTGGTCAAAAACGGGTAGCTCGGTTGGTTGCGCCATCAAAGGAGCACCGGATTGATTCTGTACAGCCTCTGCTCTATGCAGCTGCAGATTCACAGCCTGTATCATGTTCAAACTGTTTACACCATCCAGCTCAACCTGATCCGACGTTGGATTATCCAGCTTTGTTGCGACACCGTATGCTTTTCCGTCTGATAAGAATAGCCCATCTTTGACGAAATCGGCTGCAATTTGTGAAACAGCCCGGCTGCTGCTTTCATCAGCATTTTCGATTACGGTTTCAGGCATCTCACTGATTGGATGGTTTTCATACGGATGGTTGTTATGAACCAAGGCCGCTCTATCCTGTGCATACTCCACTCTGGTGGGCGACTGCTCC
>DHOG01000163.1:0-2564 GCA_002410715.1 Ruminococcaceae bacterium UBA5396 | reverse complement strand
GGCGACTGCTCCCCCATTGCGGGTTCGGTGCGATTCAGCGTGGTATCCTTTGCTTTCAGGTCCTTAAACAAAATCGATTCTTGGGTATCGGTTGGGATATCCGTTGCTTCTCTTTCGGATTCGCTTTGACCAACAATCGGAACTGTTTGGTCTATGCTTGGACGTTCAAAATCAATAGAATTTTCAGCAGGGGCACTGGTTTCGATTTGCACCTTTTCATCGCCTGTGTTAGACAACGGTATTATATCCCCATGCTCAATCGGTATCGCTACCGTTTCGGCTTGTAATACAGATTTTGGAATGTCAGCAAAGGTACTTTTACTTGATACTTGCGCCTCCTCCAAGGAAACAGGCTTTGTTTCGACTATTAAATCTGACCGTATGCATTGGCCGATATGGGTTGTGACGGTGGTCTTTACGTGCGGAAATCCTTCCGCTTGAATCGGTTCTGTTACACCGGGATGTAACGCTTCGGCATTCTTAAAAGGCAGGATGTTGAGCACTGTTATGTATGTGCCACAGGGCTCTGTCGGTATGCTTTCTTCCGAATCACGCTCAACCGCCACGCTATCTGCATCCGCAGATTCAATTTCCCGGAACGTCAGAACCTCTTCCTGAGAAGATTCATCATATTTGAGGATATCAACTTCACTCTCGTCAGACCTTGTTTTTTCCTCAACTTTTTCATTCTTGGTATGTTTCAAAGCCTTTTCTGAATCAACCGATTTTGTTTTGACCGCATTAGACCTCGATACCAATCTTTGAATTACCGCGGAAAAATCTTCGACAGGGCATTCCGTTTTGTTGGCTGGAACGGATGATTGCGTCTGCGCAAACACTGTTTGCAGCGGGTTTATCACTTTTTCACCTCCTTCTATTAATATAATCATTGCTGCTTTACGGCTGCATTAGAGACAAATTCACTTATAAAAACCTCATTTTCTTTTTGCTCCATAAATTTATATGCCTCTAATTCCTTTTCTTTCAATCGCTCAATGGAAGCCTTTTCGGTTTTAATCTTGGTCAGCTTTGCAATCTGCGTTTCGATATTCAGTTCAACTTTTCTTATTTCAACTCCTTTGATACGAATTTTGTTTTGTAGAGATGAAAGATAGGATTTATCGACTACAATCTCTTTTATTGACAGACCTTCTTTACATTTTGTAACATGAATTCCCTTATAATGCTCATATTTAGAAACAAGACATTGCAGCTCATCCATCAATGTCTGGAGACTCATCTTCATTTCCTTAAGAATATTCGCTTCATTGTTTTGAATATCCTCTTTATACTCAAGAATCTTTTGCATTGAAAATTTAAATCGTTTCATATCAAGCTGCAGTATGCACGTAAATTAAACAACTGCAACCCCCTCTTTCGATTTCGGAATGTCCAGTACATCCCGCATCATATCTATGGTCTGCTCATAACTGAAGCTTTCATCTATTCCCTGTGTCAGCATTAGGTTAATTTTATCAATCAATGCAAGCGCCTGATCCAGCTCTCTGTTTGTACCTCTTTTATATGCCCCGATGTTTACAAGATCGTAGTTTGAATAGTAGACCGACATGATATTTCTAATCTTATTCGCAATATCCAGGTGATCCTTGTCGACAATCTCATTCATAATTCTGCTGATGCTTGCAAGTACGTCGATGGCGGGGTAGTGGTTTTTCATTGCCAGTGACCTTGACAACACGATATGCCCGTCAATGATTCCTCTAACAGTATCGGAAATAGGTTCGTTTACATCGTCCCCTTCAACCAGAACGGTATAAATGCCGGTGATTGAACCCTTATTAAAATTCCCTGTTCTCTCCAAAAGCTTGGGAAGCAGCGAGTATATAGAAGGCGTATATCCTCGTGCCACCGGCGGTTCCCCGGTAGCCAGACCGATTTCTCTCTGGGCCATAGCGAATCTGGTTAAGGAGTCCATCAACAATAAAACATCCTTGCCCTGATCCTTGAAAAATTCAGCGATTGTGGTTGCAACCATGGCACATTTCAGACGCATCATAGCAGGTTGATCAGATGTTGCAACGATTAAAACCGATTTTTTCATGCCTTCTTCTTTTAGATCTTTTTCCAGAAAGTCTCTGACTTCACGACCTCTTTCTCCCACCAAAGCGATTACATTCACATCTGCTTCTATATTCCTGGCAATCATGCCCATCAGCGTGCTTTTTCCGACACCGCTTCCGGAAAATATACCCATTCTCTGCCCTTTACCACAGGTGAGCATGGAATCGATTGCTTTCACCCCGAAATTAATCCGCTTTTCAATTCTTAATCTGGAAAGGGGATTGGAGGGAGTATTGGAAACTGAATATTGCTGCATTCCGGTAAGTTCACCGAGATCGTCGATGGGCTGTCCAAAGCCGTTTAATATTCTGCCCACCAGTTCTTGCCCGACCGGTATTTTCAGTACATCCCCTGTTGATTCAACAATACTGCCGGGGCCGATTCCGTCTAAATCTTCAAAAGGCATCAGCAAAACTCTTTCGGATTTAAATCCCACCACCTCAGCCTTGATATGCCTGTCCCTTTTTGTTGTATAAACATTG
>DHOG01000150.1:17832-17995 GCA_002410715.1 Ruminococcaceae bacterium UBA5396 | reverse complement strand
GCTTGGCAACATTGCCTTTTTTGTTTTTGAACAACTCGGCATAGCGCTTTTCTATCTCAATCCACGGAATGCTCTCTGCTCGTTTCACCCATCGGTTTTCCTTGTGTAAATCCAAGCCAATTGGAGTTTCAAAATCCTTAAACCGTATCTGATTATCAATGAA
>DHOG01000150.1:16596-17550 GCA_002410715.1 Ruminococcaceae bacterium UBA5396 | reverse complement strand
TTAAGGCGTTTTCAGTAGACATTATTTTAGAAATAAGGAAATAAAAACATTAAGGATAATTCCATCCGGATATAATATTGATTAATCATAAAGGATAGATTTACAATGACTCATAAGGAACGATTTGCATCGGCACTGCGCCGCAAGCCGGTCACCGGGCATGTGCCGACCTTTGAATTGGTATTTTTTCTGACTATGGAAGCGTTCGGGCGGATACATCCCACGCATCGCCATTTTGAACAATGGAAACAGATGTCGGAAACAGAACGGGAATTACATCGGCGGGATATTGCCGAATTGTATGTTGCCATCGCCAAAAAATATCATCACGACTGCATCTTTTATCAAGATTTTCATCCGGAAATAGAGGAAAACATACGCGTCCTGGAATTGATCCGTGAACTCGGCGGTGAGGATTATTTTATCGTTATGCATGGGGACCCCACCTTCTCCATTCCGGATGGAGAACATATGATGGAAGAAAGCATCCGTTTTTTTGATAAATCTGAGGAAATGCACCGTTTGGCACAGGCCAATGTTAATTATTATATCCGCCGCACGGAACAGCTTGTGAAGCCGGGTGATTTGCTCGACGGTATTTGTATGTGTGCGGATTACTGCTTTAATACAAACCCGTTTTTGAGTCCCGCTATGTTTGGGGAATTTGTTTCCCCGTATTTGAAGCAAATTTGCGATGAGTATCGCTCGATGGGACTGTATACCATCAAACACACGGACGGAAATATAATGCCAATTGTCGACCAACTGGTACAGGCCGGACCAGATGCTCTTCATTCCTTAGACCCTCAAGGCGGCGTTTTACTTTCTGAAGTAAAACGGCTATACGGAAATAAAGTGGCGCTATGCGGCAATGTGAATTGCGCACTGCTTCAAGCAGGGTCGGATGAGGAAGCCGCCGCCGATGTCCGTCGTTCATTGCGTGAAGGTATGGAT
>DHOG01000150.1:16203-16429 GCA_002410715.1 Ruminococcaceae bacterium UBA5396 | reverse complement strand
TTTATATTTTCTGTACATCTAATTGTGTGTATACCGGATTGGCACTCGAACGCTATGAAATGATGATGGATATTTGGCAAAAGGAAGGCGTTTATTCGTCTTGATTATACATCTGATTAAGGACGCCAGTGAGGGTAAGAGTCAGTTGTACACTGGTATTCTGGTTCGAATGTTTCATTGCCTGGGAGATAAATAGCATGACGAGATGCGCAGGATGTGGGAGGTA
>DHOG01000150.1:15683-16023 GCA_002410715.1 Ruminococcaceae bacterium UBA5396 | reverse complement strand
CGCAGGATGTGGGAGGTGATTTTTGAGGCTTTTCTAAAGCAGGTTAGTTCTCTTAACGTGTATATGCTCCGCAACGGCATTAACCATATTAATAAATAGTGAGGGGGGGCTAGCATAAATCAAATTTAGAAAAAACAATGTTAAAAACAGATGCGTTTCGACCGTATTACATATTGATTGAAACTCCTTACTGATTGCTTGTAACTTTTTATTTTGATGTACGTTCATGAGGGGTTTGGGTATCATCAAAAGCTTTTAGCTTGCATCTCGTCTGCCTGCGCTGCTTGCCCTGCTCTCACGTCTTGCCTGTTCCATTGCTTTCAGCATAAGCTGTTTGACA
>DHOG01000150.1:15240-15546 GCA_002410715.1 Ruminococcaceae bacterium UBA5396 | reverse complement strand
TTTCAGCATAAGCTGTTTGACATGAAATTTGTCAATGGTTACGGTCGCTTTCGGCAAGTACAAATTCACGCCGCTTATGTAATGTACAGTCATTCGAGGGTTCCCACCAAACTTCCAGGTGACAAAGCCTCTATTCTGCTGTTGTGAAATGACGCTTCCAGTCTACGAATACGCTGCCCGTGAGGGAGTGGATCACTCCGAAATTTCACATAGATTGCAGAAGGTAATAAAAAACTGCAAAAACTTAAGAGTGTCGCCATAAAAAGAAGTGCAAGGGTTTTCACCGTTTTAAGGCTTTCCCCTTGC
>DHOG01000150.1:13875-15025 GCA_002410715.1 Ruminococcaceae bacterium UBA5396 | reverse complement strand
TTAAGGCGTTTTCAGTAGACATTAAATAGCATCATTTAAATAAAATATGAAGGGTGATTTTTATGGGAAAACGTGTTCTAAGTCTGGTTATTACGGTAGCTATTCTCATGTCCGGCTTTATATCCTCCGTAAGTGCCGATACGTATGCAGATATTACAAGCGATTTGAAGTTATACTATAATTTCAACGGTTCCAGTAATGAAGCATGGAAGGACATAACTACAATTACGGGAAATGCTGTACCGGCTCTGTATGATAACCGAGTTTATCAAGGCGCATCCATGTCGACTGACATAAGCATGTCCGGAATGGGAAATGCACTTTATCTCCCGGTCGTAACACCTGAAAATGCTCAAAACGGAAGTTTTTTACAACCTCCCGAGAATTTATCCTGTAATCTTTTTGAGCAGAGTTTTACGATATCTTTTTGGTTTAAAGCGCAAACGACAATGCAATGGCAAACTCCAATGACCTTCGTTCATCTAGGAAACATCGGCAGACTATGCTTCACTTTTGATGCAGATAATAAGTTGATCTTTAATTATGATGATAATACGGAGCCCTCCGGACCGGTTGGCAAGATTGCCATGAGCAATAATATATCTGCAAACGATGGGCAATGGCATTTATATACTGTGACTGCTTCCAGACCGGCCGGAATAAATAATGATACTTTAAAGTATTATGTTGACGGCGTATTAAAAGATACGAATTCAACCGAATTGCCAATATACTCACAATTATCGGGGCCCAGCATCTTAAACAGAATTGGCAAGGGCCTCTACGATGATTCATACGCTGCAGGTCTAATAGACGATATCAGAATTTACAGTCGTGACCTCTCCAGCACGGATGTTGATACTTTATATCTGGAAAGGGATAAGGACTATGGAGACAGCAACCTGGTTCTATATCATAATTTTAATGGAACAGGCAACGATGCCTGGAGAGATATTACAGGAATAGCCGGAGACGCTATACCGGCATTATACGATAATCGGGTTTATGAGGGCGCAACGATGTCAACAGCCACTGGAAAATCCGGATTCGGGAACGCCCTTGTATTACCATCAGTAACCCCGGAACAGGCTCCTAATGCCAGTTTCTTGCAACCTGCCGAAAATATATCTAACCGATTCTTTAACGGGAG
>DHOG01000150.1:12585-13608 GCA_002410715.1 Ruminococcaceae bacterium UBA5396 | reverse complement strand
TTGTATTTGCTTTTAACTCCACAAATAATTTAATTTTTCATTATGACGATAATATGGATCCGGAAGGCCCTATCGGTAAAATCGCTATGAGTAATAACGTTACAGCGAATGACGGACAATGGCATCTATATACGATTACAGCTGATAGGACATCTGGAGACGATACAATTAAATATTATGTTGATGGAACATTGAAGGATACGGATATAACGGAGTTGCCGGTATATCCCGGGTCAGGTCCTAACATACTTAATAGAATAGGAAAAGGTCTTTGGGACGATTCGCACGCATACGGACTTCTGGACGAATTGAAACTTTATCAAACTGCTTTGACAAGTCAGCAAGTTATGGAGAACTTTACTGCGGTTTCTGAAAACACTGAGGAAGTGATAAGCAAATCTGATTTTTCCAAGACAATTACAGCTGCATCCACTGGATTATATAATATAGTATTAAACAAAAGCTACAAATGGGAAACCAAAAGTATCTGGGGAAATTTAAAATGGGATATTGACAATCAATACTCTGTACCGTTTACGGTTTGCAAAGAAAATATTGATGGAAACACTTTGCTCGGAACCATGTACTTAACACAAGGCAGCCACACCCTTACAATTCAAACCTCTTCAAATAATGGAGTGGTTCCAATTTATATTGCAGAAGGGTCTTATAGCATTGTTAGCACCGATGTTTATATGTATCCCCGTTTTCAGCTGTCAACTAATTTTTTAAAGAAAACATATAACGGCGATCCAAGATTTAATGCTTGGGTTGAAGCAGTTGGCTGGGAAGATGTCTGGACTTGCGGTCAATACTTAAATGAAAAATTTATTTATACAAGATTATCCGGAAATACCGAACTTAAAACATATGGTAAGAATGCGCTTGATAACTTTATTATAAATAAAATGATTATGACAGACGGTGCAGTACATACCGTTTATAAACCTATTCAAGATGTATATGAAGTTTCAATAGAGCCTGATATGAAACAAAATGTATGGGAAATGTTTAGGGGTAACT
>DHOG01000150.1:8242-12444 GCA_002410715.1 Ruminococcaceae bacterium UBA5396 | reverse complement strand
GGTAACTGCGCCGCAATAGAACAATTACTCATTGGTTATAAAGAATACAATGATATTAATTATTTAAATAAAGCGATCCAGTGCGGTAACTACATTTTAAATAGCTGGCCTACTATTTATGTCTCAGGATTAGGTGATTTATATACGAGAACAACTGAAGGAATAGATTTTTCAACAGAACATACCGGAATGCTCGTAATGGTCATGAGCCAGCTTTATAAAATAACCAATGATGCGAAATGGGTAAATGCTGCAATACAGCAGGCAAAGCTTTTATTAAGAGCGCAGGGTGTCAGCGGATTATACTCGCATCTTATATATACAAACGGTGTTCCAAGCGGGTGGGAACACGGTAATGCATTTAGTTTTGCCGTACTTGGCTTATCATGGCTTTATCATGTATCAGGGAATACAGTCTACAGAGATTCCATTTTGAACGCCGTAGCTGCAGTAAACAATATTTGGGATGACAATCTCGGTTCGTGGCCTGCCGGGGATGATCCCTTAAATGGAATGCCCGTTTATTTGGCCGGCCGAGTATCCAGAGCATTATTTAGCTGCGCGTATTTCTTAAATGATATTACTACTTATCGTCTTGCGGAAAAACATCTTTATTGGGTATACGGTCGCAACAGGGACAACAGAGATTTGCAGGAAAGCTATGACGGCGGATATCGATATACCCTTGTTGCAGGTGACGGATCTAATACAGAAACAACACCTGAGGTTAACCTTGCGTCAATCTACTATTATTATTATAAAACCTATTGGCCAAACTAAATTATTTATCTTCTAAATTACGGTTTACCCAAACTCAACTATGTATAGTTTATATTCTAATTGTAAAATAATAATATATTTCTGCTGATAATTAAATGTATATTGGGAAATTCACTTTGTAGGTTCACAATGACCCATACCAGAGGCCATTGAATGAACAGACTGACCCCTGGGCGGGACATAATATTTTTTACGATTTAGGCGCCAACAGCGTGTACAGTGTACTACTGTTGGCGCCGTTTTTTCGGTATCGGCGCTCCTTTTGAATGTAGCCAGTCTTTATCAAATCATTTAATGCGCGCTTTACAGTAGACACGGATAAACTTAGCTCGTATGCAATCGTTGGAATTGCCGGCCAACATTGCATTTCCTTATTCGCACGGTCATACAGATACATATAGACCGCAATCGCCCGGTGAGGAAGATCGCTCCGATATAAAAATAACAGGTGTCCCATTACTGACCACCAACCTTTTGCGTTCTGACCGGGTTTTTGCCTGGTACATGGTTACATTCGTACTGGTGCTGGTCGTCTGCGCTTATGCCAGAATCATCTGCAACTTCATTTCCTTCCGGTATATCGTCCGGCATAAAAAACGCATGATACCGCTTATAAACCTCATCCAATAATTCTTCCTTATCTGCGTATTCTACCTTACGGTTGCCTTGTTCCGGAACAGTATACGGATCGCCAAAAGTAATACCCCATTCATAAAACAATCTTAGTCTTACCTTCATCGGATAGAAGCCGGTTTTCATGACGATAAACTGGCCTTTGGGCATGCTCTTGAGCTCGTCCGGCGTCATCAGAGCCCGTTCAATCATTTGCAGGCTTTGTGAGGGATCGTTTTTTCCTCTGCTGACGCTGCCCGATAATACAGTCCGGCTGCCCATTGCTTTGGAAAGTATCTGTGCAGATTCGCTATTTGGCGCGAATCCGCCGAATAGTGTGAGCTGTGTGTTGTCTACAATGATTTCCGCACCTTCCTTGCGGTAGTTTTTCTCCAATTGGGCAAAGCTCTGTATAATCGGCACCATTGAAATACGTCGGGAACGTGACGCGGAGAACATCATTTCAGCCGACTCGATCTTCGGCAGGGTACCGAACTCATCCTCGTAAAACATCACCCGATTTTTCAGCTTGCCCCCCATCTCATCGGCTACGGCAAGGATTTCACGGTACATCTGCTGAATGATCAGAGAAACCATGAAATACTTGCTGGTATCTTCCTCCGGCATCACGATAAAGACCGCGGATTTAGTATTACAGAACTTTTCAGCATCGATCTCGGTATCAAAACAAAGAACCTGCTCAAGCTCACTGTCGAGGAAGGCATTCAGTCTGGACAGTGCGGTACTCATAACCGAATTCATTGATTGCTCTGCTGTATTCAGCGCCGCTCCCGCAAACCATTTGGCCTTATGATCGGCGGGAAGCTTGCTCATAAGCATCTGGAACTGATTTTTTCCCTTCGTCTTTGCAGGCACCAATAATTCCTGAATCACCTTAAACACCGATACAATGTGCCGTTCCTTCGGCTTGCAGAATTCAGCAACAAGCAGTATTGTCGCTGTGAGCAAACCTTCAGCTGCGTCATAAAAATAGGAATTCTGACCGAAGGAAGCGGCCTCCATACCGGACAGAATAATGGTCTTTGCAATGATTTTTGCATACTTCTCCGACTTTGCTTTATAAACCAGCATATCCGGATTTTCTTTATAGAGATCATAATAATGATTGACCAGGTTAAGAAGATTGTTGCCATTGGAACGGGTGGGATTACGCAAATCAATAACCGATACGTTATAGCCATAGATATCCCTTGCGATGGTTCCGTAATTTTTTACGATATCTCCCTTTGTATCTGTAGACAAGAAACTCATCCCGCTGGCACAGGCAAATTCCAGGTTGGGATACAGCCAGTACGCGGTTTTCCCGACGCCGGCCGCGCCGACCATCATACAATGAACGTCGCCCGTATCCACCAGTGCAGTGGGATGCGCGGCGGCTTTTTTCTTTTGGAACAAGGTATGCGTTCCGCTCGAAAAATCACAGCCAATTATAATCCCCTGACAATCCGGCAAATTCTTGCCTTTGCGCCACTGATCCGGTGTATACGGGATATGCCGGTAGGTCTTCCGGATTTCCTCTTTGCGCGCCCACCGCGCGGTTCCGTGCTGGCCGTCGCCAATCGTCTTCGCCTTGATGTTGTTCAGATTATAGATATGGGCAAGCAAGGGAATCCCGCCCAAAATGACAAACATAATCCCTGCTGTCAAAATCAGCATGCCGATCTGATTCATACATCCCTCTCCCCTTCTTTGTTACTGCATGATCATGGAATCGATCTGCTCCTGCTCCTGCGACATTGTCACAAATGTATTCAGACGCAGGCAGTCCAGCCCGACTTTAAGCGTTCGCTTAATTTGATCTTCAAGCTCGGATTTGGTATAAATCCTGTCTTCGGAAAAATCCCGTAGCACGCTTTGCAGGTGATGCCCGATATCACCAAGATAGCTTTTATACCCGCCGCAATCGTTATGCGGCCGATACTGCTCAAACATCCTTTGCGCGTACCATTCATCCGACATATGCATACCGAGCTGCTTATGTCGAAATGAGCAAAAAAGAAAAGCCGCCTTCGCCATTTCGAAGGTCTGCTCTCTGATTGCTTCTATATTCTTTTCACCGATTCGTTTTAGCTTTTCGTATTGATTGATCAGCGTATCGAACGGATACCGGGGACAGCGTTCATTCCTGCATTCTTCGGGCAACGTTAAACACAGCTCCCGAATATGTTTCAATGCCGCATGCTCTGTGCATGGGATGGGTTCGATGCCGTTTTTCTCTTTAAGACTTTCATTCCAGTCTTTATATTCCGGTTGAATTATTCTAACATGATAATCGGGATTAAGGTCATGGATACGGCCAGCCAAACGGGTACTGCCTTCCATCCCCGCTTTGTCATGGTCGAGGCAAAGCATCACCTGCCTTATATTTGGTCTTTGTTTCAGCTGATATATCGCGGCATGCTCTGCCGTACAGCAAAGCGCGACATAGCTGTGCAGCTGCCAATTTTCCGGATACAGCGTCAGATATGATAACAGATCCACCGGCGCTTCAAATACATACAGACGGTCAGATATCCCGATATGATGAAAGCTATATTCGGGCTGACTCCCTTCAACATTCCCTTTATAACCGCTGTCAAAGCCGGTACCGCGCTTATGCGCGTGCCGGGGAATGCTGTTTTCGTCGCAGCCTACGAATACCGCGTTATGGTATTTGGCGTCTTCATACAGCAGCCTTCTATGGGTAAAATAATAGATAACATCCCGGTCAATAAAGCGCTGCTTGAGAAGATAGGCATACAGGCGGCGCATGACCCTGACCAAGAGGACCGGAGGTGTTTTCTATACCG
>DHOG01000150.1:6784-8129 GCA_002410715.1 Ruminococcaceae bacterium UBA5396 | reverse complement strand
GGCGGCGCATGTCCGAATAGGCTTCCGGCAGCAAAAACGGTTTCTTTTCCTTAATTAGACTCTTATGCGGGTTTGCAATGGTTCCGCAATCCGATTCCAACAGGAGCCGGACAGCTTGCGGATAGTCAGCATTGAAAAACCTCCTGATAAAATCCACAGCTCCACCGCCGATACAGTCATAATGGTGGTACCATTCATTCCCGCGGATTGTAATCTTGGCGCTCCCGTATCTCCACTCCCATTCCGAACCGGAACGCCGAAGCGTTTCTCCGCGGCGGCTGAGAAACGCATGGAGATCTGTCTTATTTGCACGCTCTTTTTGTTCATCGGTAAATGGAATATATCCAGACATATGAAATTCACCCTATTCTTGCCGTATACCATGTGCGGCTTTTTTTGCGTCAATCCGGCTGCGGAGCTTTTTGTCCGCAGGTTCGGAATTGCCTCCGCTCTCATCCTCCAGTTTATTTTGAAAAATACGGCTAAGCTTTGTCAGAAGCCGAACATAACCGAAATTGAAAAAACTGCACTTTCCGAGATGAATATTGTTCAAAAGATAAGCCGCGTAGGGATTCCCATGTTCGGCCGACGCTGAAAGAAAGGCAATTGCCTTCTCGGAATTTTTTTCATAAAGATATAGTTTGCCGAGCCCATACTCGGCATACATATTTCCTTGCTTTGCAGAACACGAAAGCCAATACACCGCCTGTCCAACATCTTTTCCGACGTCCTCTCCCATAAGATAAAGCTTCCCCAACAAATATTGCGCGTACTGGTTTCCTTTTGAGGCGGCGCTGGTCAGACAGACAACCCCTTTCTGAGTATCCTTAGGTATCCACTCACCGCCGCACATCAGCTTACCAAGAATATATTCGGCGGCCTGGAAGCCTTTGCTGGCCGACGCGGTCAGCAGCTTCACCGCCTTTTCAGTATCCATTGGGACCTCCTTTTCGCTTAGATATGCTTTGCCAAGCGTATAAGCTGCATAACGGTTCCCCAGTTTTGCGGATTTAGACAATAGAATCACAGCATTTTCAATATCCTGCGGCACTTCCACACCGGATAAATACGTCTTGCCAAGCAGGTATTGCGCGAATTGATGGTTCTGCCGTTCAGCGGCTTCCAGCCAGCGGAGCGCATATGACACATCCTTACCCACATGTTCTCCGTATAAAAACAATTTTCCAATCCGATATTGTGCGGCGGGATATCCCATTTGAGATGATTTGATCAGCCATGTTACCGCTGAATCCGGGTTATAATATTCCGATTCACGGTTTAGCAGCCGTTCTGCCAGCCGATACTGTGCATATCGGTTCCCCTTTTCGGCCTGTGTAAACAGCTG
>DHOG01000150.1:0-6617 GCA_002410715.1 Ruminococcaceae bacterium UBA5396 | reverse complement strand
GAAACAGCTGGTAATCATCGGAAATCATACCTAAGGGAATCACCTCGTCGGCTTCCGATTCTGACGGTTCCGGTACAGGCACATCGTCGTCCATATTCTCATCTTCCAGCGTGAATTGCTTTGCGTCCAATCGGAGTGCTTCCTGTATCACAACATTTCGAATCGATTTGAACTCCTTGTTCTGAGAAAGCGGAAGCCGCTTTGGAAGTGCCTCCGTATAAATTTGCAAAATTTCTTCCTGCTGCGTATACCATAAATCGTAGAGCTTGGCGATACGTTCGTCGGCGGCCAGCTCATCCACAATGGAATCGATGAGCGTCTTTACGTCCGCTTTCAGATAACCGTAAACCTTTTTACCTTTTATTTTAGACAGGCGGATGGAAATCTGGTTCAGGAGTTCCTCAATAAAGAAATTAGTTTCACCGGCGCTGATTCCTGACACGATTTCCGAAAGAATTTCCTGTCCGCTCTGCCGGAGAGCCGTTCGATTAACGGTCTTTTTTTCATAGACTGATAATAAGTCTTGTGCAAAGATATCTTTTGCAAACGAAGCGCGGAGTTTGGCAACACCCTTTGGCGTAAGATAACCCTCATTCTCGATTTTGGAATACGCAATCAGGTGCACATGCGGATGGTATGATTCTTGGTGGTAAGCCGCAAACCATCGGAGGTTCTCCATCGGAATTTTAAGATTATCGGCAATTGCTTCCGTCTGTGACCGGAGCATATCCCGCCACCGGGTTCCCGTATTAAAACCCAGCCGTTCGGCATCCTCGCGGCGAAGGGAAATGATGGCCGTCCACACATTCCCGCTGTGCAGATTCAGTTCCTCCGATGCTTTTGACAATTGAACCGGAAAGCCGTCATCCGTAAATAATCCGTGAGAACCGAACCGTTCGGCGCGGGGACGGGTTGCGATATAGTCCGTATAGGTTTTACCGCTCAGGACTTCATCAGCATTGTCCTCCAGCGCCCTTGTAATGAATTCCGACGCCGCACCAACCGTCTGCTGCGCGAGATAATCCTCATATTCAAGCATACCCTTGCTGTCCGGGAAGTCTTGCAGGATTTTTTTAATCTGCTCCTTCTGCCTGCCGGTAACAGCCAAGAATTTCTGACTGTCGTCAATACGTTCTACGCCCTCGCGCGTGGCGATGTACTTTGCATATCCGCCGATACTTTGTCTGGCATTCGGTTTCAAATATTTAAATTTGGTGACCAACTTTGCCATGGGCATTCTCCTTTTATCGTTGACAATGTATCAATATTTTGATAATGTATGAGTATACTAATAGCGGAGGTGATTCTTTTGGCGACGATTCGGCCAAGCTCGGATTTAAGAAACAAATACGGAGAAATTTCGGAATTCTGCCATAAATATAACGAGCCTGTTTTCATCACGAAAAACGGAAAAGGCGATTTAGTTCTTATGTCAAACGACGAATATGAACGGCTCTGCGGCAGGCATGAACTTCACCGTCTTCTCGACGAAGGTCTTTCCGCCGCGAAAGCGGGTAACGGACGTCCGGCAAAGGATGTATTAGACGACATCGAGAGGAAGTTCGGATTTGGAAAAGTATGACGTGATCATCGGTGCTGAGGCTGAGAAAGATTTAATCGGAATTCTTACCTATATCACCGAAACACTGAAAGAACCGCGGACAGCCGCGAGGATTTTTCATTCGATCCGGGAACAGATCCTGTCGCTGGACCATATGCCGAACCGCCATGCGGTGATTGCGGAAGAACCGTATGCAACAAAGGGGGTCCGAATATTCCCGGTCGAAAATTACTTAGCGTTTTACTATGTTGACGACCCAGCAAGAACAGTTCACGTTTTTCGGATTCTATACAACCGCCGTGAGTGGCAGAATTTAATTTAGAAAAAGAGTGTTCGTCAATTCGGATACTCTTTTTCTATCCCTTTTGCCAGTCATATGCGTCATCAAACGAAAGAATCCCGTTCAGCCGCCGGACTTCCTCGGCACAGCTTCCCCTTAGCCTTTCGAGCCCCACCCTGTCGATATTGCTGGAGGCCGCCACCAGATTCATGGTTATGGCCAGTTCCACCGCAATTTTAAAAAGTAATCTGCTCATGCGGTTATCGCTCTCGGCAATGATTCCCTTCATTGTGGAGACAACCACATTGGGAAGATATCGTTTGTTCTCACCGGCGGATAAATAACCCACGTAAAATACAACCGCTTTTTCAATAAATTCGCTGCGGCTCTGGCAGTTGTCATTTTCCATCATTTTTTCGGCTAACGCCAAAGCAGACGGCTTGATCCATAATTGGAACCGGCGCTTGACTTCCTTCCTGTTTTGATTCTGTTTCTCCAAAATTACTCCTCCCATCATGATGGCACCGTAAACATTGTGCTTAAACCTCTGAATAAAGGCAATTACGGCACCGTGCTGATTGTTAATTAGCTTAAATACAGCACCGTAACTCATCCCTTTTCCAAAACATGAGAAACCCTGACGCGGACGGCACTGCCGGCCGCTGTGAACCGAGTCGGATGCCGCTTACGGCACCGACTCTTTCTCCTGCTTGCTTTTCGACCCTCGGATTCCCGTCCTACCGGCTATGTCTTTTGCCTTTCTAAACGTCGCAACAATGCCCCCAATCACCCGAGAACTCATTGTGCGGGCACGCTTTCTACCCCTGCCCACAAAACGTCACGCCGGGCGCGACTGGGGCACCCACACCCTCCACTCGATTGAAGCCGCAATACTCAATTGTTCGCAGGTTGTTTAGCTGACCGCTTTAGTATATCGCATTCCTGAGATATGGATCGGTCGGCTATGAAATCCCGGACATTCACCGGGACAAATTTCTCATAGAGTTTTTCGAGCTGAGCAAGAAGCTCGTCGTCCAGATCAGTGTCTTTTTTCGCCATATACATACGAATGGCCGCCAGTTTTTCATCATCAAAGGAAAGGTTTATCACTGCTTTCTTCATAGGGGTTCCTCCCCATTCTGAACATATTTTGAGTGAATTTTTCGTCTTCCCGATCCTGATCTGACTCCATAAACGAGAACAAACTCAGCTGCAAATCGAGCTGCCGGTCGGAAAACACTTTACGGATTCTTGTTACAGTCCCTGCACGAGATCGGCATGATGATCCCCGAACATCGGCTCCCCTTGTTCCTGCCGAACCCACTGATCGTAGTCCTTGTAGGAATACTGACCCGCCAGCATAAAGGAAAAATCCCGTAGACGATCCGGATCACAGCCGGAAAGCTCGATCTGCGTCCCATAGTAACCAGCGTAGATACGCTCCACCTTGGCGTCCAGCACGTCTGCCCATTCATGCCTGCCCAGCTCGGTCAGGGTATTCTGATCCAGCTCCACGACGGTGGCCAGATCATGTTCTTCATCGACGTCGCAGAGATGCACATCCTCTAAGCGGATGTGATGTACATTCAGTAAGCTCCGCAAATTCAAAGATTTTTGTTCGCTTTGCCTCTCCGCGTATTTTATATCCAAGGAACCGTCCGTCATCTGAATATCCGCGATATTGCCACGCTTCTGAATCTCCTGCATGAGAAGTTCTCCGATACCATTGTCGGCAGTAACTTTTATGTTTGCGAAGTCACTGACCATTTCCAGCGGAATGAGGTGGGTATCGTAGTTCGGCACGTCCTTCAAAGAGCACACAAAATCGGCCATCTGGTTAATTCGGTTAGTCAGAAGCTCTTTCGCGAAGGGAAATACCGCGGCATAGGAAACGAAGCGGTGGCCGCATACCGCCACGCCGTCCATGTCGTTCTCGCTCAGCACCAGCAGTACTTTATAACGGGAAATCATGGTGGAGCCGATTGGCGTGACTGCTTCGGTGTATTTGTTGAGGCGCCCCAGCTGCGCCTCCGGCAGCTGCCCGGTGGCAAACAATTTCTGATAATCCTCATCCGGCAGGATTACCGCGCCAGTAATTTCAACATTACAATCGTCCAAAGCTTCGGGTATATGCATGGGTAGCTTCGTTTTCATAATTTTATTATCTCTCCTCTACATATTCATGACAGGATTTTCATCACCGTCAGAATCATATATAAAATCCATTTCATTGCGGTATACGATCAGCTCATCATTATCCACTTCAAAGGTGAACCCTTCCGACCGCTCCGAAAGCATTGCAAGGAAAAGTGGGATATACGCTTCCTCGAAACCGTGTACTTTAACCAAATCGGACAAAAGCGCCCGGTACGGATTGGTGTCGTCATAAGCCAACGCACAGCATTCTACTTCGACACAGGCGTCGGATAGTCGTTTTTCAAGTATTTTCATGCATTTGGATCGCCGCTCGGTTTCCACGATCAACCGAGCATTGGGCAGAATCGCGGTATATCGACCGTAGGCGGACCCTTCGGAATTGATTAGAACACCGTCCGGGAGTCCAGCACCCATCACCAGCATGCAGTGCGTAACACCATCCCTGTCTACGCGCATCACATCCTGATGCGCTCTGATAAATTCATAATCATTAAGCATATTTTTAGCAAAAACAAGATATTCATCAGTCAGCAGCTCGTGAATCACCTCAATAATGCAGGGTTGGACATCAAGTTCACTGGCTTTTCTTTCAAACTGTGCGGTAGTTTTCATTTATCTTCCTCCGTTTCATTTATGATCACACCATATTTTTCGTCGAAATACGCTATCTCCTCATCGGTAAGGGTGATCGAGAACTTGTCAGCGATGTTGTCATACAGGGATGACTCCTCGCTCACATTTTCAAAGCACCACGACAGATTGTTGAAGAAGTCTTCATTTTTTTCTTTTCCGATCAGCAGGCCGATATAAATTTCTCGCGCCTGTTGGATATCATTTTCCGGCATTCCTTTTTCGGAAAACACCTCCGCGATCCGCTGATAGGCTGCGTCAATCTCGGTGAGCTGCTCCTGTTGTTCGAAGGTCAACGATGCGATAATTTGATCCGTTTGCAGCCAGATAGAATAACCATTGTCGGCTATCCCGCTAAAGAAAGCGTACAGCACGATGAGCGGCAGCAAAATCAAAAAGAGCGTAATCCCTATGGTAAGCCCAAGGAATTTACGCCCCTTATTACTCGAGGCCAGTATTTCGAGCGACTTTTTTGCCACCGCCACAATCGGAGCCGCCATCAGCCGTCACCGCCCTTCCTACGCCGTGCGCGGTGCAGGATTTTTTTTGCACTTGCATTGAATCCTCAGTCCTCTCATAGTTAACTTGAACTTATTTTGAAACAGAGTTAAACTACGACAACATTGAAACGGAAGGAGGCCATCCTTATGGTCTATATTACAGGCGATACACACGGGGAAACACGCCGATTGCGGCATTTCTATTTGTCTGAGAGCTTAAGCCCGCAGGACTGCGTCATCATATTGGGGGATGCCGGATATAACTTCTATGGTGGTGAAAAGGATTGGTGGGCTAAGAAAAAGCTGGAGAAATTCGAAGCCACCTTCTTCTGCATCCACGGGAACCACGAAATCCGTCCCGCTAACATCCCGGCCTACCACGAGAAAACATGGAACGGCGGAACAGTATACAGTGAGGACGAGTTCCCGAATCTTCTGTTTGCAAAGGACGGAGAAATTTACGACATCGCCGGAAAACGCTGTATCGCTATCGGCGGAGCCTACAGCATCGACAAGTATATCCGGCTGCAACACGGCTATGGATGGTGGCCGGATGAGCAGCCCTCTGCGGAAATCAGAGCGTATGTCGAGTCGCAGCTGGCTGCCCGCGGTAACCAAGTGGATGTGGTGCTCTCGCATACCTGCCCGCTGAAATATCTGCCGTATGAGGCATTTCTATCGATGGTTGATCAATCCACAGTCGATAACAGCACTGAAATTTGGCTGGATGCGATTGAGGATCGCATTGATTATGACCAATGGTACTGCGGTCACTACCATACGGAGAAACGCATTGACCGCATGGAATTCCTTTTTGAGAGCATCATTCCATTCTGCCCGTAACGAGAAGCCCGGTAGAAACCATCCTGCCGGGCTTCTCTCTGCCATGATTCAGCGCCCGCCCGCGCTTCCAAACAGTGCCACCTTGTACTCCGGCGCTTTCACCTGCAACAGATAACGCTCGTTGCCACATTTGTACAAGCAGACGCCGCGCTCCGGATATTTAATGAGTTCAAACTCTGATTGCTCCAGCTGAAGAGCGTCGATATAATCCTTCGGTTTGATATTACCTACGTTAAACAGGAACTGGTGCGTTGGAATGCTGAACAACGGCTTTGTATATTCCCGGATGCCTTCAATCAGGAAATCCTCGATATTTTGGCTGGCGAGGACCATGTTGCTTTCCTTTTTTCGTACCCGCTTGGAGGCGTTTCGGACGTACTCAATCGCTGTTAGGTTGGACAGAAACAAATAAAGCTCATCGATGGAGGCTGCCGTATTGCCATCCATAAGGAGCTTATGATTCATATACGACAGGATGTTGAACAGCATGGTATCCTTGAGCGTATATTTGCGGCAAGGGGACAAAACCGGTGCCGTGGTGATTGATGCCACACTGATGGATAATGGTTCTCCGGTATCGCTTAGCGGCCTTACACCAATGTTCAAAGCTAACACGGCTGATGGTCAGGCCGTAATTGCTGATAGC
>DHOG01000005.1 GCA_002410715.1 Ruminococcaceae bacterium UBA5396 | reverse complement strand
TTATTCTGAAAGCGGCTGCGCTTTTTCAGAGCCCTTACGATTCGCATTATTTTATCAATAGAAATCCTGAAGGATACCGTTTTTATATGGAACAATATAAAGGCAGGCTGAATCCGGCCAAAGAAAAGGCGATAAACGAAGAATATTATTCCGTCGGCCGCGCGGCGGGAGAATTAGAGGAGATATCCAAACAATGGCAGGCGGGGACGATCAGCAGGGACGAATATGAAAGCAGAACAAAAGAATATTATGTAAAGAAAAAGAATCAGGCTGTTTTTGGGATTGTATTCAATCAGTATCACTATGCAAAGCAGGACCCGGAGAATCGTTATATGATGGATGAACGAGGCTGGAGCACTCTCTTGTGCCATTCTGAGGCGGATATCCTCCTTTTGTTGTGCCTTATTGTTTTATTGGCTCCGCTGTTCTGTCAGGAATATGAAAGCACTATGGATACCCTGTTGTTAACTTCACTGAACGGGAGGCGGAAGACCTGTGTCGGTAAGCTGGCGGTAGGGGGCTTGCTCGCCTGCGGCATAACAGTGCTTTTTTCATTAATGGAATATATCTGTCTGGATCAGAAGGTCGGATTATCCGACGGAGAATTTCCCCTTCAAAGCCTGGAATTTTTTCAGGACAGTCCCTATGATATTACGCTGTATCAAGCCTTTCTGCTGGTGGTGTTCTGCCGGGCATTGGGCGCGCTGATGCTTTCAGGCATCATCAGCTTAGCGGCTGTTTTAAGCAGGAATTCAATCATCACACTGTTTGTCGGCAGCTTGCTTGTTCTTCTGCCCTATGCTTTCTTCCAGGATAAATCGCTGTTATATCTGATTCCCCTTCCTTCGGGTCTGCTGTCAGCCGTAGGCTACTTATGGGGCACTTCCTATACGCCGTCCTTCGGTGAACACGGCAATGTGGTCCGTACCGTCCAGTTCCGGGGAATAGACGAGAATATCTTTATTTGGCTGCTGGCGGGCTTTACAGTTGAAACGGCGGGGCTGTTGTATCTTTGTATGAAAAAATATTCCGGGACCGGATCCGGCTATGTACATAAGAAAGCACTCCGGAGCATTTGTTCCGTACTTGTCATGAGTCTGCTTTCAATGTCGCTGACAGGATGCGGAACGGCGCCGCAAACGGAAAAGCTGTTGACCCTGGATGCAAAAAAATCCCTCTTCGACGGACAGACGTCAAAATATCATATTCATTTTGATATTTTTAAAAACGATATCATTGCAGAGAGCAAGGAAACCGGCGAAGAAATAGAGCTGTTAAGAGACCCGTTTGATACCGGTATTAAAATTCAGGCGATCTATGTTTACAACGAGTGGTGCTACTACCTGGTTAAAATCCCAAACGAGAGGGGAATAAGGATCTATGGGCTCTCCATGGATCAATACCGTAACGAATTAATTTATAATAATATTCCGACAAACAGCTACACGGGTCTTTTTACGTCTAGATCCGATCGAAACATCGAAGCGTATGAGATTTTTGCATCCCAAGGTTCGATTTTTTGCTTTTTTCTTGATGAGGATTATATTTATTACGGTATAGACTCCCAGCTCATTCAGATTAACAGAAAAAGCGGCAGGGAGGCGATTTTAGCCATGGATGTTTTGGAATGGGGATCTATTTATTATCACAATGGAAATATTTTTTATGTGGATGTACTGCATCGGCTTAATATATATAATGAAAAAGAGGATAAGGTTCAGATAATCGATATGATTTTTACCGATCAATTTTCTCTGGAGGGAGATTTACTTATTTATCAGGATTTATTGGATAACGACAGGCTAAAGGAATATCGGCTTAACACTATATCAAGCCTATGACTCCAGATTAATCGGGTGTTTTTGTTAAATAATGAGGTGATTACAGTGAAAAAATTAATAATTATTATAGTAGGGAAATCACGATAATCTTCAAATACGATTATTGAATGATGCTGCTCCAAGGCTACACAAATTTAAGCTATATAAGATACTTTGCTAGAGAGCTTGTTGTTTTCTAATAAACAGCAAGCTTTCTAGCATGAGTTTATCACATGATTTATGCTTTAGGGCAAAGTTAATAGCAATAGCCATTGTATGACTTTACGCAACGGGAATATTGTTAAATTGGTATTAGGGTGATGAAATGACTATTGGAAAGCGAATCAGTGAACTGCGAAAGCGAAATAATCTCTCTCAAGAGCATATCGTCATTATCATGGCGACGCTGCTTATTTTTGTTCTTATTGCCGGGGCTGTTAAAATTTATACGCTGCCCGTAGAATGGGATGCCGGCGCCTGCGCTGGCGGCTATGGAACATTTATTTTTGACAAATACAGCGAAAGCCTGGTTCAGAAATATCTTGATGGTTCTGATATAAAAGATGAGATCGTTTCAATAGAGGCCATAAAAGGAACGCAAGAGGCTGAATGGAAGGGCAGAAACGGATGGCGGCAAAATCAATTTTATATATCAAAAATCATATGATGATGGAACTGAAAGCTGGGGAATCCTTTTCCCCATTGAAATCAAGAATAAAGACAATACTGGCAGGACATTCCTAGGTCCTCCGCAATCCTTTCCGCCTCCAGCATGGCGGCCGTCGTTTTCTTATTGGGCTGTTCCAACCTGATGTCAAAGGGGATGCCGCCTTCCCGGAGCGACTGGCGGACAAAGATATTGAAAGCCGTGGTCAAATTCATGCCCAGTTCACCGAACAGGGCGTCAGCCTGCGCTTTCAAATCCGAATCCATGCGGATGCTGATATTTGTTGTATTTCCAGCCATATCATCAACTCCTTCTTACTGGCATTTATAGTATATGCTATTTGCACGATAAATACAATACACAGCACGAAAAATTAACAATATATTTGACTTTCAAGGAGGTTGTCTTATGAAAGAATTTGTTTTGACCGTCACTATCACGATTCATATTCTTATCCAGCCGACCTTACCGCCAGCGCTCGGAGCAGCTATGAAGCCGGAAGAAAGGGAACAATCCGCCGATGAAAACGACAGAGCATATGAACCTAGTCCTACCATGAACTACCACCAGTACCGCCGAATGCGTCAGTTAGTGCATAAGTGTTGCAACTACGATGATGGCAACTGCATTGCTCTGGATGACGGAGAGGAATGCGTTTGCGTTCAAAGCATTTCCTATTCTCTATTATGTCGGTGGTTCCGAACTGCTATCCTCCCGTTGGACAAGGAACTGGAAACCGCCCTATTTCACCGACAGGATGGAAAACGATGTGTCATATGCGGGGCACTGTTCCTTCCCGGCTCCAACCGCGCGAAGTACTGCCAAGACTGCGCCGGACGGGAGCGCCACCACAAGGAGGCCGCAAGGCAGCGGAAACGATACACAATTTTTACGCATTTAGAGCAGGAAAAAGTCTGATAAATCAAGGGCACTGAAAATCCCTGGTTTTTAAAACCGAGGATTTTTTGGTGTATAAATATTCGAATAAACATCAGAGAAATTAATACAAAAAACGAGTATCACCGAGGAAACCAAAAAAACAGCCATAATCAGGCCGGATTTGGATCCATTAACTTGACTATCCGCTTTACATTAACCACAAAAGCCGTAAAATATGTTTGCAATCGCATAGAGGCAAGACCCACGGAATCGGCTCTGCCGAGGCCGTGGGTCACTTTCATCTCCCCGTTCTTTTCTTCAATTCTATGCCGGACTTTCATTCGCTCCCGGAAAGCGTCGCTGTTTTCAAACGAAAGTCTTTGTCGGTTCTTCTCGCTTGGCTGCGTAATGTTGTAGCATTTTCCCTTTGATTTCCCCATACGGCACTGCCCACACATCGGGCATTTCTGGCACTTTTTTTTACTGAAAAAATAGTTCAGATATGTGTTCCCGTTTTCTGCTGTCCTTTTCTCAACCCGCATCGCAAGCTCACCTGCCGGACATTGAAGTAGTCCGGCGTCCTTGTTGAATGAGAATCCTTCATCAAGCGACGTTGCAGCTGCCGCTGCAACAGCGGAGTTCGTTCTCGCGTAAAGTGTCACGCCCTTTTCTTCGCAAACATCAAGGTTGTCCTTGCTGACGTAGGCCATATCGCCAATGGCTTCTTTTACAGCTACACCGTTGTTTATGGCTTTTTCAAGTAAAACCGGCAATTGGGTACAGTCCGGTTCTCCGCCGTGCGTGACTTTAACCCCTGTTATAATACGTTCTTCGGTCATTGCAAGATGGTTTTTGTACCCGAAAAATGTGCTGGTCGCCGTTTTATGTCCGAAACGGGCATCCTCATCGGCTTTTGAGCGAATCTCACGTATGCGATCCGTGTCCAACAGTTCCTTTATACGCTCATATAATTCAATTAAACCGGTCTTTTCACTTTGCAGTATATCTTCGCCAATATTTTCCAGCAACTGATAAGTATACTGAATCTCGTCCGCCAATTCGGCGGTTTCACTTGGCTTCTCAGGGAACTTTTCCGAAAGCTCTATCATCTCACGGTATATTTCACGCCGCAGCTGTTTACTCAAATCACGCAATACCTGTGTGACGGTTTTGGGGCGGGCATTTGCCGTAGTATGCGTCGAATCCACAATAATCGCTGTGGATTTTATCAGCCCTTTTTCGATTGCTTGGCGTATCATTTCGCGCAACATTTCATCCAGTATATCTTCCGTTATGCGGGTCTTCCGGAATTTTGTGAGTAAGCTGGGGTCTATCATTTCGGCTTCCGGGTCTAAATTAAGAAAATACTTATACGCCATATCGGTCTGCGCACTGCTGATTAACTTCTCGTCTGACAAGTCATACACTTTCTTCAGAAACATCAGCTTGAACATCATTTCGGGTTCTTTAGCCGGACGCCCAAAA
This sequence comes from Ruminococcaceae bacterium UBA5396, assembly GCA_002410715.1. Lineage (GTDB taxonomy): Bacteria > Bacillota > Clostridia > Oscillospirales > Acutalibacteraceae > Avimonas. Next base: position 936 of record DHOG01000005.1, on the reverse strand, counting down.
TTTTCACAATACTGCTTTCGCAACATTGGGTTCACAAAGCTGAAATCTATGCTTTCTTTGATTTTTCTCAGTATATGTTCTTCTGATACAACAATATCATACAGCCCCTGATAAGGGGATAATGACATTTTTATCTGACTATTATCTCGCAGCACTTTACTTCCCCCATTGCCTCGTTTCTATGAATAATTATACCATATATGCAAGAAAAAGTCCAATTCTCAATCGAGAATCGGACTTTTTCAGTGCCCTTGATAAATCAAGGCTTTTCGGGTGCATGTCAACGGGGGACCTGTGTGTTTGTATCCCAAGGTCCGGAAGGCGGCCCCCAACAGTCGATAAATTCTCATTCGATGATTGTGAAAGGAGCGCCTATGAATAACGAAAAATCGTCAACAGCACCACCATGTCCGACAGTGTTGTCTCCCTTATTGCACAGGAGAACGAATGCCCCGTGCTTGTGAAGAAAATTGGCAAAACCACTTACCGGGTACAAATCCATTTTAGCGCCACCAGCCGGGAAACCATGAGCGACNNCTTCACGACTTCGCTCTCCGGAAATAAGTCCGGATTCCCATCGTCTCAACCTTTGACTTGATCGGTATCTTAGTCACTTTTCTTAATCGGTCAGCGACCAAGTTCTTTTCTTCTGTACTTCTGATTTCTGCTGTTTGGCTTGTCTGGTATCGTCATCTCAACAAGCCCCAATTCAAGCGCCGGATTCAGATAATTGATAATCCGTATCTTAATCACTTATCTTGTTTTGCTTTTTGCCCTAAGGCTTTTATGCTATTTAAGTAAGTATGCCTGTTGCCCAGATGCGGAACTGCACACCGCGCTGGGACTTGACACGTGATAAATTACCATTTCACCGTGATTGTCCAATATAGCATCCTCCTTTCGATTTCCGCATTCGTTTTTATCCCTATTCTTCGC
>DHOG01000051.1:986-4244 GCA_002410715.1 Ruminococcaceae bacterium UBA5396 | reverse complement strand
GCAGACAAGCGAAGACAGCCATTGCCCGAACCGGACGCACGGCGCGGCGTTCTCACGGTCCGGCAGATCCGCGGAAACGCCGGAGCTCTGTTCCAGCTGCAGGCCGAACAGGCTCCTGGTATCCCGTATTCCGAGGCTGTGCATCCTGGCATAAACCGTATTGCCGCCTTTTCGGAGCGGCAGCTGAACGGAATATTTTCGGATTGGTTTATAAACGGGCTTTTGTGCCTGAAGCACCTGCTTCCCGTTCACCCAAAGGTCTACGGCCGCATAAGTCCACAAAACGGCGGATACGGTCTGAGCCGTCTCGCTGTTCAGAACCGCTGCGGCATCCAGGCGGATGGCGGCAGGCTGTGTATAGAACGCGCTCACATCTACAAACCAGTTTTGCGGGGAATAATAATAGCGCCAGGGCTTTCCATTCCCCGAAAGGCCGCCCAGCCGGATATTCTGCGGAGGGGGTTCTTCTATGCCGGAATCAAACACTTCCCGAAGCGTCTTTTCATAGCCCAGCTGATCCGTCCACACCTTTGGCAAATCGGCCGGGGGAGTGTAAGCGGAGCACACCGGCCCGCTGATGAGCCAGTCCGTAATAAAATTCTGCTGATTTAACGGTAACTTCATCATGGATGCTGTTCAACCTCGTCTCTTTTAAATATTCAAGAAGGATTCCCTTTTATTTTCTATTATTTACTGTAATGCCCCGAAAACTTTATTTTGATCATGATTTAGCAGCGCCAGCGCATCTTGGCATATATCAAGTATACCTTTTTCCATTAACATTAACAACAAAAACTATAAAATAAGTAAATATTGTTACATTTTGAATAAAAAATGCCATTATATTTGAAGGGCTTCCGTGATATGCTAAACAGTAGATAGAAGTCTCAAAAGGATGTATTTCGAAGAAAGGAAAGATGTTATGAAAAAGCAAATCATTTCCGCTCTCCTGGCGTCAGCAATGGTCCTATCATTTTCCGCCTGCAGCGGCGGCGCCGCAGGATCTTCTCCATCATCCGGTGCAGCATCCGCAGGGGGAACAAAAACCACCATTGAAACCTGGACAAACGACCGGCATGATCTGGAATATGTCAACTCCGAAATTCAAAAGTTTAATTCTTCCAACACAGACAACATTCAAATCCATCAGACGGTTGTAACCGACGATTATATCAACATGCTGTCAATGGCAAAATCATCGGGAACGGCCCCGGACATTGCCGGAATCAGCGGCGACCAGGACGGTTTCGACATGAAGGCATTTGCGGATACAAAAATGGTTCTTCCGCTGAACGATTATATCAAAAAGGCCGGCACGGATTTTCAAAACGTCACCGAAAGCGACGAACACGTTTTTGAAGGAGTAAATTCCATAGACGGCCAAGTGTACTGGGTGCCAACCATCGTCCGCAGCGGAACACGAATGATCTATAACATGGATTTGGTCAAAAAAGCAACCGGAAACACAACACTGCCTACAACTCTTTCAGGAATGGTAAAACTTGCAAAGGAAATTACTCAAAAGGGCGCAGGGCAGTATTACGGCTTTGCCACAACAAAAGATTCGCCGTTTGTCCGCTGCTTTGAAGGCATTGCAGAACTGGCAGGCCAAAACCGGTACGGGTACGATTACGTAAACGGAAAGTTCGATTTTTCAGGCTTCAAGCCGATCGTTGTGGAATTCAATAAATTATTTACCGATAAAAGCGTTCTCCCCGGTTCCCCGTCTCAGGGTGTTGACGCGATGCGCGCCCAGTTTGCAAACGGCAAAATTGGGATCTGGGCGAATGCTTCACAGGAAGCCGGCGTTTTTACCGAACAATTTCCGATTAAAAATTTCGACTGGAAAGTTTCAGAACTGCCAACAATGGACGGAAACATTAAAGGCGCCCTTACTTCTCAGCCCCAGAAAGGCTATATGATTATGTCAACGACCAAGCATGCGGACCAGGCATGGAAAGTCATTGAATTCTTCTCCAGCAAAGATTTTCTGAAAGGGTATCTGGAAAAAGGCTACGGACTTCCATACTCAAAAGAAATGAGCTCGGCCATTGATACAAGCAAGACAGGGCGCATCAGCGACTTCGCCCTGAAAGATTACGAAAGCGTTTATCCTGCCGCTCCGTCTGTAACGATTGAAGGCGAAGACATGCAAAAAGTTCTTTGGAGCGCCGTTATGGGACAGCGCAGCGCCGACACGGCAATTCAGGACCTGAACACCCGTTATAACAAGGCTTTGGACAGCGACGTTGCCTCCGGCAAGGTAAAGCGCCTTGTTATTAAAGATTTTGACCCGCTGCATCCGTCAAAAGGCACGCTGCAGTATCTTGACAAGTAATTCTTCCGGTAAATTCAAGTAAATTTCAGTTTGAGGTGGGCTGCCCGAACCAAACGGTCCCGTGCAGCAAGGTTCGGGCCCTCTTTTTACCGGACTGAATATCAAGGAGACTTTTATGAAACTGTTTCAGAAAAAACATCCGTCTTTGGACGACGAGGGAAAAGCCTCCGCCTGGCTGATGCTTCTGCCCTCAATTTTCTTGCTTGTAATTACTTCCGTTTATCCTTTTATCTGGCTGTTCCGCTACATCTGCTACGACTACAACGGTTACACGGCTTACTTTACAGGAGCCCACAACTTTTACCACATGCTGAGTGACGGTATTTTTTGGAGCAGCGTGGCGCATACTTTTGAATATGCCGGGCTGAAACTGCTCTTTATCATACCCATTTCGTTTCTTCTGGCTGCACTGCTGAGCCAAAAGATCTTGGGCAGCAGCCTGTTCCGTGCGATCTATTTTATGCCGACGGTAATCAGCACAGCCGTTTACAGCCTTATTTTCGGGTTTATCTTTGCCGTATTCAACGGTTCTCTAAACAGCATTCTCAGTCTGATGGGACTGATCCACAGCCCGGTTGACTGGCTTGGCAATCCGAAAATTGTTATGATTTCAATTATTATCGTAGCCTTATGGGGCGGTTTAGGAAATTATATGATCTTGTTTATCTCCGGAATGGGAAGTATCTCCACCGATGTTTACGAAAGCAGCAAAATCGACGGAGCCAACGGCATCCAGACCTTTTTCCACATTACCCTTCCCATGCTCAGCCCAGTGATTAAAGTGATCCTCATGCTTGCCATTACGACGGCATTTAAAGATTACGAATCAATTCTGGTTCTGACAAACGGGGGCCCAAACAACCGTTCTCAGGTTATGTTTACCTACATTTACCAGTTGATATTCAGTTCCAACGTCACAC
>DHOG01000051.1:0-795 GCA_002410715.1 Ruminococcaceae bacterium UBA5396 | reverse complement strand
CAGTTCCAACGTCACACCGCAAATCGGCTATGCCACCATGCTGAGCGTTGTCGCAGCTCTGATCATCGGGGTTGTTACCGTCGTATACCTTATTCTGGCACGCAGGCTCGACGACGTAATGTAAGGAGGAACCGCAAAGATGAACCGTTCGCATGTGATTTATTCCAAAGGCACGAAAACCGCCCGGATTTTTATTTTCCTTCTTTTACTGATAATCGCCGCCATTATGGTGTATCCTGTAGTTTATATTGTACTTGGCTCCTTCAAAGAAAATATGGAACTGCTGCAGGGCGGAGCCAATCCGCTTCCAACACATTTTGTTTTCCAGAACTATGTACAGGCGTGGAAACAGGCTAACTTTGCCGTTTACACCCAGAACAGCGTTCTGATTGCCCTGGGCGTCATGGTTTTAACGCTGTTCTGCACCAGCATGGCTGGGTATGTGTTTGACCGGAAAAAGTTCCGGGGCAAAGAATTCGTTTATAATCTGTTTATTGCGTTTATGTTTGTCAATGTCGGAAGCATTGCACTGCGGCCAATGTTTGAACTCGCCGTAAAAGTGCACATGAACCAGTCGCTGGTCAGTATTATTTTAATTGCGACGGGAACCGGACAGGCCATGTATATCTTTCTCGTGCGCGGGTTTATGTCCAGCATTCCAAAGGAAGTTGACGAAGCGGCAAAAATCGACGGATGCTCTTTCTTCGGAATTTACTGGCATATCGTATTTCCCATGCTCAAGCCGATTCTCGCAACGGTTGCGCTTCTGTCTTTCAGGGGCGGCTGGAGCGAATA
>DHOG01000016.1 GCA_002410715.1 Ruminococcaceae bacterium UBA5396 | reverse complement strand
TTAATGAGCTACACCCCGATGTTAGCATCCCTTATATACTTGCTAACCCTTATATACGTGCTAAGTATAATAGCAAAGCTTTTACCCAAACAGCCTTGCTATTATACTTCAATCTAAGCAGTTTGTCAATTAGTCGAGTTGACAATTATAGATTATAGAGTAAACCCTTATGAGACATAAAATAACGCATAAAAGCTGACGTTGATACGTTCAACTTCTCCAACCACGAAAAGGAACCCTGAGGACAGCGTTCCCTACGGATTGACTGTCGATCATCACATCGTGTGCCCAACGCACGGAGGGTATGATTTATATTAATGATCAATCAGGTATTCTTCATTATGATGCTTTCCACCACGTTCGCAACATGCTCACACGAATCGCAGCACTTTTCCAGACGGTCAAATATTTCGCTCCAGACCATCAGGTCAACTGCATTCTGCGTTCCCATATAAAGTCTCCGCACTGCCTTTGTATACAGGGCGTCGCCTTCCTCTTCAAGGCGGTTGATTTCAACAATGCTTTTGGAAATGGAATCTGACTTACGGAAATGACGAAACTCCCTCAACATTTCTTCCATTGCCTCGCAGCATTTGTAAATCAGCTGCGTGAATTCAAGGGCTTCGTTGCGGATTGAAAGTACATTGAACATATACAAGCGAAGCAGAACATCCTCAACCGCATCGGTAACATCATCAAGCTCCTGGGTTAGAAGCATGATGTCCTCTCTCTCGATGGGGGTAATGAAGGCACGCGCAAGCTCTCTGTTCAATTCGTGCTTAGCGATATCGGCTGCATGCTCCACAGCGTGCATTTCACTCATTTTTTCCTTTAACGTATCGGGATCAAAATTCTGCATAACATTGTGCAGCAGATCGGCCGCCTGAGCCGAATATTCTGCAGCACGGGTAAACATTTTAAAATAATCGAATACATTCTTTCGTGCCATTTCTATCATCCTTTCAATTGGTTGAAAAAGTTAGGCTTCCGCTAAAATATCAATGCGAAAAGCTTAACCATCAAAAAGCCGATCAATCCGCATCCCGGGAATGTCAGCACCCATGTCCAGACCATTTCTTTTACAACACCCCAGTTGACCGAGGAAAGCCGCTTTGAAGCACCAACACCCATGATCGCGGTTGTTTTTGTATGGGTTGTGCTGACGGGTATTCCGGTGAGCGATGACAGCAAAAGACATCCGGCTGCTGCAATATCTGCCGAAAAGCCCTGATAGGTTTCGAGTCTTACCATGTCCATTCCAACTGCTTTTATTATACGGTATCCGCCGATTGATGTTCCGACAGCCATGACGATCGAACACAGGAGCATAAGCCAAATTGGAATAGAAAAATTGGTAGCGTCAGCCTGTCCTTTGCTAAGAAACATGCCGAGCAAAAAAACACTCATAAACTTCTGCCCATCCTGTGCGCCGTGCATGAATGCCATTGCCGCTCCGCCGCCGATCTGTGCGGATTTAAAAAACTTGTTGGTTCGGCGTCTGTCCATGCTGCGGCAAATACATGCCGTCAGCTTTGCAGTTGCCCACCCCGCTCCAAATCCAAGCCCGGTTGACAAGCCCAGCCCGTATAAAACCTTAATCCACTCGGAGCCATTGATTCCTCCAAGACCGCCTTGCAGTGCAATGGCGGCGCCAGAGAGACCTGCAATCAGCGCATGACTTTCACTTGTGGGAATTCCAAAATACCATGCGGCTGTCGCCCATACCACGATTGCAAAAAGTGCAGCGCACAATGCAACCAGAGCATCATGAGAATCGCCGCGGAAATCCACCATTTTGTAGACGGTTTGAGCAACTTCAGAATTGATGGCAGTCATAATAAAAACGCCCAAGAAATTAAAGACAGCCGCCATCATAATAGCTGCCCTAGGCCCGATTGCACGTGTGGATACACAAGTGGCAATTGCGTTTGGTGCATCCGTCCAACCGTTGACAAAAATAACGCCCATCGTAAGCAGAACCGTCAACAACAGAACCGGATTCGCGCCAACGTCAGACAAGAACTGTACAAACGTCGGTGTCGTCATTAAAGTACCCCTTTCAACAAATGAAACTTTTTTATTCACAAACAGTCTAAGTATACATTGTTTTTATTCGTCTGAAAAGGGGTAATTTAAAATTATGCAGATAATTCCGCAGAATTTTAACCCAAAAAAGGTGATTCATCATATTTCATGATAAATCACCTTCCGGCAAAAGAGATTATCCCAATATCTTCTTCAAATCCTCTTCAGGAGTGGAGATGGGAGATATATTAAAGTTATCGACAAGAAATTGAAGAACATTGGAGGAGATAAAGGCGGGAAGCGTCGGCCCAAGATAGATATTTTTGATACCGAGAGAGAGCAGGGTAAGCAGGATGCAGACCGCTTTCTGTTCGTACCAAGACAGAACAAGGGTGAGCGGCAGCTCGTTTACGCCGCAGTCAAAGGCGTCTGACAATGCCAGAGCGACACGTATGGCGCTGTAGGCGTCGTTGCACTGACCCATGTCCATGATGCGCGGGAGTCCGCCGATATCGCCGAGATCCAGGTCGTTGAAGCGATATTTTCCGCACGCCAATGTAAGGATTACAGAATCGGAGGGAGACTGCTTCACAAACTCGGTGTAATAATTACGTCCGGGTTTTGCGCCGTCACAGCCGCCGACAAGAAAGAAGTGCTTAATGGCACCGTTTTTCACCGCGTCAATCACCTTATCTGCCACAGACAGAACCGTACCATGTCCGAAACCGGTGGTAACCTGTGTTCCGCCATTGATGCCGGTCATGACTTGATCCTCGACGTAACCGCCCAGTTCCAGCGCTTTCTCAATCACCGGCGTAAAGTCCTTGTTGTCATCAATATGTACCATGCCGGGGTATGCAACCACCTCGGTTGTAAAAATGCGATCGCGATAGCTGTCTTTAACAGGCATTAGACAGTTTGTGGTGAACAAAACCGGGGCGGGGATATTGTGAAACTCTTTTTGCTGGTTCTGCCATGCAGTTCCGAAATTACCTTTAAGATGAGGATAGGCTTGCAGCTTGGGGTAAGCATGCGCCGGCAGCATTTCGCCATGGGTGTAAATGTTGATACCCTTGTCCTTGGTCTGCTCCAGCAACAGATGAAGGTCATAAAGATCATGGCCACTGATTACGATAAACGGCCCTTTTTCAATTGTGAGCGGAACAGTGGTGGGAACCGGTGTTCCATAGGTTTGGGTGTTTGCCTTGTCAAGCAGCTCCATGCACTTGAGGTTGGCTTTTCCGGTTTCCATGACAATGGGAAGCAGCTCATCCATTCCGATGTCCTCGCCGATGGCTTTCATTCCCTTGTAAAAAAAGCTGTCGACCTCTGGGTGGGTATAACCGAGCATCAGTGCGTGATACGCATAAGCAGCCATTCCACGAAGTCCGAAAAGAATTAAGGATTTGAGTGAGCGTATATCCTCATGATCGTTCCAAAGCTTTTGCATATCGTAATCACGGCAGCTCGGGTCAAGCACATTCTTCTCTTTATGTACGGCTTGGATATGACTTCTGACTGCATCATCATCAAAATTGACATTGGTGATGGTTGTAAACAGACCCTCCAGCATGGCTCGGTTAGCATGTGCAGTCGGTTGTTTCCCCTCGGCCGAGCGGGCAAGTCCCACAAGTGCGCCGGTGAGCTGGTCCTGCAGGTTTGAGTTATCCGCAGTTTTACCGCATACCCCCATCCTTCCTGTACATCCGCTGCATCCAGCAGTCTGCTCACATTGAAAACAAAACATTGACATAATTGTTACCTCCAAAGTTAATTAGTCTTCGATTGATATCACTGACACCGGACAGTTTATACGGGCCTCTTCCGCAGCGTCCGCAGAACCGTCATTGGGTTGGGCATAGACCTCGGCAAGCCCGTCATCACCCATGCGGAATACATCCGGACAGATTTCGGCGCATAAACCGCAGCCGATACATCCCGAGCGGTCAATATATGCCTTCATAACATAACCTCCTGTATTTATTACAACGCTTGTTCGTGCATTGAGTATATATGATTTCCAAACATAAATATGTTGCAGCTGCAACATATATGCAAATTTTGTAAAAATATAAAGAAACAAAAAATCACTTTTACCACTAAGTGGGTTAGAAGTGATTTTTTGCCGTATTCTTTCCTATGAGGAGAAGTCGTCACCGTTGGGTGATGGTTGAGGTGTTTCTACGGAGTGTGCCCCAAAAGGAATTAATTCGATTACATACTATACGAATTACTAATCATCCAGAATCAGAAATATAATGATAATGAAAAGTAAAATTGAACAATCAAATTCACCACAGCCTTTTCCCATATAACTGCCCTCCTTCTACTGTTCTCTTTTCCATTATATGTACAAGAATAAATATTGTCCATCGTATATATGAAATCTGCCCATAGTTGCGGCATACGCAAACTATGGACAGGTTTTTCTGCCACATATTTGGCTGTATCAAGTCTTGGTTTATTAATAACCCTTCTTTTTATATGCTTGATACAATAAAACTATACTTGTCGTGCAATACACAGTTAGCAGTGATCGTCATTACAGAAGCACAATAAGAAAATGACGATCAGAATAATCCACAGACAGCAATCATTGTCTCCGAACAGTCCGCCTCTACCCATTTGCCTTACCTCCTTATTTTGCTCTGTTCCATACTATGCTGTGGATACATAAGTGTTAATTAAAATAGGGTGTATTGCAAATCGATTTTGCAATACACCCCTTGACCCATTTTGCAACAGCCGGTTAAGACGAAAATTCTGATTTCAGCATATAAAATGAGACACTGCGCGAATTCATGGATGAAACCCTGTGTATGGAAATAGTCCCTCTTCCATAGAAATGTCTGCGATGCGCCAAAAGCAATCCTCCCTCACAATATTCAGGACTGCATTATAATCCCCTGCGGGGCCTGTTGAAGTTGCGGTAGAAAACCTTAACTCAATGGTACTGGAATCGGTATCGGGAAACTTTATATCCACAGTCCGATAACCCGACACCCATGGGCTCGATATCCCTGTAACCCAGTTGGGAGCATTTGTTTCCAGCTGACGGGCATATTCTACTTTAAGCGCCTCTGTCATGACAGCATACTGCAGGGCTGCGCTTCTGTTTACTAAACCGCTTGCCCATACTTCAGCGGCGTCCTTGGGACAGCAGACACCCACCTGATTCATGGCTTCTTTTAGCAGCCGGTTCTGTATTTCACAGTTTGTTTGGTTGAACTCCACATATATTCCCTCCCATATTCATGTCAGCAATATATGTATATTCATGGGTTTGTTATTCATAACATTGTTGCTATGAATAATATATGGCTTAATGACCTCCTCCCGTCATCCCTCGGCAATAAAAAAGAGATAACAAAAAAGATACTGATACCTAAATTCACAAAGAAATCGCAACTTTTCCATTCTTTTTATCCCTGTTTCTTTGCAATCACAATAAGGGATTGCCTATCAAACGTGTCAGAACGTTTTTGGGAAAGCAATTTTTCAAACTTTACCTGCTTGCCTGTGTAAGGGTCGTTGAAATAATAATTTTGCTTATCATATCCAATCAAAACCATGCAGTGCTCGTTAGCAGTCCAAGTGTAAGTTGTACCATCGGCAAGGGTCCAGGTGTTTGTTAGATAAGTGTCAATCATATTAATGCTTGTCCAAACAATGACAGGGATGCCGTTATCGATATACCCCCGGCAAAGCTCATCAAGAGTCATCCCCGTTGTATTCAATACACGTTCCTCATTGCCAAAGTAATTCTTAAGTGCTCGTTCAATGACAGGAGCCATACAGCCGTAGGAAGCTTTGCTCCGAGGATCACCGATAAAATGCTCCCACGGACTTGGTCCGTATCTTTTTCCGTTTGAATAATAAAAATTCAAACTCTTTTCCAAATAATTGTCTATAAATTCATCTACAGAAACATGTTCTCCCGCAAATTGAAGCGCCATAACAGCGCTGACCGACTCACAGCCGGTGGGATAGGAGGGCATTTGGGCAATAACAGGAACATTTTGGATTAGCGTTCCATCTTGCACATGAGTTGTTTCAACCGATGGCTCTAAACTGCCGGACACTGTACTGGAATTCGTACTGCTTTCATCTTGAAATGCCATGGGTGTCATTTCGGCTTTTAAAAGATTGCAATAATACAATCGGTTTTGGCTGGATTCACCTTTGGCAGAAATCAGAAGCGTATCTTCATCAAGAAAAACCGCTTGTTGTACCTTGGCATTAATGGGGACTTCTTGGATTTCTTTATTGTGGATATCGTATATCCGCAGCAGGTCACTATCATGAATGTTTACGAGAGTCGCAAACCCGTTTTGATAAGCAGCAAGTGCAATTTCATCAATGGAAGTCATTTGAATATAATTATTCTTATGTCGGTTTTGTGCAGAAATCGCTAAAAATGAAGCATCAACCCTGCCGACACCATAATCTTTTGTGTAAAGTCGAATAGCCGGATCGTAGTACACCGATTCCATTGCCTCGTCGTCAAGACCGATTCGCAGCAGCTCTCCCTCTGCGTTATGTAAATAGAACTGATTATCACGGCAGCCGAGTTCTGCAATATATCCATGGATTTTTCCAACCACAGTCTGTTTGCCGTCTTTTAAAGAATAGCGAATGATTTCTGCGTTTTTTGAATGTCCAAGCAGCAGATAATCGGCAGTTTCATTTAAAATTCCAAAGCCCCAATAATTTCCGGCATCGGTGATTTTATGCCGAAATTTTTCTGACCCGTTCAAGCCATAGACTACAATCTCCTGACGCAAAAGGGATATTGCATAGAATCCGTCGTCGGTCAAGCCGGTATTCCACGCATCTTCTCCTAAATCCACTTCGCAAAGCTGTTTTTTCTTGCTGAGGGAGTAAAGAATTACTCGCAAATTTGTCGTATACAGCTTCGGTTGAATGCAGTCAATTTTTATAATATCATCTCTCGCTGAAATTTCTATCATTTCTGAAGATAAATTTAATTCCTTACCCAAAACGTTCAAAAGCTCATTGCTTTTTGTTTTTGAGTTACAACCGCTTAGAAACATGGTCAGGATAATAATACTAATGAGATAAATTATGAATATTTTTTTCAAACCATTTCCTCTTTCCGCAGACTTAATTACTCTTATACTTCATATATTCTATTTTATGAAGCTAGTTCTATTATAATATACATAGTCCACTTAAACAAACGGCAGGTATTGTAAGGTTTTCAATAATGGGCGAACCCATCGTAAATTAAAAATATCGAACACCGAATCCAAGTGAAAAAATCGGAACACTTGACATGTATTCTGAATATAAGTATATTAGTAAGTGCTAAAATACTTAAACGCTAATATAAGGTGGTAAACAAAATGAAAAAAATCGCTAACATTTTACCTGAATGCGTTGCCTGCGGATATTGCATGAAAATATGTCCGTTGCGGGCTATTTCGGTTCCCAAAGGGATTGGTGCAGAAATAGATGAAAGCAAATGTATAGGATGCGGAAAATGTGCCAAGGGTTGTCCAGCGCAGGTCATCACAATTATTGAAAGGGGGAGAGCTGATGTCAAAGCAAAAGCGGTGGTATGATTACCTCTGGATTTTTTCGGCTATTTATCTCTGCCTTGGCTTTTTTAATATTTTATTTGCATGGCTTGGACTAATCTGCTTTATTACTCCATTATTGATAGCTATTTTGAGGGGGAATAAAGCATACTGTAATAAATATTGCGGACGGGGACAGTTGTTTGAGATTTTAGGTAACCGGCTTGGTCTGTCAAGAAAAAATGCTCCTCCGAAATTCCTGCGTTCCAACTGGTTCAGATACGGATTTTTAACATTCTTTATGGCTATGTTCTGCATAATGCTTTATTCGACCTATCTGGTTTTTGCCGGCGCTACTTTAAAGGAAGCCGTAACACTGTTATGGGTATTTAAACTGCCATGGAATTGGGTTAATACCTCATTTGTACATCCGGGAATAGCACAGTTTGCCTTCGGGTTCTATAGCGTAATGCTGACCTCAACTGTTCTAGGATTAATTACTATGGTTCTATTCAGACCCCGTTCATGGTGTGTTTATTGTCCGATGGGGACCATGACGCAGGCGATATGCAAAATAAAGCACAGAAAGACTAACTATTAAAAGTC
>DHOG01000203.1:13081-17198 GCA_002410715.1 Ruminococcaceae bacterium UBA5396 | reverse complement strand
TTGTACTGTTGATCTCGCATTCCATTGGGAATGTAATGCAGTGCAAAGAGAATTCTGTATATTATATGCGACTCTGTGCTGATTGTCAACTAAAAAGAAGGAGGGGACTTCCGTTAAAATAAGGCTGGCACGGCTTGTGCCCCACTATGGTTGGCATATCCCTCGTGGAAAATACGTTTTTGTATACCTGAGACAGCCTCTTTTTCCGGCTTTAGTCGGCGCAATAGATGGGGCAGCCGGGCGCATTGCCCTCATTGAATTGAGCCAACGGATCCTGGACGGCGGGTGCGCCTGCCATGCCCACCCCCGAAGGAGAGGCTGCAAGGAAGGCGTCCGCCGCCGTGATTGCAGATAACCAAACTACTTGGCAAATTGGAATTTGTCAAATGCACTACTTCGCTCCATTAGGGAGACAGAGAAAGCAATATGCAAAATCGTCCGTTAAAAACCGGCCGGCCATTGGCCCGGTGAACAAGTCTGCAAATCAATCGGTGTTAACTTCATTCTTTACACCCCGGTTGTCTTGCTCTTGCGTTTTTGTTTGCCCATGCAGATAAAATTTTCTGCTGAGCGTTATAACCGCCGCCATAATGAGCAGCAATACGCCGGAAATGACCATAAGCAAGCGCATCGAAACCACATCCGCCAGCGGCCCAAATACTACCATGCCCAGTGGCAGAAAACCGGAATACATCGCTCCGAACAGGCCAAACATCCTGCCTTGCATCTCCTGCGCTGTGTTTTCCTGCAAAAGCGTCGTGGAAGCCGTCTGCACGATTGTCAGCGCAATGCCGTATATCGCCATGAGAACGAGATAGACGATGAAATGATCGGCCGCTCCCAGGCCGATCGCCAGCGCACCGAAGGCTATCATGCCGACTACGAGCGTTTTGACGCGATTCTTAAAGCCGCCCCACGCACCGATAAGCAGACCGCCCACCGCCATACCGATGAAGCCGATGACCTCAACGAGCGTCAGATACCAGTAGGTATCGCCGAAATAGCGGCTGACAAAGAGCGTCGCGAGAAAGCCCGCCGGGACGCAAAGGAAGATAAATAAGCCGAAAATCAGAAGCAGCGGCCCGACAAAGCTTTCTTTCACGGCATACTTGAAGCCTGCCATCATTTCCGAAAGCATAGAAGACGTTGCCTCAGCCTTTGTAAACGGAATAGCAACGGCGGACAGTATGCCGATGCCGACAAGTGCGGTTGCAATATCGATCATTAGGGTGCCCTGAAGCGTTCCAAAGGATAATACCGCGCCTGCCGCAGCCGGAGCCGCGAACTGTACCAGTGATTGAATCGTGGAATTGACGCCGTTGAATTTCATCAGCTTATCCTCTGGGACAAGCTGCGGAATCATTGAATTGACAGCGGGCGTCTGTACGCCTCCGCCGAGAGAGCGCACGACGGAAATTGCGACCAGCGCCAACAAAAGCGGTGTTCCTTCTCCAATATGCGGTATGAGAAGCACCAGCGTTAGCGTTGCCAGAGCAATCACGCTATCGGCAAGGATAATGAGCATTTTCCGGGAGTATCTGTCCGCCCAGACACCGGAGAAAAATGAAATGATGAATTGCGGCACATACGCCGCGACGGTAAGCGCCGATACCCACGCGCCGGACGATGTTTGGAGCGTCACATACCAGATAATCGCAAACTGTACCAGCGACGACCCCAACAGCGTAACGCCCTGACTTATGAGGAACAGTACCGCTTTTTTCCTGTAGTTTTGCATAATAATACCAACCTCCGTTTCTTTGCAGGCATCAGTATAACAAAGAAAAAAAGATTGGTGTGTTAATGGAGGGTAGAAAAGTTTTTTTTCATACTTTTAAGCATCTGTATAATCTGCTCCGCATCTGACGCGGCGCTTTGAAGCGACAGGATCAGCCGGTCGCATACCGAGATAATATCTTCGTTTTCCCCGGGCGTATTGAGTATCGTTTCCATAGAACGTGCCTCGTGCCTGTCTAGCTGACTTAGCAGCCGGAGGATGGCGGATAGAGAATAATTCGCGCAGCGTAAAGTGCGGATGATATTCAGCCGTTCCATATCTTCGGCGGAATAAAGCCGATAACCATTTGTATTGCGTTTAATTTGAACAAGTCCGCTTCGTTCCCAAGTGCGAAGCGTCTCCGATGTTACACAGAGAGCTTTTGCCGCATCTTGCCGTTTTATAAGCGTAATTTCGAGATTGGAACCCGCATTCAAAATATTTTCCACGGCATCGATGGCGGATTTTGCGTTCCGAATCTCTCTTGCTATCATTACGCGATATTCCCGGGCGGTGGATAAAGATGCGTCATAATCGAGCATGGCGCACAGTTGGACAATCTCTACCGCCTTTTTGCGCAGACCATTTTGCATCACCTCTGCTTTCATGGCGCGTCGAACAAGTCTACATTGCTCAAGCTGTAAATCCGTGTAGACGCGATAACCGTTTTCAAGGCGTTCAGGCTTTGTCAGAAAGCCGATTTCCTCATAATAACGGACAGTGTTTACATGAATACCGACTTGATCGGCAATTTCTTTTGTCGTATAGGCCATCGTATCACCCCCCGCCAAATTCCTGTTTATCGATGAGCGTCAGGTTAAACAAACTGTGAAGTTCAATCCTTACATCCTTCCCGGTTTGCTCATAATCAATCAATAAGTTGAGATTAATATCCTCACAGCCAAACAGCCCAATCACCATAATCAAATGTACCGCTACCATGCTGTAGTTTGCCATCGACTTTCAGCTGCCGGAAAGCGTCTCGCATACGAATCAGAATCTCGGGCTGAATGTTCAGATTGTGGTGAGCCGGAAATACTTTTTTTACTGGCAGTATCGCAATCTTTTCAAGCGATACGAGATATGCCTGGGGGTCGGTGGAAGGGTAGTACGCAAACAGAGTATCCTTGTAAACAAGATCTCCGGTAAATAAATATCCACGTTTCGGTTCCCAAAAGCATAGATGCCCCGGAGAGTGGCCCGGCGTATGCAGAGCAATGATCACGCGCCCACCCAGATCGATGGTGTCGCCATCGTGTAGCACCCGCGTGGGTATTCCCTGAAAGAACTTGTAAGTATTGACGTCATAATCTTTCGGCAAATCGCAGCGATCTATGACCATACCCCGGATAGTATCCATCGTTAGCGGAAATTCACCGTTCAGCCAGTTTAATTCAGCCTCATGGGCATAGAAATCCGGGTAGTATTCGTGCCCTCCTATGTGATCCCAATGGATATGTGTGGCCACGGCCGCAACCGGCTTGTCCGTCAGTTTTTTCACCTCTTCGGAAATATTGCAGATGCCAAGCCCGGTATCAATAAGCAAACACCGCTCTGTACCTTCGAGCAGGTAGCAGTGTGTTTCCTCCCAATGGCGGTATTCGCTGATAATGTGAGTATCTGCATCAATATGATCGAGTGTAAACCAGTTTTCCATTTTTAATTATTCCTTCTTCTGTGTAATAAATTATGTTTATCTTCTGTTTTATAATAATTAGGCCTTACTTTCTTCGCATAGCGTAAAAATAATGCGAAACCAAACTACTCGGCAAATTAAATTTGACAAGCACAGGGCTTTTATTCACATGAAGTTTCTTTGCTCGATTGAAAGAATACGCCCAAAAGCAAGGCGGCAATCAGCGAGAGCAAGGCCCCAAACGCAAACGGTGCAAACGAACCAACTGTAGTCCATAACGCGCCCGCGATTACGCTGGCAGGAAGCAGGGCGATTCCCACGAGGGTTGAATGCAACCCCAGCATCGTCCCCTTTAATTCTGCAGGGGCAATTTCCGCAATAAACGCCCGCTCTACGCCCGCAACCATGGCGGTGTAAAAACCATACAGAACAAATGCGCCTACGAGCAGCCATTTGGAAGTAATAACCGCGAAGCCAAGGTAAACAGCAGCAAATGTTATGTATCCTACAATCAATATCCTTTTGCGTCCGACCCGGTCAGAACGCTTTCCAAACGGGATGGCGAGCACAGCGGAAACAAGGTTATAGACAAAGTATAAGAGAATCACGTCTGTGCTTGAAAAACCGATATCATTTGCTTTGAGCAACAGGAATGTGTTGGAGGAATTTCCGAGCGTAAAAAGAAACGCCACCAAAATATAAAG
>DHOG01000203.1:1732-12778 GCA_002410715.1 Ruminococcaceae bacterium UBA5396 | reverse complement strand
CTTCACCTATACGTTTCAGCAGGACGAAGGCCAGCAATATCCCAATGGCAGACCCCGCCATATCCAAAGCCTTGTGGACACCAAAGGCCTTTCCCATTTGCGCTTTATCAGCGCTTTCCGATACCATAACATCCCGCGGCGCGGTACGGATTCCTTTTCCGAAGCGGTCTATCACCCTAGCACCGAGAATACCCCCCCAAGATCCTGCAAACAAAAGCGCCAGCTTATAAAATAGGCCGGAAGCATATCCCAAGAAAGCCAACGGCTTTTTGCGATTATATTTGTCACTAATATATCCACTGAACACTTTCAATAGACTTGCTACACTCTCGGCAATTCCTTCTATGATTCCAACCAGAACAGGCGTTGCGCCGAATGCCGCGGTTAAGTAAAGCGGTATTAGCGGATAGACCATTTCACTTGAAATATCAGCAAAAAAGCTGACGAGTCCAAGGAATATAACATTACGTAGCATACCGTTTTGTGTGCTATGCTTCATAAACATCTCCTAAGGGTTTCATAAACCCGATAACCGCACTTCAATTGCTGCGCTTATCAAAGAAATCTTGTCTCTCTGCCACCTATCATATCATAAAAAGGATGCATTCAAAAGCGGACGCCGGACCAAACTGAGCCTTACAACTACAAATTTCTACATCGGTTATCTCTTTTGGCAGTTTCATCATTACCTTGAAATGCTAACTTCGGTGAAAAGAGTAGCCACATCAACAGGTTGCATTTCCTGCTCACAGAAAATATAATAGAAAAAGCTATGAACTACAAAAAACCTTCTTCAAAGTCATGGGCCTCTTCCTTCTTCCGCAACCAGCTTAAAAAGCTGCAGAGCTTTACGGAAGATGAGCCCATTACGGCAGAGCGCCGGGCGCAAGATTTTATCGGCATGCTACTGCAAAAAATACAGCACCCGGATGTGCGCTTTTGCCCACTGGAGTTTAACCGCTTCCAGGCAGCCATGGCCCTGCCGCCATCTTCGGACTGTTCCGGAGCGGTCCTCTATCTTCATGGGGGCGGCTACTGCTGCGGGGGCCTCGAATATGCAAAGGGCTTTGGTGCAACCCTGGCCACGGAGGGCGGCATAAGCGTTTTATGCCCTGCCTATCGTCTCGCGCCGGAATATCCATTTCCGGCCGCGCTGGATGACGCCATGACCGCCTATAGGTTTCTTATCGAAAAATATGATCCTCGCAAAGTCGTCCTGGTGGGCGAATCAGCGGGCGGCGGCCTCATTTTCTCCGTCTGCCTCGCGGCCAAAAAGCTTGGGCTTCCCCTTCCGGCCGGTCTTGTCGCCATTTCGCCATGGACCGATCTGACGGCTTCCGGGAAATCCTATGTAGAAAATGAATCCATGGACCCATCCATATCGCTGCGCCGCCTGCAGTTTTTCGCTTCCTGCTATACGGACGAGCCCGAGAACCCGCTTGCATCTCCGTTGTTTGGCGACCTTCTAAATTTTCCGGAGAGCCTCTTGTTTGTGGGTGGGGATGAGATCATGCGTGACGACGCCGTTAAACTTCATCAAAAACTTCTGGCTTCCGGCTGCAAAAGCACCCTAACCGTTGCCCCCAACATGTGGCACGTATACGTTCTATATGGCGTGAAGGATCGGCGTCAGGATATGGATGCCATTCAAAAATTTATCCAAAGGGTTGCGCAATGAGCAAATTCTGGCTGCGGCTCGACAACGCCGCTTTAATTTTCCCCGCGGTCAAGCGTCCCGGCTGGTGCAATGTGTTCCGACAATCCGTCTCGCTACGGGAAGATATAGATCCAGCTCTCCTGCAAGAAGCGGCGAATGATCTGAAGCCCCGCTTTCCCTCCCTGTACGTGCGGCTGCGCACCGGCATATTTTGGTACTATCTGGAAGAGATTAGAGGGCCGCTGACGGTTGGCCAGGATTTCGCTTATCCGCTGACCCATATGGCCACAAAAGAGCTCCATACCTGCTGCCTGAGAATTCTATATTATCGAAATCGCATTGCCGTGGAGTTCTTCCACGCGCTGACCGACGGCACGGGGGGCATGATCTTTCTCAAAACACTGGCCGCGCGGTATATTGCGTTAAAATACGGCATCGATATCCCGGCTTTGGATGGAATACTGGATATTGGGCAACAGCCCCAGCCAGAAGAAATTGAAGATAGCTTCCTGCGCTACAGCGGTCAGCATGCCATGAGCCGATCTGAGCCGAATTCCTACCGCCTGAAGGGCACACATGAAAAAGACGGAGTTCGTCATCTTATTACCGGGGTTTTGCCCACGGATAAGCTTGTGGAAGTCGCTCACAGCTATCATGCTACAGTTACGGTCTTTTTAGTGGCCGTTATGGCTCAGGTCATCACAGAGATGCAGGCGAAGCACGCACCGAACAGACGGCCCAAACCCGTGAAAATCACCGTTCCTGTCAATCTTCGCCGTCTTTACGGAAGTAAAACCCTGCGCAACTTTGTGCTCACGCTCAATCCCGGGGTTGATCCCCAGTTGGGTGCTTTTACATTGGACGACCTGTGCAACGGCATCTCCGCTCAGTTATCCGCTGAAGCGATGCCACAGATTATGGCGGCGAGAATTGCGGCTAACGTCATCCCACAGCAGCTGGCAATTCTGAGAATTATGCCACTGTTCATCAAAAACCTTTTTCTGCGTATGGTTTATGCGTATGTCGGAGAGACAAAAGGTTGCCTGAACATATCGAATCTCGGGGTCGTCAAGCTTCCCGAACCCATGCGGCCTTATGTGGAACGGATGGAATTCATCATCGGCGTACAATATACCTATCCGAACAATTGCTCCGTTGTTAGTTTAGGCAACGCAACCTATGTGAATATGATCCGAAATATTCGGGAAACCGAGCTTGAACAGCGCTTTTTCTCCCGGCTTGTGGAGTTAGGCGTTCCTGTAACCATTGAAAGTAAACTTCGAGGTGATTGACCATGTACTGTGTAAAATGCGGTGTCAGGCTGACGGACGGTACAGAGCGCTGCCCCTTATGCGCCACCCCTGTCTGGATTCCGAAAAATGCCGACATCCCAAAAGCAAACTACGCGTACTCTTCCGTGTATCCCAAAAAGAAGGATAATGAAAGATTTCCAGCCGCGATCTTTCTTACGATTGCATTGGCTGTCGTCAGCATCGTATGCCTGATTTTCTGTCTGCGTACCTATGGGGCCATCCGTTGGTCTGGCTACGTGATGAGCGGCATTGCCGCCTTGTACATCATTGCCGTTTTACCGATGTGGTTTCGCCACCCCAATCCCGTAGTCTTTGTGCCGATAAGCTTTATTGCTGTCAGTGCCTTTTTGCTGTACGTCTGTCTATACAATCGTGGAGACTGGTTTCTCTCTTTTGCATTCCCGGTGGTTATGCTGCTGGGCATACTGACAACGGCCGCAGTTAGCTTGTTTCGATATGTTAAGGGCGGAAAACTGTTTATCATTGGAGGGCTTCTCGCCGCGCTGGGAGCAAGCTCCATGCTGATAGAATACTTTGAGCATATCACGTTTGGCACAAAGATGTTTTCATGGTCCCTTTACTCCATGAGCACGTTTTTCTTGTTCGGTCTGTTTCTGATACTTGCGGGAATCATTCAGTCGCTGCGGGAATGGCTGGAAAGAAGATCGTTTTTATAATTCTGCGGTTTATAAAACGTGTTCACCAGTCCTCGGCCTCTTGCGCATAGAATAATATAGCTAAGAATACAAGGCATGGCCCCCAGTGGCCATGCCTTGTATTTGCAAAATTATGCGCATGGTTTAATCTTCTTATTGGTATTATGCCATATAAGCATATATCAGATTATACCAAATAAGGCATATTTCGGTAAGCCCATTTTTTCGTCAATTTTGTCCCAGACGATATTTTTGAAGTCTATAGGTAGCATTAACAACACAGAAATAAAATAATTATAAAAATTCAAAAAGGTATTGACAAATACAAAAACGGTAACATATTATCTTAATGGGTAATACATTACTTAATTTGATGATTATTGTACATTACCGAATATAATAGTGGCGGTGTAATTGTGAATTCAAACAAGACTAATGAAATTTGTGATGAGGCGATGATTTTTGGCCTTTTACTGATCATTTCAAATAAGATGAATACTCTTCTTGAAAGAGAATTCAAGGAATTTGATGTGACAACCAAACAATGGTTTTTGTCCGAGACGATCAATAGCCTATTTGCTTCTCCCCCAACTCTGAAAGAAGTTGCCAATGCGATGGGAAGTTCTCACCAGAATGTCAAACAAGTGGCTATGAAGCTTCAGCAGAAGGGGCTGTTGTTAATAGAAAAAGATAAGAAGGATGCTAGAGTCACCAGATTGAGAATGACAGAACAGAGCTATGATTTCTGGAAGCAGACAGATCCGAAAGGAGCAATATTTAGGGAAAGATTATTCAAAGAGATGGATACAAAAGATATTTCAAGGACAAGACATTCGCTTGAGAAAATGCTCTCAAATCTGGCTGAAATTGAAAATGCGGTTATCGATGAGAATACTTAATACTTGATAGGAGTGAGGGTAATATGAAAAAAGGTCATAAAATAAAGCTTGTTGCTATCGTATTGGCTTGCGTGTTACTAGATATAATTCTGCATGTTGTTACGAAGCCATACAGTACTATGCCTGAGAATCCAAACTTTAGCTTTGTAGCAAGTATCCTTGGGACAGAAATCACTGCTTCTCTTTGGGCCATATTCGCATTTTCCGGTGTCGCGTTTGTATTTTGGCAAATCAGAAATGAGATACCCGGAGAAGGCGTGAGGAAAGGGTTGCGTTACGGGACAGCAATATCACTTCTTTGGTTTTTTGCAATGCTTGAGGGAGTATCTCTGTTTGGTAATCCGATCATTAAAGAATTTGTTGTCGGCCTCAGTGATGCGATACCTGTTTTTGTGCTGAGTGTTTTATTAAGCATGCTGCAAACTGAAAAAGTTGAGGGCGATCTCTCGGTAACATTTACTCTCAGACAAAAAATAAAGGCAGTATCAATTTTTACAGGGGTATTTTTGATTGGTAGATATATTGCTTATTTTTTGGGAGTGATCCAATCCGGAAACCAAACCAGGCCATTGCAAACATTCATGTGGACACTCCTAATGGGAATCCCTATAGGAGCAGCCTTTGTTTTACTTAGTAACAATAGAAATGAGCATTCTTTGGAACATAGAGCAGTGAAATTCGGGCTCTTGATTTTCGGCCTGAATTGGGCGGTGTTCCTTTTGTTTATGCCTTTATTATTTTCCGGCTATATTGCCGATGTTTTACTACGGATTATAATCGATACAACTCTGGCAATGATTGCTTCGTATTTGGCGATCATCCCCATAGACGAGTTCCTAAGAAAAACAAAGGTTAGGAGACATTGTGATTAGCTTGAAAAATGGATAGGCTACACTAAACTGAACAGAAAAAATCAGGTCATGGTATTTTAAAATAAAGAGAGGAAGAAAACCATGGCTGAAAAAGAGCAAGACGAAACTGTCGGAACATAGCCCTGTACATATGTTTTATCCATGGGCTCTATTCATAATCACTGGCATGGAAAAAGGTAGGAAGGGATTGAATCCTCCCTTCCCACCAAACGCATGGTTTCATCATAGGTGAGTCAGATGCACGCTTATTGCTGTAAGGCGTCCGCCACAATACCATCGAGTTTCTCATAGCCGGGTACGCCCATGACCGTTGTCAGAACCTTACCGTCGCTGTCAACCAATAGGGAAGACGGAAACGAAAAGCACAGTGACACGAAATCGTCATAGAATTGATCACTCGGATACAAGATCATATAATTGACGCCCTGCGTTTCAACGATCTTTTGAATCAACTCCTCATTACCGTACGCATCTTCCGTGACCCCTATTACATTAAGTCCATCCTCGTTATATTTCTCATATAATTTCTGCAGGTCGGGCATTTCTGCTACACAAGGAGAACACCACGTCCCCCAAAGGTTCACCAAGGTAAGCTTATACTCTGAAAAAATCTCGTTGCTGACCTGAGTGCCGCTCATATCTGTTGCGGAGAAATCCGGGATCCTATCGAGTGTTTCCAGCGTAATTTTGTTGTCACTATCCGCTGGATCCGTCATCTCGTTTTGTGAAGAGCCGTCGCTGCTCATATTCACGGAGTGGATATCGCTCAGGGACAGAGGCACGCTGGGCATCGTGAGGTCAAAGGTGAAAACTGTCGAATCAAAGCTGGTTCTGGGAACCACCGTATACACCTCAGTCCATTTCCCCTGTGTAAATTGCATGGGGATTCCATACTCAGCGTCATACCATACCCCGTTATACCCATTTGTGCCCATGTCATAGTCATAGAGCTCGGCTTTCCGGCCATTTAACTCGGTTTCCGAGCGCTCTCCCTGAGGCGCGTTACAACTTTTCCATTGAAAGAAACCATAGTCGTAGCCGCCCATATCCCAACCTTTTTGAGCAGCGCTGGTGATCTTTTTAACGTCACCGCTTGAAGCATCATACTCATAATAAATATCATCGTCCACAGTATAAACCTGGACATAAGCGAGTTTGTCACCAAGGTATTCCTCGATACGAACGTTTTTATCCTGTACAAAGGTTTTAATCGTTCGCTCTTCGTCGCCGTTTTTGATAGCTGTCTGCACAAAGTAATCTCTTGTACAATACGCATATGCTTTATAGTGAAGCGCCTTTAGCAACTCGAAGTTTTGCACGAGACGTTTGTCCTCATAGCCCATTTGCTCGGTGTACTGCTGAAGAGTATTCTCGAACATACTCTCGATTTCCGGGATTTCCTCAATTGCCGGGGTTTCCTCTATTCCCTGGGTTTCCTCTATTCCCGGGTCTGAACCCATCTCGTTCTGTGTACAAGCCGTTGCACTGAGCAGTAGCAGGCAGGTAAATACCAATATGAGTAATTTCTTCATTTAATCATCCTCCTTGAGCGTTAATTGCTTTTATATAATTCCTGATGGGGCTTATGGCCGAGAGCACACTTAAACCCCATCGTGATGGCGTGTTGGCTGCACACACTTGTACATTCTCCACACCGGATGCACTCTAGAGCGTTGATGTCTTTGGTTATAGATACGCCCATTTTGCACTGCTTCTCACAGCGCAGGCAATGTGTACATTTCTCCTGATCAACCTCCATCCGATATAAACTCACTTTGTTGAAGAGTGAGTAAAATGCGCCCAGAGGACAGAGATACTTGCAAAATGGGCGATAGATCACGATCGAGCTTAGTACCGTTGCAATCAGTAAAAGCAGCTTCCAATTAAAGAGCCATCCGATCGATTGGCGAAGGCTCTCGTGCGCTAAAAGCAATGGGAATCCGCCCTCCAGCGTCCCTGCCGGGCATATCCACTTGCAAAAATATGGCGATCCAACCCCAAAAGCATTGGTTGCGAATATGGGTAAAATAATCACAAAAACCAGCAGAATGCCATATTTCAGCCATCGCAGCGCTCGATCAACTCTGGTTGCGATCCTTAATTTCCGCAGGGGTATTTTGTGCAGCAAATCCTGTACAAAGCCAAAGGGACATAAAAGCCCGCACACCAAACGTCCAAGCAAGGAACCAATCAGAATCAGAATACCAAAGATATAATAAGAGAAGTTGTACTTCCGATCACCTAGTACTGCTTGCAACGCGCCAATCGGACAGGAACCCATCGCACCGGGGCAGGAATAGCAGTTGAGTCCAGGCACACAAAAGAATTTTGTATTTCCTTTGTATATTTTGGAACCAAGAAAACCTGCTATGTATCCGTTCGAAAGACATGCCGCGATAAGCTGTATCCAAGTTCGTTTTCGTATGCGCTGTCTCTTCGTGCTTTGATTTATCATCCCACTCCTATACACTCCAAACAGATATTTATCGCCTTCTTAAGGACGATTAAATGCTCCTGTCGATAAAGGCCATACGCCATGAATCCGATTCCGACGATGAGAAGCCCCCAAACCGGCCTAATGATCCAGCGCATTCCCACACCTCCTTTCCGCTGACATCATAACCAGTATAGACGCCTGATGTATAGAAGCTGTCTCATACATGTGTCAAAGATGTCAAAGATATAAAAAGCTATTTAGAAAAAGGACGGAGGTATTACGGATTCATGCGAATCAGCGTGAAGTACAAATTTTCCTGACTGACTCGGATACGAACACAGTATACTTCCTGCGTCGCTTCGTTACGGACAAACGCAACATCGCTGCACAACGAAAATACGTTTGAGTTTCGTGACAATGCGCTGACAGCTTCCACCGGATCCGGCAAATATCTCAGGTTACGCTTTGCATTGCAGTTCATCGTTATTTCCTTGATCCCCACTTCATCCCATTTGTAGTCTATAGTGCAGTTGGTGGAAGGAATGTAAAACGATGCCTTCCAAAGCTCCTGGATACGACCGTCTGCATCTGAGCTCTGATAAATGGCCAGGCAGAACAATTCGTTGGACGAAAACGTGGGCAAAGCCCCACATTGCATCAGCGCTAAAATCTTTGCCTGCGCGTTGTCAGACGCCACATTGCGTTTTTCGTCATCAGGATCCAGCTTTATCCATTGCACTTCGTCGGCATTGCCCTGCGCAAACTGATATCTTGTATAGAATGCATCTCCTTCATAAATCTGATCAATTGAATTGCTGATTTGCACATCAAGTAACCATCCGGGAACAATCACCCCAAGGGTAACGATGATCGCCAGGGCTATCAACATCAAATACACAATAATTTCAGAGCCGCGTTTGCTCATTACTTTCTTCCCTCCCTCAAACTGAAAGAAACCAGGGTTCCCTTGCCTTTGGTACTGGCAAAGTGCAAGGTCGTTTGATGGAGCTGTGCGATTTTTTCACACAGAGCCAGGCCAAGTCCAGCGCCATGCTGCTTTCTGGAACGGGACTTATCGACCATATAAAATGCCTCTCTGATATGGGGAAGCTCTGTTGTATCCATTCCGCATCCATTGTCTTGAATGTCAATTTGATAGTATTCTTCGTTCCAATGGCCATGGATCGTGATCTCTGTCGCACCGGCTTTGACGGCGTTGTCGATCAGGTTGCTGATCATGCTCACGAACAAGTCCGGCTCAATATATGTGAATGCCGGATCAGCAGCCAGAATGAGTGAAACGCCTTTACTGTCTAGCATCGTCGACATGGAGAGCTTGAGTTCCTGCAAGAAATCCGGCATAAACATCTCTGTAAAGATGAAATCCTGTTTATCAAGAACATATAGCTCCATTAGCTTATGGGAAAGCGATTCAAGCCTAAGGCTCTCATTGAGGATATACTCGGAGGCCGCACGTAATTCGGCAGAGATATTTGGCATCTGAAAGATCAAATCGGCATATCCAAGAATCGATGTCATTGGCGTCTTGATCTCATGGGTGAAATTGGCGATAAAGAGATCTTTGTTGCTTGACTCTTGGTTCAAATGCTCCACTTTTTCCTGTATGGACTGCGCCATTAGGTTAAAGTCTCTGCCCAATTGTCCGATTTCATCGGATGTTTTGATTTCTACCCTCTCGTCAAGCATGCCATCAGCCAACCGCCGGGTGGAAGAAGCTAGCTGTCGAACGGGTTTTGTAAAAAGGCGCGAAAAAACAAAAAGAACAAACAACACGACAGCAATCAAAGAGACGTACATATATTGGTATATCTTCAACTGGTTTTGAAGCCGCTCCAAAATGTCGTCTGCTGATTGAATGATTACTAAGTGATAAACAGAATTGCCAACGGTGAAACAGCTGCTGGCCGTGAACTCATAAAAACCAACATCTGTTCCATGGCCGAACGACACCATTTCACCAGTCTGATCCGATGGTATTGTATACCGTCCCTGCATATCCCGCTCTGCGTTGTTTGAGTACAGCAGCTGGCCCTGATCATCAAACAGGGTCAGTTTTTTGCCGTAGGACACCTGCCATATTTGGTTGTTCAACGATGCCATCGCTTGCTTTTCACCATCGGTGTGGATTGCGATCTGCAATGACATACGGATCGTTCGCAATTCCAGAAGTGCATCATCATATGCCTGCCGCATGGATAAACGATAGTTATAGCTCACCATCGCCGTACAAAAACAGGCTAATGCGATTGCGATAATCAAACTGATGCTGAGAAACAGCTTTATAGAAAATCGCATTTAAACCTCCAATCGATATCCAATCCGAAATACAGTTTTTATGTGATTTTCCCAGGATAGCTTTTTCCGCAGACGTAGCATGTGTGAATCCAGGGTGCGGGTTTCTCCCGTAAAAGGCTCATTCCACACACGCTCATACAGCTTTTCCCGATGGAGTGCGACATTTTTGTTTCGCACCAGCTCTATCAGTAAATCAAATTCCTTCACGGTCAGATCAACCACTTTCCCTTGTTGAAACACTTGCCGTGCATCAACGTCGATCTGAATATCTAACACCTCCAAGTGGCGCTGCGATTTTCCATAGCGACGCAGCACGGCCTCTATCCGAGCCGATAATTCGCCGACTTGGAAGGGTTTCACAATGTAATCATCGGCACCTAGTCGAAGACCTTTGATGCGATCAGATAATTCGCCCTTCGCTGAGATAAATAGCACGGGAATTCCTATTGGTTTGATATACTCCAGAAGTTCATATCCATCGACCTCGGGTAACATAATATCGAGAAGTACCATATCGAAAGCGGTGGCTTCAAGCAGATCGGCAGCTTGTTTCCCATCGAATGCTTGAACGCATTGATACCCTTCCTTCGATAAGTGCGTATAGATCAGGTTGGAAATTGGTTTTTCATCCTCGACCACCAGTATCTTTAGCATGTTTTCACCTCCAACTCATTCTAGCATAAAGATGCGACAAAGTTGTGACATTGTATCGGCTTATACCAGCTTTCCAACCACCACATTATTAATAACAATACCGTGTAATATGAAGTGCTATTATATGCAGATACCTAGGAATTTAGTGAGTTCATGATATCATGCGGGAAAGACGAAGCCTCCGAAAACTGCCTGTTTTCGGAGGCTTTGGCGTACCCGGGAGGATTCGAACCTCTGGCCTT
>DHOG01000203.1:1370-1532 GCA_002410715.1 Ruminococcaceae bacterium UBA5396 | reverse complement strand
GCTCTATCCAGCTGAGCTACGGGTACATTCGTGGGGCGGGCGAAAACCCGACCGCGAGAGTAATTATAGCACAAGCTCAGCCGTGAAGCAACAGCATTGCTTCTCGAATGTGGGAAACAAAGGTGTAGCTTATACCGGGCAGGCTGGGCAGGGCGTCGCTTT
>DHOG01000203.1:0-1169 GCA_002410715.1 Ruminococcaceae bacterium UBA5396 | reverse complement strand
GCAGGCTGGGCAGGGCGTCGCTTTTGGGCAGCACGATGCGAGAAAAACCCAGCCGGGCACATTCCTGCACGCGCTTATCCAAGCGGCTCACGGGGCGTATTTCGCCGGTGAGGGAAATTTCGCCCAGGAGGGCTGTGTGGGCGGGGAGAGGCAGGTCGGAAAGGGAGGAGGCGATGCACAGGGCGATGGCCAGATCCGCGCTGCGCTCGTCGAGGCGCAGGCCGCCAACCACATTGGTATACACATCTTTATCGTAGAGCTTGAGGCCGGCCTTTTTCTCAAGAACTGCTAAAAGGAGGACCAAACGGTTGGTGTCCATGCCGGCGGCCATGCGGCGGGGATTGCTGAAGGCGGAGGGGCTTAAGAGGGCCTGTACTTCGGCCAAGATGGGCCGGGTGCCCTCCATAGCGCAGGTCACGGCGCAGCCCGAAGCCTCCGCGCCGGTGAGGAAAAGGGCAGAAGGATCCGCCACCTCGGCCATGCCGGTGGAGCGCATCTCGAAGACGCCGATCTCATCCGTAGAGCCAAAGCGGTTTTTTACGGCCCTAAGCAGGCGATAGGCATCATGCCGTTCGCCTTCGAAATAGAGCACCGTATCCACCATGTGTTCTAGGATACGCGGCCCGGCGAGAGAGCCTTCCTTCGTAACATGACCCACGATGAAAACGGCGCAGCCCGTTGTTTTAGCGAGGCGGGTCAAAAGGGCCGTGGCCTCGCGCACCTGGCTAACGCTGCCGGTGACGCCCGAGCATTCGGGGCAATACATGGTTTGGATGGAGTCGATGATAAGATATCCGGGCTTGAGGCGGGCTGCCTCCACCTGAATCAGGGAAAGATCGGTTTCGGCAAGCAGCAGCATATCGCCGCCCACGCCCAGCCGTTCCGCACGCAGCTTGAGCTGGGCAGCGCTCTCTTCGCCCGTAATATAAAGCACGGGCGCACGCAGGGCCAAGCTGGCCGCGGCTTGCATGAGCAGGGTGGATTTGCCGATGCCCGGATCGCCGCCCAGGAGGATGGTGGAGCCGGCTACCACGCCGCCCTCGCCCTCGGCCGAGACCCCCAGCACCCGATCCAGTTCGCCAATGCCCGTGGAGGTACGCCGCGCACCCTCTGCAGCCACCTCCCTGAGGGGCAGGGCCTGAGCCTGGCCCGCGAAGGCCGCCTGGGAG
>DHOG01000192.1:394-8040 GCA_002410715.1 Ruminococcaceae bacterium UBA5396 | reverse complement strand
AGCGGCGCGGAAACCCACAGAGCCCGAAGTATACGAGCGTGGGTTATTAATGTTGAGGGCGAACACGCCAGCGCCAGAACCATTATAATAGTTACCACCGCGAAAAGGCAAAACAAATTCGTTCCCAAAATTAAAATATAGGGGCGGTTTTCCTTGAAAGTACTAACAGCCCCATAGCAATTCATTTTTTTACTCATATAAAGTATGGAAGTAATTCCCTTTATCCTCAATGCACTGTGCGGTGTCCTTAAACAACACGTCTCCGGCATGAGGTAGAGCGGCGCGGAAACCCACATTGGAACCATATGACGCACGTGAGTTATTCATATTAAGGGCGAACACGCCAGCGTGGGAGACATTATCGTAGTCACCACCGCGAAAAGGCAAATACGGCCTATTCCCAATTACTTTTTAGACACTTTCTTTTGACAAGCATAGCAAAGAGATCTTCCAAAATGTGTGCTGGAATAATCACTGATTCTTTTTGTGATTACCGCACCACAGGCTGAACAAAGATATTCCTTGCCGTCTGCGTCAATAGTTCCCGACTTCTCACGTTCAGACTTTAACCATCCGCCTACCATTTGGCCAACTTCAATTATACAATTAGCAATCACCTCAAATTGAGGATCTTTGAGATACCCTAAATCATTGGCCCATTGAATATCCATTTTAAACGCGCCGATTTCAGTATCCAACTTTCGCAGCGTGTCTTTTTTTGAATACTTTTTATTTGCAACAAAGACAAGTTTTTTGATTTCATTAAACTCTTGCATTAGTGTCTGGACGATTACAAAGCGCTGTTCTTTATTTATTTTCCCAAGTGCCGGCCACAGATATAAACCAAGATCATAAACCTTTTGCTGAATAAACAATTTTTCATATGCTTTGCTGAAATGCCTGTGTCCGTTTTTATCCGACATAAATACTCCATATAAATGAAATTTTTAATTTCCGTAATATTATAGTGAATTTTATGTATAAAAGTCTTGGATTTGGAACGAAATTACTCCTTTCGTAAGCAATATGCTGAATTTTGAATTTTTTTGGCCCGCTTCCGCGGGAATAAAAAAGTGGCGCTACCGCGCCACAGCAGATTTTCTTATTCGCAAAATCACGAAACGCAAAAAGCGGCGCGGAAACCCACAGAGCCCGAAGTATACGAGCGTGGGTTATTAATGTTGAGGGCGAACACGCCAGCGCCAGAACCATTATAATAGTTACCACCGCGAAAAGGCAAAAATTCGGTATTCGCACTTGTACCCTGATATTGATAATCATTACCAAATTCGGCACGCCCCGTACCATCTCCCGCACCCATGATAGCGTGTTTCGCAATTTTTTTGTCTGTATTAAGAGCTGTAGTATATTCCGTATTACCCGACCATCCGCTCGGGAATTGTAATCCTGTATCCGCTTCATCAACAAACAAAAAACCGGTACCGCTGCTCCCCACTTTTAACTTTAGCCCGGATGTCCACTCCCATACATTCCCGTTAAGGTCATATACTCCATTTACACGGCCTGTATGGGACGTAAGATTTTGCCCTGTTTTCCACCCTGACTTTACTCCTGTTCCCGTCAGAGCGCGGCTCGAAACCGTAGGGTCTGCTGTAAATATAATGCTTGTATCATCATTATCTTTTACGCTACCATTATTACCAAACGGTCCCCATCGATTTGACCCGAAACGATCTGGCCCTAAAAGCATTGAATACACTCCAAGGGCAACCCACTCTTCATCACGTACAAGACGTGTACCAATGTCCTTGCCATTCACTGCATCACTGGCCGCACAAGCGGCCATAGCAGCGTCAAAAGTAACCGATGCCCATGGGATAACCCCTTTTTTAGATACAGCCGCAGTGCTACTGCCACTTGAAGAAGCCGTCGCGTCTGCTTTCGAAGCCTGATATTTTCCAACATAGAAAGGATAGAATAGAACAACATTGTAATCCACCCCTTCCGTCCCCGTTGGCCTGTGTTTTACAAAAAAACCTACTGGTCTATTTGAATATCCGCACGTTGCCGGGTTGATAAGCTGGTAAGCGCGAAAACCAGGCTGGTAAACCCACGCATTACTTCCCAAGTAAAAATCGTGTACTTCCAAGGATGAATCGCAAAATTCTACCTGCGTCCCATCTGCGTAGCCTCCGGAAGGCGCGGGCGGATAAATCGTGATTGGCACCTTATTCCCCGCTGCCGTTCCCCCAGCGGCGACTAAATGATAATTACCGCCTATTTTTATCATGGCAGTTTTATTGATATTTCCTGTTAAGGAGCCGCCGTTACTATATACATTGACACTTTGTCCACCTTCAGCAACCGCTTCGACAACTAATCCTTCCGTTGTTGACAATGTATTTGAAATATCATGCCAATGCTGTTGTTGCCAAATGGCATTAAATACCTCAACATCATCGCTGTTAACAGCGAAATTATCAACCGGAACCTCAGGTGTCGTCTGCTTTTTTTGGCCTAAAATAATCATTCCGTTTGCACCGCCTTTAAATACATAATTTCGTCTTTATTTATGGCGCAAATCCAATAATTCTCGCCATTTGGGAATTTTTTAATATCGTCCGTACCATCCTTGCCGACAAAAGAATAGCCGTCCGGTGTCATATATATAGTACCGTCGGCTTTATCGAATGATGCAGCTGGCATTTGATATGTAGTTCCGGCGACTTCGACTTCCGCAGCAGGTAAAACAATTTTTCCGTCTTTTTCTTCTGGGGTGATGTCCCATGAAAGGCCCGGATATTTACCTTCGACAATATTCATCATTAATCTCCAATCCTATAGTATTTGACAGCAGCCAAACAAAAATTTCCGGTATGGGTATCTTGCTCATTACTTCCAAGGCGCCGCAGTTTTATTCTTAAAGTATGGCTTTCACCAGACGGAATTACGGTTGAAGAAATCACAGCAGAGAAACAATATCGTTTCATGCTCATATCAGATGGCGCGGTAACTGTTTCTGCATCCAGCCAAGAGACTGAAGCTCCGTCAAAACAATATCCAACTTGCAAGCAAAGTTGTTTTCCTGCATCAGATTTATCCATATAATATTCAATTGAAATCGGGATGTCGTTCCTTTGAGCCCAGTCAGTTTCAAACAATAGCACCTTGTCGACGCCAGGCTTAAAAGACGCTGCAGGAATACCATCACTATTGCTTACCTGTTCCGGTGCACTATCGGAATCATCATTAAACCCAAAAACAGAGAATTTATTTTGAGATAGCGCGTCGGCGTACTCTTTCGTTGCTAAAATTGCATTCATTTGATGTCCTCCTTATAATACGTTTCGGGCGACAAACTCTAACCTGCCGCCGATGGATTCAAGTGATATAATTCCTGTTCCGCTATCGTCATCAGTAGCAATCGCCTCGCCGCAAGAGTTGAACTTAATAGGAAATTCCAACTCTACAGCGACTTGATTTTCTGTAACCGCAACCGGCACGGTACCAGTTCCTCCAATTTTGCCTTTATCGACTGATAAAGTCCCATCTGAATTTATTTTGAAGTCTGCTGACAACTTTACCGCCCCCAATGTTGTATCACTTGCCGCAGGAAGCTCCGTCGGTGGAACTATGCCATCCACCAAATCCGCCTTTGCTTTAATGTCTTTCTTTGTTGCGTATATTAGGCTATCGTCAATCACTGCAGTAACGTTTGTTGCATTTCCAATGATCGTATTCATTAAAAATACGAATTCGGTAGGCGTGGTACCATAGGAAGGGATAAAATCCGCCTTTTCCCCGGCATTCCCATAGGCATATAATATTTCCTTCCCATCGTCTCCCTTGGCATATAATCCGATTTCGCGCCAATAAAACGGCGCTTGAACATCTTTATTGGAAAATCTGATTTGAACGCTTGCTATTTTGGGCTCACTAAAGTCTAATTCTGAGATACTCAAATCAGTAATCTTGTTAATAATATCATTTAACGTTGTTGGAGATTGTTTTTCAATTTTCCCATCGCCTGCAGCGGCTCTCGTGTAAATCAATTTTTCTCCAATTTGTGCTTTTGCCAGAAGAGCGGATCCTTTATCGGTTATATAAAATCTTTCAAATGCCATATCAGTTCACCTGCCTTAGCGTAACGGTTTTGAGTACTCTCATGAAACACCCAGCATATATCGGAGTCTGCACACCCTGCTCATACTTGATTTCATAAATCAAATGGGCAGGCTTTATTTGATCTATGGCATATTTAATTGCCGTCTCGTCAATGCCATTCTGCCCTGGAGCAGATATAATAACGTGAAACGTGTTTTTTGCAACATTCTCTGCAACTCTGGAAGATCGGCCACATGCAGCTGTAACAATAGTTCTGATTCGATACGGAGTAATTGGTGCCCTGGTCTTAATTTTCGAAAGCAATATATTTCTGCGTTGACTTAATGGCAGTGTCTCATCTATCGGTATGCCATATTCTTTTTCCCAAAAGGACACAAGAAGCTTAGTCTTTTCAGGGACAATTTCATCCGATAGGTTTTTAACCCATACGACCATTTCGTCCAATTCCAGTCCTATAACCTGATATAACCACAGTGCGACATAAGCATTGTCATAAATCGGGCTCACATAATCAAGGCTTTTTTGCCCTTCCGGGCTTGATAAAATGGTCTTGATTTTTTCACTATTATGACGCACTGGATAGCACCACCTTAGTAGAATCTGTTGTTGCCAACTGGCTGGCCGTCAACGATATGTTTGATATACCGCCATTAAGCAGCACATTTGAATAATCACTAACTCCTTGCGTATCCATCAGCAAACTGCAAATTTTGTTGTATTTAACATCATCAATGCAAGTCAGCAGATAGGCTTTAAGCGCCGCTAAAAATGCTGACTGTATCCCTACGATTGTATATGATGCTTCAGGTCTTACCGTAGCGGATACTCTGACATCAAACGCTGTTGGCGTTATAACCGATAAAACGACCCCGTTGACAGGCGCAAGGCGCTGAGAATCATCATTAGGACTTACTATGTGGTTATATACCGCCGTGCACAAATCGCTGCTTGCGGGATTTCCTGCTGCGTCAGTAATTATGATGGTTACCAATCCGGTATCATCCTGTGCCGGGACAACTTTTGCCGAGCCTACTCCATCAACCTCCAATGACCAACGCTTATAATCATTTTGAGATCCTACAAATGACTGCCCTTGCGTTTGATCGTATTCAACAACCCGTTTCCGGAGGGCATCATCGCTTTCCTCGTCTTCCCCGCCGATTGCTGCGCTGGAATTTGTCACACTATTAAGCCCATTTAGCGGCTTGACCTGCAGGGTTATACTGTTAGCGCTGACGTTTCCCTGCACTCCTCCGTCAACAGCGGATACGGATATGTTCAAAATCCCATTATCGGGGATAGCCGCATCTGTCGTTGTCTCAAATTCTACTGCGGCGGCATCATTGGTTGCTTCCGTGCAAAACGTGAATCCGCTTGGTATCTTTGTTCCTGCTTCTCCGGTAACAGTCAAGGTGGCAGTTGAGCTAACTGCCGCCTTGCGCTTCATACCTCGAGTCTGTGCATGATAGTCAAGTAAAGTAGCGTCGTCCGCCCATTGTGGAAAAATGTTTTTGATAGTTTCCGCGAGAGAAAACTCTACCATCTCAGCTTTTTCTATTGCTGTCGGCTTGGTAAGATCGGAAGGAAACCCTCCATCAGACGAATCTATATCATCAGGTAAATTCGATAACATACGCTGATGAATCTCCTCAGCCGATTGACTTTTCAGAAAATCAGGTAATTCAAATTCTTCCGCCAAACTAATCACCTCTTTTTAGATTAACGGATATGTTTGCAGTGGCCCCATCGGTTGCCGTAGCAACGCATTTTACAGTAACAGAATCTTCCGACCAATAGAAATCAAAATAGCCAACTGCCTTTGTACGGTTATTTTGATCCGCTAAAAGCGCATCGGTAATTGTTGAGGCGATTTGTGCTTCTGCGGCATCTTTATCACTGAGAGATGAAGATAATATTCCGTCGGTTTCCACACCATAATCGCTGCTGTATGCCATGCAAGCATATCTTTGAGTTGCTATGGCCTTAATACACCACTGAACCCATGCGTCATAGCCACTGCTTTCAATAAGGCGGCCCGCGCCGTCTCTGACAAAATCCCCTGAATCAAAATCAAATAATACGCTTTTGGGAAAGTTTTGGCTTGACTGAGCAGAGTCACTTTCGATGTAATCCGGCACATTAAAGGAAGGGAATAAATCAGGCATTATTAATCACCTCAGTTGCTGGACAGATAACATCTATAACAACCGGAGTAGCGTCATTCCAGATAACAAACACACGATCCCCAGGTTTAATCGCGGCCATTTTAGGCGGCAGAAGGACATCTTCACCTGTTTTTGTCTGCGTAAGATTTTGCCCCACCATTGTGGCTTCCCGGCAAACTACATAATCTTTTGGAGGAATCTCAACCGGAAAGAAATTTGTTTTAAGGCTGTAATTGCTTTGGATTTCACCGAAATCAACAATCCGATGAGGTTTTGATGTCTTCGTCATTTTTGTATGTAAAACTCCTGCCAGAGTATTGTAGCCTGTATGGTCCATGCTTCTCCTCCTTACTTTGTGGCAGATTTAATCGGTACACTTTCCTGCGTGACACTTTTCACCTGCATTGTCATACGCCTTTCTACCGGTAAATGAGTTACCCCAAGCACATAATAATATCCGTTGAAACTTCCTGTCACAATTTTGACCTTATCCCCTTTCCGTATAAAAGGCACATCCGGAGCTCCTATTTCCCTGTCTCCCGATAAATTACCATGTTCTTTTAACATCTTTTGTGCTTCAGCAGATGCCGCATTCAGCGTTGTATCTTCATCTCGTGACACAAGTTTCTGTAATGTACCAAATTCCGTTCGGCCCGTAAATGCAGCTTCCACAGGAACTTTTCCGGCGTTGTCCTGTTGCCCGCCTACAATAACCTTCGTGATTAAGTCATCCATAGATAGTTTATTGGACGTTGTCTCAATCTCCCGGCCTGTAAACACACATACGGTGCTATTGCTACCCTGTGGTATAACATCCATAACGCCTTTGCGAGCCAGGATAACATAATTAGCGGCAACTTTACTCTGCGCATCATCAAGGACCGTCTTTATCGCCTCACTCAGTTCGGTTGCCGGCAACACAACTTTGGAATGGGTAATCGACGAATACGTATAGGAAAATGGAATCCCCCATTTGTTTGAAATATTTCCAACAATGCTTTTTGTGCTAAGTCCCGCTGGAAAATAGATATTGTCCTCACTTTGTTCAAGGTATTTCAAAATATCATAGACTGAAAATTTAAAGGATTTGTCAGTAGTGCTTCCTTCATCGTCCCAATCCCAAATTGTGCCCCGGTATATTTCCTCAAATCCTGAGCCCCAATCAGAAGAAATATACAACGCACTGCCCGGCGTAATAACGGAACTGATTCTACCGCTGCCATAAAGAATATTATTAATTGTCATTTCGGCATGTTCTGAAATTTCTCCATCAGGGTCCTCTATGGAGCAATCCGTAATAAGATTAGTGATATTTATAGAGGCGCCGCTTTTTAAAACAACTAAAAATTTATATTTTAATTTAGATATATCGATTTCCATATTATCACCTTACGT
>DHOG01000192.1:0-129 GCA_002410715.1 Ruminococcaceae bacterium UBA5396 | reverse complement strand
GCCCCGGAGCCAAGTTTTTTCTGCGCAATTTTCCATAGGCTATCGCCTGATACGACAGTATACGTTTTGGCTGCCGGAGCTGTAGACCTTTTTAATGTAACCGTTTTTAATGATCCAGTCTTTCCGGTT
>DHOG01000195.1 GCA_002410715.1 Ruminococcaceae bacterium UBA5396 | reverse complement strand
GGCGATGTGGACTTCACGAAATTGCGGGACGGCAGCTACACCGGGGAATACATCGGGACGAAGGATCACTCCCGGGATACATCGGTCAAAGTGACCATATCCGGCGGTGAGATTGCCGATGTCCAAATCCTGAAAGGGGCCTTGAATAAAGAAGGGAAACCGGCCGAGCTGACCGGTGAGAAGCATATTGATGATTTATTCAAAAATGTGGCCGCGTCGCAATCGCTGCAGGTGGATGTAATCAGCGGGGCCACCCTCACCTCCAAGACGCATCTGAAAGCGCTCGAAAACGCGCTGACGCAGGCGCAGAAATAATCGCTGGAAAGGGGCATATGAATTCAATCACCAACAATATTGCCGAAAGGGGAAAAAGCTCAACAGTGTCCAGGTTGCAAACGGTTCTGATCACTTTGGGTATCGTATCCTCAATCCTTTACCTCGTCATTGACGGAATCGCGACAGCAATGTGGCGGGAATACAGCCCAATTTCGCAAACTGTCAGCGAATACATCGCGATCGACGCGCCAACCAGGAGACTTGTAACCATCCTTTTTGTTATCTATGACCTGCTGATCTTTGCTTTCGGCATTGGAGTGATCCGCGCCTCCAACGGGAAGCCGGCCCTTATCATTGCGGGCGTCCTGATCATAGCGAAGGAGATTCTTGGACTGGCGGCGACGATTTTCTTTCCGATCCATTTGCGCGACGTAGAACCTGATTTCTCGGATACAATGCATGGAATCTTAACGGCGGCAGGCGTTTTTCTCTGCATGTTCCCGGCCATGATCGCAGGCGCCGTGGCCTTCCCAGGCAGATTCCGCATCTATTCGGCCATCACGATGATCCTGTTCGTCATTTGTGGCATCCTGGCCGGATCAGATCAACCGAAATATGCGTTAAATTTGCCCACGCCCAGGATGGGTGTTTGGGAGCGTTTGAATATCTACGGGTACATGGTATGGATTGTAATTCTGGCGATCATACTGTTACAGCGGAAAAGGCTGAATGAACCGACCTAATTAATCGATTCATATTTGAAAACGGAGTATTTCATTAAAATGCAAACGAGCGATTATCCAATGATTATCGAAACGGTACAAGGAGATTCCCGGTGAAGATTGCAATTCTTTCATTTTCGTTTACAGGCAATAATGACGCTTTTGCCGCCTGCGTGGCAAAAGAATTAACTGTAGAACATATCAAAATATCCACCCGAAAGCCTATAACCAACGGAGCGATCATGCTGGACATGCTTTTCGACCGGACGCCAAAAGTACAGCCGGCTCCGGAGATCATGGACAAGTTTGACTTGATTTTGTTCTTCGAGCCGGTCTGGATGGGGCAAGTCGCATCCCCTTTACGCCCCTATCTCAAATACCTGAAAAAATCCCCCAAACAATATGGATTCCTTTCGATCAGCGGCGGGGCCGATGGTGACAATCCCAAACTTCGGGGAGAACTGCTTAAAAGGACCGGTGCCACCCCTGCGCTCCTGCTCGATCTGCACATTGCGGACCTATTGCCATCGGATCAGAAGCCCGAAAGGAAGGACACTTCTGCCTACACAATTACATTGCCGGAAGCCGAGCGGCTGGCTGGTCAAGCTGTGGAGGCGATCAAAACGATCCTCTAAGTTCGTGACTCGGGCCTCTGCCTACCTGGAACCGGACTTAACGGTCAGACAAATAATCATCGGCATGCCATAATAACCCAATAACTAACCCATTTGTAAAAGGTCTCTCCGCCAGGTTTTCCGACGAGAGGTCTTTTTTTGACACCTGATATGATTGCTCCCGCAAGTTTCATAACTTCATTGGCTCCACCTTTTCCCTGCGGCGGCTCTCTGACCGGGTGTGTATTGAACATAATCTTTCTTATATTCAAAATCGTGCGCAGCACAGCAAAGGGCAGTTTTTGCATTATGGCCAACAGATCGGGAAAAGGCCCCGTCCTATAAGCAGCGTTTGTGTCTTGCTATAGCCGACGAGCTCAAAAAGGTCCTGCCGATTTTGACGCTTTCCTCCGGCTTATGGAGGAAAGCAGGTACGAGGTCAGGCATAGGCCCAGCGGGAAATGCAGGAGATCGTGGCAGTAAAAGCGAACGATCATCTTCTCGGCCTGACGGACGGGCGAGAAAATAAGGAACAAGAGCGATAGCGACGGTGGCGCAGACAAAAGATTTCGGGACAAAATGTCCCGAAATGCCGGGTTTGGGGAGGCTCCCCAACAAGCAATGTGACTGTGGCCACAGTCACATTGCTTGCCGTTGTGCGCCCGGCGGGTGCACGCTCTAACGGGTGAAAGTCCCGAATCCGCCTAGCAGTGGGAAGGATATAGCTGAACACCAAGGTTCTCGCCGTGAGGTTTGAGAGGGCTGAAGGAAGGTGTAGGCAAACCTCTGCCCCAACGAACAGAAACCATTTCAGGCTGAACACGGAGGATAAGACCGCAAGACAGGTCAAAGTCCAATAACTGCACGGAATCCGACACAGTAAAGATGGTGGGGACATGGAGAGAAAGAACGTGTGAGTACCCGGGGAGATCTCACGAACGTGACAAGGTGATAAAACATTCGCCGCCACGGAGTAAAGCTTGCCGTGAGAAGTCAGCAGAGGCCATAGTAAGCCGGTGATTGTAAATACCGGACGAAGGGCTGAACAGTAGGAGGTGTTATTTCCAAATGGAAACCGGACATGGAACTAAGTACAGACAACTTCATATTGAGGACTACCTGCGGATGGTATCTGCGGAACAGAAAGAACAGGCAGGAGTGTACGCCCAAGGAAGGATTACCGGGAACCCTGACACCAACACGGATTTTTGGATGGACAATCTGCTGGACACCATACTTAGAAGCGACAATCTCAACGCCGCATATAAGAAGGTGAAAGCAAACAAGGGAGCCGGTGGTATCGACGGAATGCAGGTGGATGAACTTCTGCCCTATCTGAGAGAACACCAAGGCGAGCTTGTCCGGCAGGTGAGGGAAGGAAAATATAAGCCAAACCCAGTCCGAAGGGTAGAAATACCCAAAGAGGAGAAAGACAAAGTGAGGAAGTTGGGGATACCCACCGTGGTGGACAGGGTAATCCAGCAGGCAATCGCACAGGAACTGACCCCTATTTACGAGGAACAGTTTTCAGACAACAGTTTCGGATTTCGACCCGGCAGAAGTGCGCATGACGCACTGGAAAGATGTAGGAAATACATCAACGAAGGATATATCTATGCAGTCAGCATGGATTTACAAACCTATTTCGACACGGTGAATCACAGCAAACTGATAGAGGTGCTGTCGAGGACGGTAAAGGACGGGAGGGTGATCTCGCTGATACATAAATATCTGAATGCCGGGATAATGGAGGACGGAGGTTTCCAGGAAACGACAGAGGGCGTGCAGCAAGGCAGCCCGTTAAGTCCGCTATGTGGAAATGTTATGCTAAACGAACTGGATAAGGAACTGGAACGCAGAGGGCATAAATACGTGAGATATGCCGACGACTGCCTGATTCTGTGCAAAAGCAGGAAAAGTGCAGAGCGGACGCTGGAAAACATTGTGCCATTTATCACGAGGAAACTGTTTCTGAAAGTCAACCTCCAGAAAACGACGATAAGCCATATCAGCAAAATAAAATACCTCGGCTACGGCTTTTACCGCTATAAAGGGAAATGCCGTATGAGGGTACATCCCAAATCGGTGGCAAAAATGAAGAACCAGCTAAGGGAACTGACGATCAGAGGAAACAAGTGGAGCAATTCGGAAAGAGAAGAGAAACTCCGAAGCTATGTGAATGGGTGGATTAACTATTACCGATATGCGGACATGAAAAGTCTGATGGAACAGACGGACAAGTGGCTGCGCCACAGAATCCGGGCGGTGTACTGGAAGCAATGGAAAAAGGTGCGCACGAGGTACAAAATGCTCCGGGCACTATACCTGTCAGAACGGAAAGTACACGAAATGGCGAATTGTCGGAAAGGAGTGTGGAGAGCGGCGGCAATGCTGAACTCTGCACTCACAAAAACAATCATAGTGGACAGACTCGGCTATCCTTGTATGTCTGCCCACTATCTGAAAGCACGTGTAAACTATTGAACCGCCTTGGTACCGAACGGTATGCCAGGTGGTGTG